>JAHHUG010000018.1 GCA_020024085.1 Christensenellaceae bacterium | reverse complement strand
GTATCACTCGTGGTGAAGAATTTCAACTCTATAGCTACTTCGCTCGGTCAAGCCGAAGACTCTCTTGACTTTAGGCTTTTTACCTACCAGAGTGTTTGTATTATAAATCAAATTTGGTAAGATGTCAATATGCAAGATGTAAAAAGAAACAGAAAAAAATTTGTCTGGTATTAGTAGGATAGAGTTTTCTATCCTATTTTTTTATAAATGATGATTTGTTTTAATAATTGCAAATATTTTTAATGGAATTTATGAAAACAAAAAAATGTATGGTAAAATCAATGTATATATCTATTTTGAGAGGGGGATTATGAAGTTACCAGATGTTAGCAAAAATCGAAAGATATTTTTTGCTGTGTTTTATGTAATTGCATTTGTATCGGAGATAATTGGTATTTTGTCCATTATTACTGTTGGAAGAATTGGTGGATTAAATATTTTGCCATTTTACGATGGTTTGATAGAAATCAATTTGATACTTGCATATGTAGTAGTAATTGTGTTTATGTCGATAGGAATATTGTTGTTTTCTAACCTATCAGCAAGGCTGACCGATATAAAGTGGCGTAAGAAATTGACAATAGGTATTACGATATATGCTTTTATCCTTACACTTCCACTTGTATATGTATTTTTGGCTTGTTTTGCAGACCCAACAGGAGCTTGTTTAGTTCCTATTCCTATGGTAAACGAAGCACCTGCTAATGTGCCACTTGCATTCTATACTATGGTAAAAGGAAATTTATCCGGTTGCTATGCAATATATTTCTTTGGAACAGTTATGAGTTTGATATTCCTTGCAGTGCCACTTCACGATGGAATCAAGGTTGTAAAGGCTTGTAATAAGGTTTTAAATGAGAAAAATTAAAAAAATTAGGTGGTATTTTTTACCATCTTTTTTTATTTTATTTTAGTAAATAGTCAATTACTATGTTTTGTCTAAAAAGTATATATACAATAATATATATAACTAAAAGTTATTACATTATCTTTAAGAAGCTATTGTCAAGACGATAATTCTGTGATAAACTATATAAGTATATGAGAAAAAAGGAACAACTAATCAAATTTATTAGTTATGCAGTTATATTAGGATATATCATAGGTATGCTATTTTTGGTATCATTTCTTAAAAAACAGGCTAAAATAGGAGCTGTTGATACTTTATTAGCTGAGGCAATTTTTGATACATTCGTATTTAGCGTTGGTATGTGCATTTTGTATATTATGCCATTTAGCATACATCAAAATTTAGGTAGGGTTACCTTGATATCATATTTTATATTCGCATTATTCCTAGGACTTGCAGTATATGTTAAGCACTACACAGCAAGTGGCGAGGTAATAGGCGATTTATTGTATGTGTTTAGTGGTGCGATGTTATACCAAGGTATAAGTTGTACAATAAAATTTATAAAGATTAGAAGAAAAAATATGGAGGATAATAAATGAATATTTGGCACGATATTTCTAAAGATAGAATCAAGCCAGAAGAATTTTGTGCAGTTATTGAAATTTCTCGTGGTAGCAAAAATAAGTACGAATTGGATAAGGAAACAGGTATGCTACAACTAGATAGAATTTTGTTTACTGCAACTCACTATCCAGCCAATTATGGATTTATTCCAAGAACACTTAGTGATGATGGTGACCCACTAGATGTATTGGTGTTGTGCTCTGAGCCAATCGCACCTATGTCACTTGTAAAATGTTATCCTATCGGCGTAGTTGATATGGAAGATGAAGGCGATAGAGATAAAAAGATAATTGCAATACCATTTAGTGACCCTATTTGGTCTGCTTACAAAAATGTCGAGGAGTTGCCTCCAAACTATGTAGCAGAAATTAGACACTTCTTTGGTGTATATAAGCAATTAGAAGGAAAAACTACCGTTGTACTAAATATTTATGGCAAGGAAAAAGCTATGAAATATATCGCTCAAGATATCGTAAAGTATAACGAAAAGTTTACTAAATAAGGTTAAATTTAAAAATATTATAAAAAAGGAAGAAAAGTATGTTTGATGTAATTGTCATAGGTGGTGGCGTTATTGGTTGTGCTGTTTTGGATACTCTTCAAAAGTACAATACAAAATGCTTATTACTTGAAAAGTATGATGATGTAAGCTGTGGTGCAAGTCGTGCAAATAGTGGTATTGTGCACGCAGGTTATGACTGCGTTCCTAATACATTAAAGGCTGAACTTAATGTAAAGGGTTGCAAAATGATGAAAGAGTTAGCAAACGAACTACATGTTCCATATGTTAACACTGGTTCATTGGTTGTAACAACAAAGAATGGTAGAGCAGGTATTGAGGAGCTTTACAACAAAGGTATCCAAAATGGTGTTGATGTAGAGATTATTGGTCGTGACCGTATTCTTGAAATTGAGCCAAATGTTGCTGATGATATTGAGCTTGCTTTATATGCAAAGGATGCTGGTATTGTTTCTCCATACAAACTTACAATCGCTCTTTGCGACCACGCTATCTTAAATGGTGGTGAAGTTAAAGTTGGCGAGGAAGTTGTTAATGTTGAAAAGGTAGCTGACAAATTTGTCGTAACTACTGCAAGTGGTAACAAGTATGAGGCAAAGGTTGTAATCAACTGTGCTGGTGCTGGTTCTATGAAACTAAACAAGGCTATCGGTGCAGAGGTTTATGAGGAGACCTTTAGAAGAGGCGATTACTTTGTACTTGACCAACAAGAAAAAGCACATATTAACACTGTTATTTTCCCACTTCCTGATGAGAAAGGTAAAGGTATCTTAGTTGCTCCAACAGCTGATGGTAATGTTATTTATGGACCAACATCTGTTGTCGTTGAAGATGGCGAAGATAAGTCAGTTTCACTTGATGGATTAGACCAAATTAGAGCAGGTGTTGCTAAAACTTACAAAAATGCTAACTACCGTAAGGTTATTAGACTATATGCAGGTGTAAGACATGTTGTTGGCGATGACTTTGTTATTGAGTTCTCTAAGAAACTTCAAAACTACATCACTGTAACAGGTATTTGTTCTCCTGGTTTAACCTCTGCTCCAGCAATTGGCGAAAAGGTTAAGGATATGGTTGGCGAGATTATCGAGCTTACTGCAAAAGAGACTTTAGTTCCAAACCCAGAACACCCAAGATTTGTAAACTTATCTACCGAGGAACTTAACGAAAAGGTTAAAGAAGACCCAAGATGGGGTAGATTAATTTGTAGATGCGAAAAGGTTACCGAGGCAGAAATCGTTGCTGCTATCCATGCTCCACTTCCAGCAAAGAGTGTTGATGCTGTTAAGAGAAGAACCAGAGCAGGTATGGGTAGATGCCAAGGTGGTTTCTGTGGCCCAAGAGTAATTGAAATTATTGCAAGAGAGTTAAATATTCCTATTACATCTGTTAAAAAGGATAACGGTAATAGTGAGATTGCCATCGGCAAGTTGAAGGAGATTGAATATGAAATATGATGTTTGCGTAATCGGTGGTGGCCCTGCAGGAATGGCTGCAGCACTTGAGGCCCGTAAGAATGGTAGTTCTGTTATTATTCTTGAAAGAGATGTAAAATTAGGTGGTATCCTAAATCAATGTATTCATAATGGATTTGGTCTTCACTACTTCAAAGAGGAGTTGACAGGTCCAGAATATGCTAGCCGTTTTGTAAAAATGGTTGAAGAAACTGATATCAAGGTTGTACTTGAAGCTATGGTTATCGGTCTTACTCCAGATAAGGTTGTAACAGCCGTTTGCCCAACTGAAGGTGTATTTACCGTTGAGGCAAAATCTGTTATACTTGCAATGGGTTGTAGGGAAAGAACTGCTGGTGCTATCCAAATGCCAGGTTCTCGTCCTGCTGGTATCTATACAGCTGGTATGGCTCAAAGAATGATGAATATCGAGGGTTATAGAGTTGGTAAAAAAGTAGTTATCCTTGGTAGTGGAGATATCGGTCTAATTATGGCAAGAAGAATGACTTTTGAAGGTGCAAAAGTTCAAATGGTACTTGAGTTAATGCCTTATTCTTCTGGATTAAAGAGAAATATTGTACAATGTCTTGATGACTTTGATATTCCTCTACATTTTGCTCACACAATTACAAGAGTTGTTGGTAAAGATAGACTAGAAGGTTTGTACTACGCAGAGGTTGGTCCAGACCGTAAACCAAAGCTAGAAACAGAAAAGTTTGTAGAGTGCGATACACTTCTACTTTCTGTTGGTCTAATCCCAGAGAACGACTTAATTTCAAATGTGGATATCAAAATGAGCCCTATTACAACAGGTGCTGTTGTTGACGAATATCGTCAAACAAGTATTCCAGGTATCTTCTCATGTGGTAATGTACTACATGTTCACGACCTAGTTGATAATGTATCTGCTGAAGGCACAATTGCTGGTGAATATGCTTCAAAGTATGCTAAAGGTGAGCTTGCTACAAGCGAAACTTCATATAAAGTTAATGCTACTAATGGTGTAAGATATGCTTTACCTCAATCTGTATATTCTGGTGAGGGTAAGGTTAAGGTATACTTTAGAGTAGGAGATGTATTCAAGAATGCTAAACTTATTGTTAAGTGTGGTGATGAGGTTATCTACTCAAAGAAGAAGATGATTTTCACTCCAGGCGAAATGGAAAGTGTAGAACTTGATAAGTCAAAGATTACTGGTGATATTGAGTTATCACTAGAGAAGTAGGAGGATACTATGGTTAAGAATATTACTTGTATTAACTGCCCAATGGGTTGTGCATTAACCGTAGAGGTTAACGGAGATGAAGTAAAGGTAAGTGGCAACACTTGTAAAAGAGGCGAGGTTTACGGTAAACAAGAAGTAACAAATCCAAAGAGAGTAGTTACATCTTTAGTTAGAATCAAAGATGGCGCCGTTGTATCTTGCAAAACAAATCAACCTATCAACAAGAGCGATATCTTTAAGGTTCTTGAAGAGCTTAGACATGTTGAGGTAACACTACCAGTAAGAATTGGCGATGTTATTATTAAAGATGTACTAGGAACAGGTGCTGATGTAGTTGCAACAGCTAATATTGGCTAATAAATTTATTTGATAATTAAGGCATAACTTATTTTAGGTTATGCCTTTTTTAATGACAAAACAATATGTTTATCTACATAAATTGACATTTTAAGTATTATATTTAGTCAATATGCGATAAAATACGATTTTTACAAATGAAGAAATTATGTAATTATAGGGTAATAGTATTTAGTTTTATAGCAATGCTTTTTAGTATGGCTAGTATTCTGCTTTTAAATTTTAACAGGATATATCTAATTGTACTATTTACCTTATCTATTACATTGTTTCTCCTATTTTTATTTAATACAAAAAAGTTAAAGTACATATTTATCCCACTATTTTTAATTATTGGTTTAACGATTGTCACATTTTATGATTACACTATTGAAAGTAGTAAGGTAGACTACTATAAGGCATCTATTCAAGGTAGAGTTTTTGAGGTAAGAACTAACGGTGTTGTTATTGAAGATGTGACTGTTGCAAACAAAAAGATAAATGGTAATATGATAATATTCACAAACGATAATTTCAATATTGGAGATATTATTTATTCATATGAACAAGTGAACAAAATTGAATACGATTGTACCGATAGTTATATCAATAGTTTGTACGATAAAAATATTTTTCATAGTTGCACATCTGATAAGTTTGTAAAAATATCTACATCTAAACTTAGCGTTAGTGAGAAAATAAAAATTAATACAAGATATCTTTACAATAAATATCTTAAAAAAGAAAGTGGAGATATTGCATATGGTATGGTTTTTGGTGATACAAGTATGATGGATACTGAACTTAGGTACGGACTATCAAAAACGGGATTAAACCATATTTTCGCAGTATCAGGTTTGCATATTGGAATACTTGCTTCATTCATATTTTGGATAAACAAAAAATTAAAAATCAAAGGTGCTTTTAATATAATTTTGACAATGGTCGCACTAATTTTATACAATGTTTTGTGTGGCTATTCTCCAAGTATGGTAAGGGCAACAATAATGATGCTTATACTATTGTTTGGTAACGAATACGGATTTAAAAATGATGCACTTAGTAGGCTTGCACTTTCGGGAATAATTATTTTATTGTACAAGCCTTATTCAATGTTTACAATTAGTTTTCAGCTTAGCTTTTTCGCAGTATTTGGGCTTATTACTTTTGGTAAAATTATTACAAATAAATTGACTAAACTACCACATAAATTGGCAAGTTTAATTGGTGCAAGTTTGTCGGTAAACTTTGCAATTTTACCATTCATTTTTTATCATTTCAAAGCCTTTCCTATATGGTTTCTGCCTGCAAATTGCATTATTTTACCATTATTACCCGTAATTTATGCACTAACTTTATGTTTTACAATTCTTGAATTAATTTTCCCTATGGTCAATTTACTTGCACTAATTGACTATCTTTTTATACCGATAAAATTGGTTACAATTTTGTGTAGCGAGGTAAATATTTCTATGGTAAATATGGTGTTTAGTGGGCTTGCTTTAACCACATATTTACTTGCTGAAGTAACAATTTCTCCATACATTTTTATCAAAAAACAATATAAAATTTCAATTTTCACATTTTTAATTATTTTATCTTTGGTATTTATATTTATTTAAGATATATATAATTCTTTACATATTAACTTGCATTTGATATACTATAATATCATAGGAGTATATTTTTGAAAGTAAAAGAGTTAAAGAAAAGTCTAAAAAACTCTGTTGAACCGGTCTATTTTGTTACTGGTGATGACAGCTATTTGAAGGAATTTGCATTAAACACATTTTCTAGTATTCTAAACGAGGAAGTTATTGCATTTAACCTTAATGTTTTTGAGGACTTCACAAATATTGGCGATATTATATCGGCATTGCATAGTTATCCACTACTAGATGAGAAAAAAGTGGTTGTAGTTAAGGAGCCTAAAGCACCAACCAAAGAACAAGAAAAGTTGCTTAAGGAGTATTTTTCAAGTCCTGAAATCCAAACTGTTTTTGTTCTATTTGATAATGGCGACCTTAAGTCACTACAAAAGTATGGCGAGATAGTAGATTGCAGTTCATTATCATTTGATGAGTGTGTAAATCAAATAAATTTGGTTGTAAAACATGAGGGTAGGGAGATTAATCCTTTAGCTTCAAAAAAACTTGCTGAATATTGTTTATGTGATTTGCGAAAAATACATAATGAGATTGACAAACTAATTTGTTATAAACAGACTGGTACAATACAAGTAGAGGATATTGAGGCTGTTGTTACACCTAGTACCGACTACAAAATTTACGAGTTTACCCAAAGTTTAGCAGACAAAAACCCTGTTAAAGCAAAGCAAATTATGGAAAACCTTATCCAACTTGGCAATAAACCGTTAACTCTTATTCAGGCAATACTTTCTCAATATAAGAGAATGTTGTATGTGCTTATAAGTACTGGCACTGATGAAGAGATTGCAAAAGGACTTAAAATTAAGCCTTATGCTGTGAAAATGAGTAGAAGAACGGCAGAAAATTATTCGCCAAAGATTTTGAAAGCATATTGCGAAAGGTTGGTTGATTTGGAGTATCAAAGTTTGACGGGTAAAATCAACATTAATGAAGCGTTAAAGTCTGCAATTAGTATTTTGATAGTATAACAGGAGAATTATGGATACAAAACAAGATATTAAAAAAAATAACACATACAAAACTATTTCGTATATTACTTATTTTTTGTTGTGTTTTTCTATTGTGGCAAAGGATTACTTTAGTACAAGTGTTTCTATAAACACTCTTCCTTTTATGCCTGAAATGAGTCTTGCCGGAGTAAATCCAACTGCATTAACAGTGCTTACATTTGCATTGCACTCAATTTTATATGCTTTATGGGTGGAGATTTTGGCAAGGTTTGTGTGCAACTCTATTATGAGAGTTAGCTTTAGCACAATAAATAAATATCAATTTATATCAATTTTCAAAGGGGTTGTAGCAGTAAGTAATCTACTACTTGGATTATTCAACTTTATGTATTTTGCTATGCCATTTACATTTAGATTGCAACCACTAATTGAAATAATTATGTTGGCTATTACTTTTGCAATACTTTATGCAATATTTTACAAAAAGTACCTAAATAAGAAGTCTGCACCGGTTATTTTCTTATCCCTTGCAATTCCTCTTGGTTTGTACTTTATTTTAATAGCAGTTTAGGAGGGGTTATGAAAAAGTTTATTTTATCAATTTTAACATTTGTAATAGCTTTATGCCCTATGTTTGCTGTTAATAATGTAGCATATGCAAAAGAATCAACAAAAACAGCAACAACTGTTGAAAGCAAGGCTTATGATTATTTGGTTGATTTTGTATCAGGCGAAAACAAAAGTACTGTTGGTTATCAAGAAAGACAAAAAGTAAGAGTAAATTATCTTAAAAATAAGGCATTATCAATGGGCTACGAGGCTAGCCAAATTGATGAGAGTGAAAAAGTTAAGTATGTAAATAGGTTCAATAGTAATGCAATCGAGGAGGCAATTAACCTAAAGATTACAAAAAAAGCAACTGTTGATACTAAAAAGTTTGTTGTAGTTGCAGCAAATTATGATAATGCAGAGGGTTTAACCGAAGATATCCTTAATAGCGATGGTACATCAAGTAATGGTGTAGGTGTAGCAACAGTTCTTGCTATTATGGAGGAAATTAAGGATATTCCACTTAACTTCAATGTAGAGTTTGTATTTTTTGGTGCTAGTGAAATTGGACTTCAAGGCAGTAGTTACTATGTAAACCAACTTAAAATAAATAATAGACTTGACGACCTACTACTAATGGTAAATATTTGGGGTATCGGTGCAGGAGATAATAGCTACTTGTACGATGATGAAATGCACTGGAAACATTATGAATATATTTCAAATATAGCAAGTAAAAATAATCTAGGATTTAATAAAATGCCTGCTGACAAAAAGGTTTTTGGTGTAGTAGAACCAAATATTGGTCTTGAGTACAATCATCAAGCATTGCTTAGCGATGTTGCTCCATTTATTGCAAAAAGACTACCTACAATTAGTTTGTTTAGTGGTAACTTTACAAGTAAAGGCTTTGTTCAATCAAAGAATTATGGAAACTTGATGCAATCAAGCAATGACACTATTGAAAAGTTTAACGATGTTTTTGGCGATAAAGGCAAAATTCAAATGAATGATGCAGTGGCTTTGGTTAAGGCTGTACTTACAAACGATGTTTTTGTAGATATGATGCAAACTTCTATTAATGAAAAACCAGATTATTCAAAGTTTAGCACTCATAACGATACAATAGTTATTGTAACAGGTGTTGTTGTTGGTTTGATTTTGTTGATAATGGTTGTTGTTTATTTTGTGCTTAAAAATAGAGCAGATAAATCAAATGACCCTATCAAACCACTTTATATAGATATTGACCAATTTGTTGGACCAAATGGAACAATCAAGGGCTTCGATGATGAACCTCAAGAGCATATCGACCCATTTGGTTTAGATGATGACAAGGATAATAAAAATAACAACAATAACAACAATCCGTTTGGTATTTAGGAGGCTATAATGGAGTCTAAATATTACTTTTTAATAGTTGATGCAATAATAATGCTTTTTTCATTAGTGCTAATGTTTATTTTCTTTAGAAAGAAGAGACATCTAAAGGTTTATTTTATATTCCTTGTATTCCTTGCAATTACAATTGTATTCGATTTCTATGCAGATAACATTACAATTAGTATTATGAATGGCATAATGTTTAGTTTAATTGTGGCTATGGCTGTTGCATACCAAGCTGATATAAAACTAATTTTCCAAAAGATTTCTAGCCCTCGTGCAAGAGATTCTTTTGGTGATACATATGGTAGTGATGAGGAATTGCAAGAGGCAACAGACCATATTCTATCAGCAGTTCAGTCAATGGCAAAAAGAGATATAGGTGCTCTTATTTTGCTTACTCCTACCTCTATTGAACAAAACATTTTAGATACAGGTATTAAGGTAAATGCCAATGTTTCATCTCAACTACTAGAATGTATTTTTAACACAAAAGCCCCTTTACACGATGGTGCAGTTGTAATAAAGGGTAATAAAATACTAGCAACAAGCTGTTTCTTGCCATTAACTGGCAATGTATCCGTTACCAAAGAGGTGGGCACAAGACACCGTGCTGCAATCGGTATCACTGAGGAAAGTGATGTATTAGCTATTGTAGTCAGTGAGGAAACAGGTATTATTTCTATTGCTAAAAAAGGCGTACTAACTAGATATATGACAATCGAAAGGCTTAAGGAAGAAATTGAAAATGTTTACGGAATTAATGTAAACAATCATAGTAAAAAGAGGTTAGGATAAAAATGAAAGATATTATCAAAGTTCAAGACATTTTATTGCCAAAAGACCTAGAATATATGAAATGGTCGGTAGTGGCTTGCGACCAATATACAAGTGAACCAGAGTACTGGGAACAACTAAAAGAATATGTTGGCGACAATAGGTCTTGCTTGTACATGATTTTCCCAGAGGCATTTCTTGGAAATGATGACGAAACAAGAATTAAGTATATCAATGAAACAATGTACAACTATATCAAGTGGGATACTTTCAAGGTAATCCGTGATAGTTTTGTTTTAGTTGATAGGTATGTAAATGATGCACATAGATTAGGACTTGTTTTACCTATTGACCTTGAAGAGTACGATTTCAATCCAGAAAGTGATGCTAGCATTAAAGCGACCGAGGGTACTGTTATTGAAAGGATACCTCCTCGTGTAAAAATTAGAGAAAATGCACCTATTGAACTACCTCATATAATGCTACTTATGGACGATAGAGAATGTAATATTATAGAGGATTTGTACAAAAATAGGGAGAGCCTAGAGCCATTATACAACTTTGATTTATGTATGAATGGTGGACATATTGCAGGTTATAGAGTAACTAACACAAAAGAAATAACCGATAAAATTTATCGTTTGCTTGATAAGGATACTCAAATAAGCAAGTACGGCAAGGCTACAAATATATTGTTTGCCGTTGGTGATGGTAATCACTCACTAGCTACTGCCAAAGCTTGTTGGGATAAAATAAAGGTTAATTTAACCGAAGAACAACGAAAAAATCACCCAGCAAGATACGCTCTTGTTGAGGTTGTAAACTTGCACCAAGCCTCAATTGAGTTCAAGCCTATCAATAGGGTTGTAACAGGGCTTGACAAAAAAGCTGTTAATGTATTAAAGTTTGTATTTAGCAGAAATAAGGGTGCTAAAACTGAAATGGTATTTAATGGAGAGAGTATCCCACTAAATATTCCTAAAGACCCAGTTGATGCAATAAACAAGATTCAAGTTTACATAGATAGATTGGTAGAAAAAGGCGAGGCAAAAGTGGACTATGTTCACGATAGAGACAATACTCTTGAGGTTGCTAAAAACAAGGGTGGTCTTGCAATATTTATGCCAGCTATTGACAAAAATGATTTATTTAAGTACATCATTGATAATGGTGTGTTGCCTAGAAAAACATTCTCTATGGGTGAGGCAAATAGTAAAAGATATTATTTAGAGGCAAAGTTAATTGTGCCTAATGAGGAGTTATAATGAGTTGTAAAGTATGTAAGTTCGGTGGAACATCTATGGCTAGTGCCATTACAGTAAACCAAGTTTTTAATATCATTGAAAGCGATAAGGACAGAAAATATATTGTTGTATCTGCACCTGGCAAAAGAGACAAAAACGACATTAAAGTAACAGATATGTTATATAAAGCCTTTGATGAGGCACAAGAGACAGGTAGATGCGATAATGCATTCGGCAAAATTAGAGAGAGATTTAGAGCTTTAGTTGATGACTTAAAGTTGGATTTTGACCTAAACGAAATGTTGGATAGTATTGAAAAACAAATCAATACAAGTACCACTCCAGACTATGCTGCAAGCCGTGGCGAATATTTGTCAGCTAGAATTTTTGCAATTAAAACAGGCTACAAATTTATTGATGCACAGGACTTAATCAAGTTTGACAGTCGTGGTATGCTAGATAGCGAAATAACAAATGACAATGTAAAAAGAGTGCTTGAGGGTGTTGATAGAGCAGTTATTCCAGGCTTCTACGGTATTGATGTTGATGGCAATATCAAAACATTCTCTCGTGGTGGTAGCGATGTTACAGGTGCTATTATTGCCCGTGGTGTTGGTGCTGATTTATACGAGAACTGGACTGATGTAAATGGCTTTATGAAGGCTGACCCTAGGATTGTAGAGAACCCAAAAATTATTGATGAGCTAACATATAAGGAACTTAGAGAGCTTAGCTATATGGGTGCAAATGTTCTTCACCCAGAGTCAATTTTCCCAGTTCGCCAAGCAGGTATTCCTATCAATATCAAAAATACTTTTAACCCTTCACACAAGGGTACAATGATTGTTGAAGATTACAACCCAGATAATAGTGTTATTACAGGTATTGCTGGTAAAAAGGATTTCTCTGTACTACTTTTAGAAAAATCAATGATGAATAGTGAAATTGGTTTTGCAAGAAAAGTTCTTTCAGTTTTAGAGCATTACGGAGTATCATTCGAGCATGTTCCATCAGGTATTGATACAATGAGTTTTGTTATTGCAAGCAGTGAACTTGAGGGTAAACTTGAAAACATTATCAATGGCATTAGAAGAAGTGTTAGCATTGATAAAATCATCGTATATAACGATATGGCACTTATTGCAACTGTTGGTCATGGTATGGCAAGAAGAAAGGGTACTTCTGCTACACTATTCAATGCACTTGCTAATGCTGGCGTTAATATTAGAATGATTGACCAAGGTAGTAGCGAACTTAATATTATCGTTGGAGTTGATAATAGCGATTACGAAAAGGCTATTGAAGCAATTTATAACGGATTCGAAAAATAATTGATACCTCCTTTTTAGGAGGTATTTTTAATTCAGCAGGGAATAATGATTATAGAAAGCAATAAATTAATTAAAGAAATTGTTGTTGAGAACGGGAAAATTCGTTCTAGTAAAATTACTAATAAACTTACAAATACCACACTAGATTTGTTAGATTATAAAGAGTTTGAGATTAGTTATTTTGTCAACTACTCGGCTTTTATAAAGAAAACAAAACTAATTGATAATAGTATGCTAAATCTACAAATTGATGGAGATAACTTGCTATTTACGGGCAGAATTGGTGAAAACGAGTGGAAAGTAGCAGTAAAATACTTTGTTGACTTGAAAAGTGATACTATTAAAAAGTGCATAAAAATTGATGTTGATAATGAAGATTTGGTAATTGATTATCTAACATTTGATAGCTTTAAGTTTAGTGATGTTTATAGCTGGACAATACCAGAAGTTACCGATAGAGTTTATGTACCTAATAGAATATTTATTCTTGGTCAACCATACTACATAAATGACCTATTTTTCGGTGGCGAATATCCTACTATGGAAAACAAAATTAAGGATAATGTCGCATCAAGCAAGTACTTTTTCGGTAGACCTTTTAAGGAAATCAAAGGCACTACTTATGAGAGTGTAGATTTTGTGATAGGTGCTGGTATAGGTAATACTTTTGATAAACTTCGTAGTAGCTTTTTTGAGTATATTTCTACAATAGCACAACCTTCAAAATTTAGAGTACAATACAATTCTTGGTACGATAATATGCTAGATATTACAACTGATAAAATTAAATCTAGCTTTACCGAGGTTGCAGAAAACTTTAAAAAACAAGGCTTTAGACCACTTGATTGCTATGTTGTTGATGATGGTTGGACGGACTATAAGGTGGCAAGGTTTTGGGATTTTGATAAGGAGCATTTTCCTAACGAGTTCTACAACGAAAAACAGTTGACAGAGGAGCTTAATTCAACCTTTGGTGTATGGTTTGGACCACGAGGTGGATATACCACTCAAACGGTAAAATATGCAGGATTGTTAAGTAAAATTGGCTATCATAAATGCAGACAATCTTGTGATATTTGTACTGGCGACCCAAAATATATCAAGGATTTAACCGATAAAATGGTTGATTTTTGCAATAGATTTAATGTAACATACTACAAAATTGATGGATTTGCAACAACCCCTTGTAAGTCAAGTAAACACGGTCACCCAAAGGGAACGGAAGATGGAATATACTTCTATACTTTCTTGTGGGAAGAGTGGATAAAGGGTTTTGAAAAGATAAGAGAGGTTCAACCGAATATCTTTTTGAATATTACCTCATATGCTCACCCTAGCCCTTGGTTCTTAAAGTGGGTTAATGCAATGTGGCTTAATAATTGTGGCGATATGGGTTACGAGGGCAAAGGCGACAACCTAAGTCAATGCTTGAATTATCGTGACGGAAAATATCGTGACTTCTTTGAAAAAAGACAATTACAATTTCCAGTTGCCTATTTGTATAATCACGAACCTTGCTATGCAGAGAGAAATTATAATCCACCACTACCAGATAAATCACATCAAAAGGTCATATATGATTACGATGAATTTGAAAAGTATATGTATATGTGTATGATGCGTGGAACAGGGTTTGTAGAGCTATATTTCAGCCCTAGTATGTTTGATGATAGAAGATGGCAAATTGCTACAAATGTACTTACTTGGGCAGAGAATAATTTTAATATAATTAAAAATAGTCAGTTCTTTGGTGGCGAGCCAAAGGAGGGCAATGTGTATGGTTATTATGCAAAAAATGGTAAAAAGGCAATAGTGATAGTCCGTAATAGCGACGAGAAAACGCACGACTTTGAACTAGATAATATTGCACTTTCGTTTGATAATAATAACTATAATATCAGCGAATATTACCCACAAACAACCGAGGCTGTTAGGGTAGAAGATAACAAATATATTATAAAATTAAACCCTTACGAAATTAAAATATTTTATATTAATATTGACTAAATTGCTACTTTAAGTATTGAAATCAACAGTTAAAGTATGGATTATGATATTATAATACAAAATTGATTATAACAAAATATGGATTAAATAGTTAATTAAAAAAAGAGTAACATTTGTTACTCTTTTTTATTAATGATTTGTTTTATTAATGATTTGCTTTGTATTCTTTTAATGCTTGAGCAAGTTGGTCAGGGCAAGATGTATTGCCTCTACATTCGATACCTTCAAGTAAACTGATTACTTCATCAACAGGCCTACCCAAACAAAGTTTTGCAACACCTTGTGTATTGCCTTTACAACCACCTACAAATTCTACATAATCAATTTTGTCGTCTTTTACATCAAAATAAATTTTTTTACTACAAGTACCTTTTGTTTTATATTCTTCCATAAACACCTCTAATCTAATAATGTTTCAAGTAGCATACCGTATGCTTGAGCAGCTTTACTTGTCCATTTTCTAGTCATTTCTACTGCAGCACTTCTAGTTTCTACCAATAATTTTAGTTCAAATTGTGGTCTGTCGGTATTAAAAATCTTTAACCATACAGTGTATGTACCATCATCGTTACGATAATAATCGGTAAAATATTCTTGCCTTTTCCTATATTTTAACCTATTTTTTGAAATATATTCGTTGATGTCATCTCTTAAATGAGAAGGGATTCTAGTATAAAAGCTTGCAATACAAGACCTTCCATCAGGTGTGATTGATATCAATCTTGTAGATAATTGCTCGGTAATGTACAAGAAATCAGCATCTAATAAATCGTTAAGGGCAGTAGTACAGTCTACATAGTTCATCCATTCGTTAGTGGTTGTACAAATGTCAATTAGCGATTCTTCCGAAATAGGTATTTCCATTTTGTCAAAAACAAACAAAAGTATTAATTTATTGACAATATTATCTCGCATAAATACTACTCCTTTTTTTAGTGTGCTTGAAAAGTATAGCACACTTTTATGTAATTATCAATAAGTTAGTCATAAATTAGTAAATAATTTGCCATATTAATTAAAAAATGATAAAATAAGTTTAAGAGGTGAAATATGAATTTGAATTTTATACTCAATCCTAATGCTGGCAAAGGCAAAGCTATTGAGTGTATGGAACAAATCAAAAATCATTTAGATTCTTTGGATATTACATATTCTGTTTTTACTGCAAACAACAAGCAAGAGGCTCGTGAGATTGCCCAAAATTTGATTGATGATAATCATAGAACACTAATCAGTGTTGGTGGCGATGGTACAATATCTACACTTTTGCCACTTATTGTGGAGAAAAATATCATTTATGGCATTATTCCAGCTGGTGAGGGCAATGATTTTGCTAGTTGTGTTGGTATCAGTGATAATGCAATTGAGGCAGTTGAACAAATTTTAAGATATAATATCAAAAATATCGACTATGTTGATGTCGATATTAAGGACGAAAACTATAAAACAATCAAAAATGTGCCAATGTGCTGTTTCTTGTGTGCAGGTATGGAAGGTATTATAGAAAAACCGTTTTATAAAGATGGTCAAGCTGTGCATGTGCAAAAATTTAGCTATATAAAAACATTGTTAAAGTTGATGTTTGGTACAGAAAGATATCACTTCTTTGTAACTATTAATGGAGAGAGAAAAGAGTATAAAAACTCACAAATAACTGTCCTTAATGGTGGCGAAATTTCTTCAGGACTAAAACTTTGTCCACTTGCCGATATGAGTGATGGCTATATGGACGTAGTAATTGTAAAAGATGCTACAATTAAGGAAACATTGAAGATGTTTGATGAGATTGCCGATGATAATAAAGACTTCTTGTCTAACCCATATGTTGAACATTATCAAGTTGATGAGCTTCGCATTGAGCTAGTTAATCACGATTATATGGATATTGATGCAGAAGTTCATAAAGGTAGAATAATCGACTTAAAAGTTAAAAAACAAGGATTAAGAGTTTTCGCTTAATATAATAAAAATAGAAAATAAAAATAAAAGAGTTACAATGTTCTGTAACTCTTTTTTAATGTTAAATAAATCTTTTTGTCGCATTGATATAGTAATGTGATTGATTATCATAATTATAGATAGATACCTAAATAATTACACTTAAACTACCATACAACTTGATATAGACAAAAGCTGTCAAACTCTCAGAGTTTGCATAGAGTTTGTCTCATATATTGCGATTATATAATTTATTTTGCTTGATTTTTAATGCATCGAATAAAGAATTGAGTAGCTCTTTCAAGTTGGTCAATACTTTGTCTTTCGTTTAGTCCGTGTATTCTATTTTGGTCTTCTGGGGTAACAATAAATGGAGTAAATCTAAATACATTGTTACAAACTGGATAGAAATATCTGCTGTCACTACCTGCAATAAATGGGTATGGTGCAACGACAAGTTCTGGGAAAGTCTCGTTAATTGAAGTGGTTAGTTTTTTGTAAGCGTCGCTTGTTGTATCAGAAACGGCAGTAGGTTCAGTAGCAGTGCCAACCTTCTTACAAATAACATCTTTGCCTGCTAATTTTTGAATTCTTGCCAAAACATCATCGGTTGACTCGCCAGTAAGCACTCTGCAATTGATATTTGCAGTAGAGGTTTTTGGAATGATATTTGTAGCATCGCTACCCTTGCAAAGAGTAGGACAATAGGTTGTACGAACAATAGAATTTGTAACTGGGTGAGCAACTGATAGTACAAATCTAATTAGTGGTGATAGTATGTCGTGGTTTGCAAAAACAAACTTTATTCCAAATGGCATATATGGTGCAAGGTGATTGAACATCTCTTTAGTAGACTGTGTAAATCTAGTTTTTGAAGGGTGGTTTTCAATCTCATTTATTGCTTTACCAAGAATAGCTAATGAAGTAGGTCTGCGAGGGTTTGAAGAGTGTCCACCATCTTTTGTGCAAGATAATTCGATATCCACATAACCTTTTTCACAAGTACCTATTAAGCCGATAATTTTGTTTACACCGATAATTGAGCCATCTAGGATTGTGCCACCTTCATCAATAACAAATTCAAGCTCGATACCTCTTTGTTTAAGTAGTTTTACAGCCTCGGGAGCACCATCAACAGTGTTTGGTTCTTCATCGTGACCGAAGATAAAGTAAATATCTCGTTCTGGTTCAAAACCGTGGTTAAGTAGGTATTCCATTGCCTCAAGTAGAGCAATCATTTGACCTTTCATATCTTGAGCACCTCTACCATAAACATAGCCATCTTTAATTGTGCCACTAAATGGTGGAACTTCCCATTCCTCCTCATTTCCAGCTGGAACTACATCTTGATGGGCAAGAAAACAACCGGGTTTAAGGTTTGGATTTTTACCCTTAATTGTGTAAAAAAGTGTGTACTTGTTTACAAGTTCTTTTGTAGCAACTTTATGAAAAGTTGGATAAGTTTTTTCTAAAAAGTCGTGATATTTGTAAAAAACAGAACCATCGCAGTTGATATTTTCAAGAGAAACGGTTGGGATTTGCACTGCTTCTGACAAGTGTTTTGCAAGGATATCCTTGTCAAGCTCAACGGGGGTAGAAGGGGTATGCTCTTCTTCGACAGGTTTTACAAGCAAGGTACGAACAATCATAAATAAAATTAAACATAATAGTGCACCAAAAATTGATAGGCACACAATTCCTGCTATACTCATATTTCACCTCAATAAATATTTATAAAAACATTATAGCATATTTTTGATTAAAATAGTTGTTTAAGAGGCTTAAATATAAAAATGTAAAAATTGAAAAAAATATTTTAAATTTATATGAGAAATGCTTTGAAAAATGCAAAATATAATGA
>JAHHUG010000017.1 GCA_020024085.1 Christensenellaceae bacterium | reverse complement strand
AAAGTAAACAGTATAAACTATAATTTATTATTTAGTTCAATCAAGGAAAATTTGGATTTGGACAACATCATTTTGCTTGCCAAATACACAATAAACTTTGATAAAAGAAAGTTTAATTTCCTTATTGATACATTGTTAGAAAAGCAGTTTTTTAATAAAAATTTTGATAATGTAGATAAATATTTTGAAGCATTATATTATCTTTATTGTGATAAAACAAAGGATTTGATATTTGATAGGATAATTAACGAAAAAGGTAACTTGATTGAGATATTAGCAATAGTTGTAAACAGAATTATAGGTTGCAAAATTAATAATATGGCTATTTATATTGAACCTAAATTGCCTAGAAATATTGATAAAATATTATTAAATTATAGGTTTAATGGTGGAATGTATTCAATTATTGCAAAAAAATCAGCCGATTTTTTCAGTGTAAATGATGTAGATTATCCAGTTAAAAAGCCTGTAAAAATTGTTGATGGATATGTAAAAATTGTTACTAATTCTAATTGATTATTAAGTTAGTTATTAGTTAGTATTTATAAGTTAAATATTGTATTTTATTTACAATTTTTTCAAAATATGGTAATATCCTATTGAGGTAAATATGGATTTATTTGATTTTGGATATAACGAAGATAATAAGCTAGCACCTTTAGCAGAACGAATGAGGGCAAAAAAACTTGACGATTTCATTGGGCAAGAACATCTTGTAGGAGAAAATTGTCTTTTAAGAAGGGCTATTAAGGCTGATAGGTTAGGAAGTTGTATTTTTTATGGTCCAGCTGGAACCGGTAAAACGACTCTTGCAAATATTATCGCAAATACTACAAATTGTCATTTTGAGCAACTTAATGCAGTTTCAAGTGGTGTTGCTGATAGCAAAAGAATAATAGAAGAGGCAAAACAACGACTAAATATGTATGGTCAAAAGACATATTTGTTGTTAGATGAGTGCCATCGTTGGAATAAGGCACAATCGGATTCAGTTCTTCAAGGAATAGAGCAAGGTTATATAGTATTTATTGGTTCAACTACCGAAAATCCGTTTGTAAATATGACAAACGCTATCGTTAGTAGATGTAGAATCTTTGAATTTCACAAGTTGACTAAAAAAGATATAATTTTTGGATTAACTAGAGCTTTAAAAGATAAGGAAAAGGGTTTAGGTTTATACGATGTTGAAATTACTGATGAAGCAATCGACCACATTGCAACCGTTGCTAATGGCGATATGAGGACAGCTCTTAATGCACTTGAACTTGCTGTTTTGACAACTAATCCTAATTGTGATGGTAAAATTATTATTGATTTAACAATCGCAGAGCAATCTATTCAACATAGAGCATTGTCAATAAATACTGATGATTATTACGATATTTTGTCAGCATTTTGCAAAAGCTTAAGGGGTAGTGATTCCAATGCAGCATTGTATTGGGCTGAAAGATTGATTCAAGCCGGTTGCGACCCATTGATTATACTTCGTAGACTTATTGTTCATTCTTCAGAAGATGTTGGACTTGCAAACAGTAATGCTTTGGTTGTTGCTACATCGGCACTTACTGCTTACGAAAAAATAGGTATGCCTGAAGCCAAAATTCCAATGTATCATGCAATTATTTATGTTTGTGAATCAGCAAAATCAAATAGCGTGATTGTAGCTAAAAAAATGGTCGAGTCGGCAGTGGAAAATATTAAAAGTGAATCGGTGCCAAATTATTTACGACAAAATAGCTACAAAGTTGAACAGATAACAGGTTACAAGTATCCACACGATTTCGGAGGATATGTAGAGCAACAATATTTGCCAGATGAATTAAAAGATATGCAATTTTATACTCCATTGCCATATGGCGATGAGCAAAAAATTATTGATAGACAAAAGAAATTAGGAAAATAAAGTAGGTTAATATGAGAAAAATAGGTTTAGATGTAGGCGATGTAAGAATTGGTGTCGCTATAAGTGATATGCTAGGTATGATTGCAAATCCATACGAAACATATACAAGGAAAAGTGTTGAAGAAGATATTGAGCATTTCAATCAAATATTAAAAGAGCAAAATGCTGATACTTTTGTTGTAGGACTTCCACTTAATATGGACGGAACAGCAGGAGATAGAGTAGAAAAAACAAAAGAATATGTTGAGGAATTAAAAAAAGGCATTGATGCAAAATTTGTATTCCAAGACGAAAGATTAACTACTGTTCAAGCTGAAAAAATGTTGATTTCTGCTGATGTTAGGAGAGATAAAAGAAAGAAAGTTGTCGACAAGGTAGCATCTTGCATTATTTTACAAGCATATTTGGATAAATTTTAATATAAACTAATGACATTGAATATAAAATATGTTATATTTAATGTATCAAATAAATAACTTGGAGGTTATTATGGCAGACGAAATTAAGGATACTATTATAGACGAAGAAGATGATATCATTATTCTTACTGGTGAAGATGGTGTAGAAGAAGAATTTTACCATATCGCTACAATTGATTACGAAGATAAATGGTATATTTTCTTACATCCAGTAGAGGAGCAAGAAGGCATTGCTGAAGATGAAGCATTGATTTTTGAAATCTCTGAGGATGAAAATGGTAACGATTTATTTACATTGCTTGATGATGATGCTTTAATTGATAAAGTTTATGCAGAATACATTAAGGAGTTGGATAAAATCGACCCACAATAATAAAAATTATGCTACCTAATTAGGTAGCATTTTTTATATTTAAATTAGCATAGATTATTGTAATATTTTTAGTAAAGTAGGTATTTTATTATGTAAAATATTTTATTGCATAGTAAAGTATTATAAAAACACTTATTTTATATAATACTTTACAAATTGCATATCTTATAAAAATACTTTTATAGTAAATGCATTAAATAGTTTGTATTGTATATTGTCTGTGTTTTGGCAAAATATTTTTTTAAAGTGGTGTAAATTATTTGATTTATTATTATATATATGCTATTATTTACAAAGAATAAAACACTTATATTTAGACTGTTGTAGTGTGAAAGTTGCAATGGTTACATAGGTATAAGGAAGAATTAACAAAAGGAGATTTTTTATTATGGCAGTTATTTCAATGAAACAACTACTTGAAGCAGGTGTACACTTTGGTCACCAAACCAAAAGATGGAATCCTAAAATGGCTAAGTACATCTACGCAGCAAGAAACGACATTCACATTATTGACCTTCAACTTTCTGTTAAGGCAGTTGAGGAAGCTTACGAGTTCGTAAAGGGTATCGCAGCAGAGGGCAAATCTGTACTATTCGTTGGTACAAAGAAACAAGCTCAAGATGCTATTAGAGAAGAGGCTGAAAGATGTGGACAATACTACATTAACCAAAGATGGTTAGGTGGTACACTTACAAACTTTAAGACAATCAAAACAAGAGTTGAAAGATTAAACAAGATTAACCAAATGGAACTTGTAGGTGATTTTGATATCCTACCAAAGAAAGAAGTTGCTGGTTTAATTAAGGAAAGAGAGCTACTAGAGAGAAACATTGGTGGTATCAAGAATATGAGAACACTTCCAGGTTGCATATTCGTAGTAGACTTAAAGAAAGAAGAAATCGCTATTAAAGAAGCTAGAAAACTTAATATTCCTATCGTTGCAGTTGTTGATACAAACGGCGACCCAGATTTAGTTGATTATGTTATCCCTGGTAACGATGATGCTATCCGTGCTATCAAACTATTCGCTAGTGTTATCGCTGATGCTGTTATTGAAGCTAACCAAGGCGAGCAAAATGCACCTAAGGCTGAAATTGTAGAAGAGGATAATGCTGAAGATGTTATGATGTCAGCTATTTCTGAACCTATCGAAAAGGTAGAAGACTAATTTTTAGGAGTTAAAAATGTTTACAAATAAAGATATAATGAAGTTAAGAGAGCAAACTGGTGTTGGTGTTATGAAATGCAAAGAAGCATTAATTGCTACCGATGGCGATATGGATAAGGCTGTTGCTTACCTAAGAGAAAAGGGTATTGCTTCTGCTGAAAAGAGAGCATCTAAGATTGCTAGCCAAGGTATTGTTGATTCTTACATTCATATGAATGGTACAGTTGGTGTTCTTGTTGAAGTTAACTGCGAGACAGACTTCGTTGCTCGTGGCGACAAGTTCAAGGGATTTGTTCACGATATCGCAATGCAAATCGCTGCTACAAAGCCTTTATATGTTCGTTCAAGTGAAGTTCCTGCTGAAATCCTTGAGAAAGAAAAAGAGATTTTGAGAGCTCAAGCTCTTAACGAGGGTAAACCTGAAAAAATCGTTGAGAGAATGGTTGAAGGTAGAATTAAGAAGTATTACCAAGACAACTGCTTATTAGACCAAGCATTTGTTAAGGATTCTTCAAAGACAATCGAACAATACTTGAAAGAGACTTCTTCAGTTATCGGCGAAAAGCTTGATATTAGAAGATTTGTTCGTTTCGAGATGGGCGAGGGCTTAGAGAAGAAGGAAGACAATTTCGCTCAAGAAATTGCTGACCAAATCGCAGCTGCTAAAAAAGCTTAGTTTATTGAAAGGGATTACAAGTTTTTGTATTCCCTTTTTTATGGAGGAATATATGGAAAGTAAGTATAAAAGAGTCATAATTAAGATTAGTGGTGAGGCACTTGCTGGTGATGCTGGCTTTGGTCTTGATAGTACTGTTATTAGTTATGTTGTAAACCAAATTAAAAAAGTTAAGGATTTAGGCGTCGAAATAGGTATTATCGTAGGTGGTGGTAACTTCTGGAGAGGCAGACAAGCTTTAGAAATGGAAAGAACCACAGCAGACCATATGGGTATGCTTGCTACAATTATGAATTCACTTGCTCTACAAGATGCACTTGAAAAAAATGGTATGCCTACTCGTGTTCAAACAGCTTTAACAATTACTAGAGTTGCAGAGCCTTATATTTTGAGAAAGGCACAAAGACACCTAGAAAAAGGTAGAATTGTTATTTTTGCTTGTGGAACTGGTAACCCTTATTTTTCTACCGATACTGGTGCTTCACTTCGTGCAGCAGAGATTGGTGCAGAAGTTTTATTGCTAGCTAAAAATATTGATGGTGTTTACAATAAGGACCCTAAGAAGTGTGCTGATGCTGTTAAGTATGACGAAATTTCTTATCTTGATGTAATCCAACAAAAATTGCAAGCTATGGATACTACTGCTATTACTTTATGTATGGATAACCAAATTCCTATTATTGCTTTCTCTCTAAAAGAGGAAGATAGTATTCTAAAGGCAGTTTGTGGCGAAAAAATAGGTACACTTATTCATTAATTTTGATATAATTATTGAAATTATGTAATATGTTTGCTATAATTATATTAAATATATATTTGAGGTGTTTTTATGTATAACGATGTAATGGAAGTTGAAATTTTGCTAGATGACCTTGAGAGCAAGTGTGTTAAAACATACAATGGTTTTATCAATGAACTTCAAGCTATTAAGGCTGGTAGAGCTAATCCTCATGTACTTGATAAAATTACAGTTGATTATTATGGTAGCATGACTCCTATTAATCAAATGGCTAATATTAGTGTTTCAGAAGCAAGAATTCTTGTTATCTCAGTTTGGGATAAGGGTGCTATCAAAAATGTTGAAAAGGCAATTTTAGCTGCTAATATTGGTATTACTCCACAAAATGATGGCAGTGTAATTAGACTTGTATTCCCAGAGCTAACTGAAGAAAAGAGAAAGAGCTTGGTTAAGGATACAAAGGCTATTGCTGAAAATATGAAAATTACTATTCGTAACCATCGTCGTGATGCAAATGATGAGGTTAAAAAGTTAAAGAAAGATAGTCTTATCACAGAAGATGATGTGAAAGAGCTTGAAAAAGTTGTAGATAAAAAGGTTAATAGCTATATTGAGCAAATTGACAACTTATTCAAAGATAAAGAAAAAGAAATAATGAGTGTGTAATGTTTGTCGGTAAAACTTTAGAGGAAGTATTAGATATCCTTGAAAAAGAAAAGGTAACTGATTATATTATTGTACGATACAATAATGACAGACCTATAAAAAGTGACAATGAACTTGTTATTAGAGAAAAATATGTCGACGGAAAATTACAATTAGTTGTAACCGATGTATTATTGGAGATTTAATTTTGGCGAACATTTAGTTCGCCAATATTATTATTGGAGGGAAAATGAAGATTCCTAATCATATAGCCTTTATAATGGACGGCAATGGTAGATGGGCAAAAAAGAGAGGACTACCTAGAACTGTTGGTCATAAAAAAGGTGTTGAGGCATTAGAAAAGGTTGTCAATGCTTGCATTGACAAAGGTGTAAAAGTTGTAAGTGTATATGCATTTAGTACTGAAAATTGGAATAGACCAAAGTTAGAAATTGATGCATTATTTGGTATGATTACAGAGTTTACTAGAACTAAACTTAAAGATTATACTGTTAGAGGTATTAAGGTTGTGTTTATGGGCGATACTACAAAATTACCTCAGGAATGTCAAAATTCCATCAAAACTATTATCGAAAAGACCAAAAACAATAATACTTTAACTTTTAATATTTGCCTAAATTATAGTGGAAGACAAGAGATTTTGTATGCTGTGAATAACTTGTTAAGTAGTGGTAAACAATCAGTAACAGAACAAGAATTAAAACAGGCTATGTTTTCAAAGGATTTACCAGACCCTGATATTATTGTTAGGTCAAGTGGTGAAATGAGGTTAAGCAACTTTATGTTGTATGAATGTGCTTATTCCGAATTTATTTTTGTAGATGATTTATGGCCAGATTTTGATAGTAAAACAGTAGACAAAATACTAGATATATATCAAAATAGAGATAGAAGATTTGGTGCTATTAGTGAGGATTAATTATGCTTAAACGAATTGTTACAGCAGTATTTTTACTAGCATATGCTATGGGCTTGTTGACCTTGGGTGTATGGCATAGTATTGCTGTTGATGTATTAATATATTCATTTATGTTGCTTGGTTTGTACGAAATATTGCATTCATTTAAGGTAAGTGGATATAATGTATATGGTGTTGTACCGTTTTTAACAGGAATAAGTTTTTTCCCTATGGCTTATTTCTTTGGTTTGCCAGGAATTGTTGTTAGTTTTTGTGTCGGTATTTTAATTGTAATGATACAATTTATCTTTACTAAAACTAGAACATTAAACGATTTATTTGCGACATTATTTGCATTAATTTATCCAACTTTATTTTTAGGATTAGCATTTTACCTAACTAGAAGGAATCATGCAGTTTATATTGCTACATTTGTAATACTTGTTCCTATTTTGACCGATGCATTTGCATATTTTGTTGGTAGAGCTTGTAAAGGACCAAAACTTTGTCCTACAATTAGCCCTAAAAAAACTATTTCGGGTGCAATTGGTGGAGTGATTGGTGGTACACTTGGTGCAGTAATTGTATTTTTAATATTTGATTATTTTGCTTTAGCAAAGGATTTTATGGTTATCCCTAGACTTGCAAGTGATTTTAATCTAAATGTTACTGCATATGTTTTAATAGGTTTCTTTGGTTCAATGATTTGCCAATTAGGAGATTTATTTGCAAGTAAAATAAAAAGGAGTATTGCTATTAAAGACTTTGGAAAAATTTTCCCAGGTCATGGTGGTTGCTTAGATAGACTAGATAGCATAATGTTTATGATAGTATTTTTAAGTATCATTTTTAGTTTTACAGTATGAAAAGTGTAATTTTAGTGGGTAGTACTGGTTCTATTGGTACACAAACCCTTGAAGTAATTAGAAGATATAATGAAGAATTTAGTGTGCTGGGACTTGCATGCTATTCTAATGTAGATTTATTAAATAAACAAATCAAAGAGTTTAATCCAAAATATGTATGTATTGTGGATAAAAGCAAACGAGATATGCTTATATCCGGCAATTACAAACTTGTTGATACAATTGATGAGTTGTCGGATATTGATGCAGATATTACTTTAAATGCAGTGGTAGGAATCTCTGGACTTAATGTTACATTAAATGTACTTAAAAGAGGTGGTTCACTAGCACTTGCTAATAAGGAATCAATGGTAACAGGGGGGCAATTAATTAATGCTAATAGAGATAAATATTTTGGTAAAATTTTACCAGTTGATAGCGAACATTCTGCAATTTTTCAATGTCTTAATTTTGAGAAACCAACTTGTGAAGTACATAAGCTTATTCTTACAGCAAGTGGCGGTGCTTTTAGGGATTACAGTTTAGAGCAATTAAAAAATGTAACTGCAAAAGATGCTCTTAAACATCCAAATTGGAGCATGGGACAGAAAATTACCATTGATTGTGCTACTATGATGAATAAAGGTCTTGAGGTTTTGGAGGCAATGTATCTTTATGATTTACCTCAAGAACAAGTTGATATAGTAATTCATAAGCAAAGTATTGTTCATTCTATGGTGGAGTTTGTTGATGGTGCAGTACTTGCTCAACTTGGTTATCCTTCAATGATTGTGCCTATTCAACTAGCATTAACTTTTCCTAATAGAAAGTATAGTGGAACAGAGTATCTTGATTTTTCTAAAATTACGGAGCTTAATTTTGCAAAGCCTGATTTTACTAGATTCCCTGTGTTGAAGATTGCACTTGATGTTGCAAAGGTTCAAGGAATTATGCCGATTGTAATGAATGGTTGCAATGAAGTTTTGGTAGATAGATTCCTAAAAGGTCAAATTAATTATTTAGAAATTGCTTATTATTTAGAAAAAGTACTAAATAAATTTGAGAATAATAGAATAGAAAGTGTAGAACAAATTTTAGAGGTAGATAATTTAGCTAGAGCTATGACTACCAAACTTATGAGGTGATGATGTTTTTTTTGGCAACATTCCAGTCGGTTATGACTGAAATCGGCTATATAATTGCTGCATTGCTGTTATTAATGGTACTTGTTATTATTCATGAATTAGGACATTATACAGCAGGTAGATTGCTTGGATTTAAGATAAACGAATTTGCAGTAGGCTTTGGCCCTGCAATTTTTAAGCATGTAAGTAAAAAAACTGGTATTCAGTATAGCTTTAGACCTATTCCAATGGGTGGATATTGTGCTTTTGATGGCGAAGATGAGGAAAATGAGAATAATCCAACAGCTTTTAATAATCAAAAACCTTGGAAAAGAATATTAGTTTTATTTGCCGGTGTTTTTAATAATTTCATTTCTGCGATAATTGTAATAATTATATTCTTTACTTGTTATGGACAGTTTTTACCTGAAGTACATTCTACTGTTGCAGGTAGTGCAGCTTCTATGGAGGGTGGATTGCTTGCAGGTGATATTATTTATGAGGTTAATGGTAAACAGGTAAACTTTGTTGTACCTGACGATTTTCATAATTACTTAAAAGGTCAAGGCGAAACTGTTACATTTACAGTATATAGAGACAATAAACTAGTTGATGTTAAATTAACGAAAACCGATTATACTGATGTTGACAAAGATGGTAAAACTATCACACGACATGGGTTTGGCTATGTATCTACATTAGGACAACAAAAACTAACATTTGGGCAAGCATTTTGTAGAGCTTGGGGCTTTATATTTTATGTAGTTTATCAAATATTAGCATCGTTGGTTGGTCTAATAACGGGTGCAATTGGTATTCAAAATGCTGGTGGACCAGTAACTGTTATTCAAACTATTTCAAGTCAAATTGCAGGTGGCTTTGGTTCGGTACTTTATATACTTGTAATACTTTCAGCAAATCTTGCAGTTATGAACTTGTTGCCATTTCCAGCACTTGATGGTTCGCAAATATTGTTTACAATAATAGAGTGGATTAGGCGTAAACCACTAAATAGGAAGGTTATCAATACCATTAATACTGTTGGTTTGATTGCTTTATTTGTATTAATGATTGTACTTGATATCTTCCATTTTCTATAAAAGTATTATTGAAAAATCGCAAATATATAACAAAAGAGGCATTTATGACTAAATTAGTAAAAGTTGGGAACTTAAATATTGGTGCAGGTAATCCTATTGTTATTCAATCAATGTGTAATACAAAAACATACGATATTGATTCAACAATTAAGCAAATACTAGAGCTTGAAAATGAAGGCTGTGAGCTTATTAGGGTTGCTGTTCCTGATGAAAAAAGTGGAGAAGCACTTAAAGAAATCGTTCCGGCTATTCATATTCCATTAGTTGCAGATATACATTTTGATTATAAATTAGCATTGCTTTCTGCTGAAAATGGTGCATCAAAAATTAGACTTAATCCGGGCAATTTGCAACCAGATAAAGTTGAGTATGTTGCATCTTATCTAAAAGAAAGAAATATTCCAATAAGGATAGGAGTAAATGGTGGTTCACTTGAAAAGCAATTTGACAAATTGCCACTTGATGATGCAATGGTTGAAAGTGCATTGTTCCATACAAGAATATTAGAAAAAGTTGGTTTTGATAATATTATTATTTCCGTAAAAAGTTCTAATGTTAAAAAAATGGTTTCAGCATACAGAAAACTTGCTGATAAGGTAGATTATCCATTACATATTGGTGTTACCGAGGCAGGTACAATGAATATGGGTGTTGTAAAATCTTGTATTGGTATTGGTAGTTTACTTGTTGATAATATTGGTGATACCATTAGAGTTTCGCTTACTGCAAATCCTATTGAAGAAGTAAAATGTGCCAAACGAATATTAAAAAGTTTGGATATGTATAATGGAGTGGAGATTGTATCTTGCCCAACTTGTGGAAGAACAAATATCAAGGTTGAGGAGATTGCATCAAAACTTGAAGAGCTTACAAAAGATATCAAAAAGAATATAAAAATAGCTGTTATGGGCTGTGTTGTTAATGGTGTTGGCGAAGGTAAAGATGCCGATTTTGGTGTCGCTGGAGGCAAAGAGTATTCTCTATTATTCAAAAATGGAGAAGTCTTTAAGAAAATTAAGAACGAATGCATATACGATGAGCTATTACAACTTGCAAGGGAGTTTTAATGATACAAAAGAAAATTAATGAATTAACAAATAATTTATATGAAGGCTTTATTATTAAACAAGTCGAGTATAATATTGCAAAAAATTTGTTAGAAATCATTTTAGTTTTTCCCGAAAGTTATTATAAAAAGTTAAAAAAAGAAGATAAAATTGTAATCATTCAAACCGTTACTGAAATTGTAAATATCAAAGATTTGAAGGTTAGGGTTAAGTTTGAGTATTCTTTTGCTGATAACTACTTAATTAAAAATACAATATGTAAATTCATTGCAAAGGAAGAGCCTTTGTATGCAAATAATATATCAGTTGATGATATAAATGTTGTTGCAAAGGAAGATATTATCAAGCTTTCTTTTGTGCTTGATAGTGGTACATATTCGTATTTTACTACAAATAATTTTGAGGGTAAATTGAAAAAATATCTTAGTTATAGATTTACCCAAGAGGTTTATACGAAGCTAATATTAGACACATCAAAAGATGCTAAAATACAAAATATTGAGCCAGTTACTGATAATATTTTCTCATCAAGAGAAACAAGAACTATGGTTATCTCTAATCAAACCAAGTTAATGGGACGAGCTTTTGTAGGTGTACCTAGTTATATCGTAGATATTGTTGATAATCCAAAAGAACAAGTTGTTGCTTGTGGTAAGGTTAGTAATATTTTTACTAAGTTTTTGGAAAATAGTGGCAAAACACTATTAAAATTCAATATGAATGATAAAACTGGTACTATTAATGTTGTAAAATTTGACAAAAGCAAGAATGAAGAATACAAAAAATTAGAGGAGGGAATGGAGGTTGTTGTTCAAGGAAAGGCCTCTATTAACGACTTTGATAACAAGATGCAAATGATTGTTAATAATATTTCTACTTGCGAAATTGACTATTCTTCAATTAACCTTGAACCAGTTTATAATAAAGCTAATTTGTATTATTTGAACGTATTTCCTAAAAAGTTTGTGGATATTGAGCAAACCAGCTTGTTTGATGCAAATGTTGTAAATGTTCCAGAATATTTGAAAAATAAAACATTTATTGCATTTGACCTTGAAACAACAGGTCTTAATGGTGTAGAGGATAGGATTGTTGAAATCGGTGCTTGCAAAATGGTAAATGGTGAAATAACTGAGATTTTTGAAACACTTGTAAATCCTATGATGCATATTCCTGCAAAGGCATCAGAAGTAAACAATATTTTTGATGATGATGTAAAAGATGCACCTCATATCGAAGATGTATTTCCAGATTTCTACAAATTTATTGAGAATTTTCCATTGATTGGTCATAATGTTGGTTTTGATATCGAGTTTATAAATAGGGTAGCAAAAGACCTAAATTATAAAGTGGATAACGAGCTTATTGATACTTTGGAACTTGCAAAAACTTATTTGAAATTAAAAAATAACAAACTTGAGACAGTATGTAATTATTATGATGTTGTAAATTTAAATGCACATAGGGCTTGTTTTGATGCTGTTGCAACAATGAAAATTTTCCAAAGGCTATCCGAAAACTTAAAAAGCGAGGAGAATGCTGTCGATATTTTATAGTTTGTATATTATTTATATAATATATAAATAAAATTAATTAATTTTTTCTTGCAAAATATATTTTAATATGTTATCATATAATTACGATAATGATATTGCATCTTTAGAGTGAACTTTGAGGTTCACTCTTTATTGTATATAGGAGATATTATGAATAAATTTGAACAAAATATTTTTGACCACCTTAATCCTATAATTGAAGCTAATGGTGTGGAATTATGCGATGTAGAATTTAGGAAAATCAATGATGAAGATAATCTTACAATTTTTCTATACACAGAGGACGGTATCACACTTAACGATTGTGAGAGGATTCATAATATAATTGACCCTGTTCTTGATGAATTGGACCCAACAAAAAATGGGCCTTACCGTTTGAATGTTTCTAGCCTTGGACTTGATAGACCATTCAAAACAAATAGAGATTTTGAAAGATATCTGGGTTTACCGGTTGAGTTAAAGTTTTATAAAAAAATTGATGGTAAAAAATGGGTAAATGGTGTACTTGCAGATTTTAATGATGATGTTATTACCCTTGATATAAACGATAAAATTTTTGAATTTGATAAAAAGGACATTGCACTTGCAAGACCTTATGTTGAATTTTAGGAGGATAAAATGATTAGTAAAGATTTTTTTGCAGCCTTGAAAGAGTTACAAGAAACAAGCCACATTAATCCAGAACTATTTTTGGATTCATTAAAGGCAGGTATAGTTTCAGCCTATAAAAAGGAATACGGAGAAACTAGAAATGTTAATGTTGTAATCGACCAAGATAAATGTTCTATTAAGATTTTTGTTTATAGAACTGTTGTTGGTGAAGTTGTTGATGAAGATGCTGAAGTTTCTCTTGATGAGGCTAGAGAAATCAAAAAAGGTGTTAAGCTTGGCGATGTTCTTTCTGAAGAAGTTGATACCAAGGATTTGTCTAGAATTGCAGCTCAAACAGCAAAACAAGTTATTTTGCAAAGATTAAACGATGCAAAAAGAGATTATGTTTATAACGAAATGAGCAACAAAGAGGGCGAACTTCTTAATGCTACTGTTATTAGAATTGAAGGTAACAATATTTATGTAGAAATGGGTGCTTCTCAAATGGAGGGTGTATTGCTTCCAAACGACCAAATTTACAACGAGAAACTAAAAGTAAATGATATGATTAAGGTTTATATCAAGAAGGTTAGAACTACTAGCCGTGGTGCTCAAGTTACTGTTTCTAGAAGTGCAGCTGGTTTCGTTAAGAGAATGTTCGAACTTGAAGTGCCTGAAATTAGAAATGGTTTAGTTCAAATTAAGGCTATTGCTCGTGAGGCAGGTTATAGAACTAAGATTGCTGTAAGTTCAGATAATATGGATATTGATGCAATTGGTGCATGCGTTGGTCAAAACGGTACAAGAATTAATTCAATTGTTAGCGAATTGAACGGCGAAAAAATTGATGTTATCCATTATAGTGATGACCCTAAGGAGTTTATCCCTAGAGCACTTGCTCCTGCAAAGGTTGAAATGGTAAATATTGATGAAGATGAAAAGAAGGCTAGAGTTGTAGTACCTGACGACAAACTTTCTCTTGCTATTGGTAAGGAAGGTCAAAATGTTCGTCTTGCTGCTAGACTTACTGGTTGGAAGATAGATGTAAAACCTCTTTCAAAGGTTATGAATGAGGATACAGTTGAGGAATAATAATGAAAAAAATTCCTGAAAGAATGTGTGTTGTATGTCGTAAAATGTATCCTAAAACCGAACTTGTTAGAGTCGTAAAAAATGAGGACGGTGTTTATGAGGTTGACACAACAGGCAAAAAAAATGGCAGAGGAGCATATGTTTGTTCCGATTGTGTAAGTAAATGTGTTGATAAAAAATTATTAGACAAAATATTGAAAACACATATTGAAGAAAATGTTTATACTGATATAGAGGAATATGGACATAAACAAGATTAAAAGTTATATTGGATTTGCTATTAAAAGTGGACAGATTATTTATGGATTAGATAATATTGAGGTTTATCGAAAAAAAATACATCTTATACTTGTTTCTAATACAATTAGTGATAATTCGTTAGAAAAGATTCAAAAATTAGCAAATCAAAGGAACTTGGATATCTTGTGTCTTGATGACAGTATAGAAAATATAACTAAAAGGAAAAATTGCAAAATATTAGCTATTACAAATTTTGAGTTAGCTAAAGCAATAAAAAATTCTTAATAGAGGTGTAGTGAATGAGCAACGAAAAAGCTAAGAGTAAGATTGATATTGGTAATATTAAGGAATTAACTATTATTAAAAGACAAGGTAAAGACAAAAAAGTTTTTGAAACTATTAATGCTATGAAGGCAAAAGCAGTAGCTATTTCAAGAGGTATTACAGATAAAATGGATTCTTTTGAAAAAGAGTTGATTTTGCCTGATGTTCCTAATGTAGTTGAGGCTATTAAGGAAGCTGAAAAAATTGAAAAAGCTGAGGCTAAAAAAATCGAAAAGGCAGAAGCTAAAAAAATCGAAAAGGTTGAAATTAAAAAGGTTGAAGAACCAAAGGTAGAGGAAAAGGTTGTTGAACCTGAAGTTACAAAGGCTAAGGAACAAAAACCAGAGCCTGAAATTAAATACGAAAAAGTGGTACAAGAAAAACCACAAGATAAATCAACTGAAAAGAGACCTCAAAAAGATATTTATCCAAAAAATCAACAAAATAAAAGAAATCAAAATCAAAATATTAATTCTAATAATAGAAATACTAATAAACCTAATCAATTTTCAAAAACTAACCAAGGAACAAAATTCGATAAGAATGTTCCTAATAAGGATAGAAAAAATACTACTACCATTAAGAATAATTTTGCAAACGACATGGGTGACATTAATGTTTTAGGCAAAAACACCCAAAAGAAACAACAAAAGAAAAAGGTTGTTGTTGACGAAAAGAAGACAAGTTTAAATAAGAGAACCTTATTAAAGAAAGGTTATATTACCGATGAAACTCTAATTAATAATGATGAGTACACCGGAAGAAAGGCAAAGAAAAAACAAACTAAAGCTAAGGTTGAGGCTATCAAAATAACAAATGCTGTTGTAAACTCTGAAGTATTCCCAATCAAGACTCTTGCAGAAAAAATTGGTAAAACAAGTATCGAGATTGTAAAGCAATTATTTACACTTGGTATGATGAAAAATATCAATGACGATATTAGTTTTGATGAGGCAGAGCTAGTTGCTAGTGAGCTTGGTGTTACACTTGAGTATGTACCTAGCGAGACTTATGAGGATAAGCTTGACCAAATTGCTTCTGATGAAGATGATGAAAAGAACTTGGTTTCAAGACCACCAGTAGTTACCATTATGGGACACGTTGACCATGGTAAAACTACATTGCTTGACTATATTAGAAAGGCAAATGTTGCAAGTGGCGAAGCAGGTGGAATTACCCAACATATCGGTGCTTATACTGCAACAGTTAATAAGCAAACAATTACTTTCTTGGATACACCAGGACACGAGGCATTCACTTCTATGAGACTTAGAGGTGCTCAAGCTACTGATATTGCTATTATCGTTGTAGCTGCTGATGATGGTATTATGCCACAAACTGTTGAGGCTATTAACCATGCAAAGATTGCTAATGTTGAAATTATTATTGCTATTACAAAATGCGATAAACCTGAAGCAAATCCAGATAGAATACTTCAACAACTTACCGAGCATGACTTGTTGCCAGAGGCATGGGGTGGTACTACTCCAGTATGTAAGGTATCAGGTAAAACAGGTGAAGGTGTAAACGAATTACTTGAAACTGTTCTACTTGTTGCAGAGATTCTTGAGTTAAAGGCTAATCCAAAGAGACTTGCAAAAGGTATTATTATTGAGGCTAAACTTGATAAAGGTAGAGGTCCAGTTGCAACAGTTCTTGTTCAAAATGGTACACTTCATATTGCAGATTATGTTGTTGCAGGTACTACTTCTGGTAAAATTAGAGCAATGTTCAACTCAAAAGGTCAAGCTGTTAAGGTTGCAAGTCCATCAACACCAGTATCAGTACTAGGTTTTTCAGATGTTCCAACTGCTGGTGACCAACTTATCGCTGTTGAAGATGAGAAGTTAGCTAAACAAGTAGTTAAAGAAAGAGAAGATAAAATAAAGAGTCAACAATCTTCAACAATCAAAATGAATCTTGAAGATATGTTCAATCAAATTGCTAGTGGCGAATTGAAAGAACTTAAGATTATCGTAAAAGCCGATGTTCAAGGTTCTGTTGAAGCAGTTAAACAAGCAATGGAAAAACTATCTAATGATGAAATTACTGTTAAGGTTATCCATGGTGGTGCTGGTGCAGTAAATGAATCTGATGTAATGCTTGCTGAAACTTCTGGTGCTATTATCATTGCATTCAATGTAAGACCTGATACAAATGCAAAGAACTATGCAGAAAAGAAAGAAATCGACATTAGAACATATCGTGTAATTTACGATGCTATTGATGATGTTGAAAAAGCTATGAAAGGTATGCTTGCACCTAAGTTCAAAGAGGTTGTATATGGTACTTGTGAAATCAGAAACACATTCAAAGTATCTAATGTTGGTACTGTTGGTGGTTGTATGGTTCTTACAGGTAAGGTTGTTCGTAACTCAAAACTAAGACTTGTTCGTGATGGTGTAATTATTACAGAGGGCGAAATTTCTTCACTTAAGAGATTTAAGGACGATGTTAAAGAAGTCGCAAAAGGTTATGAGTGTGGACTTGGTATCGAAGGCTTTAATGATATTAAGGTTGGCGATATTATCGAATCTTATAATATGGAGCAAATAAATGAATAGAAATAATAACAAAATTGATAAAATCAATTCTGAATTACTTAAACAAATATCTTATGTAATTAATTATGAGTTGAAAGACCCTAGAATTGATGCATTGATTACAGTAATCAAGGTTGATACTACCTATGATTTGAAAATTTCAAAGGTATATATTAGTGTAATGTCTAAAAATGATACAAAGCCAGAAGAAGTTGTTAAAATTATTCAAAAGGCTAGTGGATTTATCCGTAATCAATTAAAGACAAAATTGGATATTCGCAATATTCCAGAACTTAATTTTATTATTGATGACTCAATCGAATATGGTATGCACATTGAGGAGTTAATAAAGGAAATACACAAAAATGATATTCAATAAGGAAAGATATACTAAAATATCAAATGATATAAATATTGCAAGTAACATTGCAATATTTTGTCATATAAACCCCGATGGAGATACCATAGGTTCGGGACTAGCTCTTTATAAATTTCTTAAAAAACTAAATAAGAATGTTGCAATATTTGTTGATGATACTCTAAAGGAAAAATTAAGTTTTTTGCCTAATTACGACAAAATTAATAATGAGAAATTGAATTCTGTTGATTTATCTATTGCTGTTGATGTTAGCGATGAGGATAGGCTTGGCGTACGATTAATCAAAAAATATTACAAAGCAAAAAATACAATTTGTATTGACCATCATAAAACAAATACTAATTTTGCAAATAATACTTTGTATGAGCCAGCATCTGCTACTTGTGAGATTATTTACAAATTACTTTCTTTTATTGATGAGTCGCTAATTGATACTGATATTGCATATTGCTTAACAAGTGGAATAATTACTGATAGTGGTGGATTCCATTTTAATTCTACAACACCTGAAACTCACGAAATTATTGGTAAAATGTATGATTATGATTTTAGTATCAGCGATTTAATTTACAAACTTATTCGTGAAGAAAAGGAAAATGTATTTAGACTAAAAAATAGAGTACTTTCAAAAACTTTATTTGATAGTGATAGTAGAATAGCAATAATTACCTTTACAAAGGAAGATTTTGATGCAACTGGTACATCTAGTGAAAATACAGAAGGTATTATTACTAATCTAATTAATATTGATTCAGTTCAATTTGCTGTTAGTATTACAGAAGACAGAGACAAAAGTTATAGGGTTAGTTTTAGAACAAAAGCTCCATATGATAGTGCAGATTGTGCGATGGCATTTGGTGGTGGTGGTCATAAATTTGCTGCTGGTTGCAGAATTAATGGCTATTATTATGATGTTTTAGAACGAGTACTAAAAGTTTGTAGAGATAGATTATAATGAATGGTTTTGTAAATATATTAAAACCGACCGGTTATACATCAAGCGATGTTGTAGTTAAGGTAAGAAAGGCTCTTTCAAAGGAATTGGGGTATAAGGTAAAAGTTGGGCATATGGGCACTCTTGACCCGTATGGAACTGGAGTTTTGCCTCTTGCAATAGGTACTGCAACAAAATTATTTGATTATTTAATTGGTGGTAATAAAACATATTTTGCAGGAATTACCTTGGGTAAGGAAACTGATACTCTTGATAGTTATGGCGAAATTATTAAAACAGATAATAAAGTATTCTCTATAAATGATATTAATAGAGTACTATCTCAAAATATAGGCGAAATTAATCAATTACCTCCTCAATATTCAGCTAAAAAGATAAATGGCGAAAAGGCATACGATATTGCTAGAAGAGGCGAATTTGTAGAACTAAAAAGACGAAAAGTAAGTATTTATAATATTACTGCAAGCGAAGGTAAATCAATTAATAATTTTGATATTAAGGTTGATTGCAGTGGTGGTACATATATAAGAAGTTTGGTTAGAGATATTGCATATAGCCTAGATACTGTTGGATATATGAGCTATATTATCAGGACAAAAAGTGTAGGTTTTGATATCAAAGATAGCGTAACTATTGATGAATTTCTTAGATGCCCACTAGATTATATTATTCCTATTGAAAAGATAATTTTGCCTATGTACAATAGTTATGAATTACCAGAGGATAAAAAGGATTTAGCCTTAAATGGAGTTAAATTAAAACTTAAAGATATGCCTAGTGGAATGTTCGTTTTAACTTATCAAGGTAATATAATTGGTATGGCAGAGAATGTGGAAGGTAAATTAATTATTAAAAATAGAT
>JAHHUG010000016.1 GCA_020024085.1 Christensenellaceae bacterium | reverse complement strand
ATTTTGTGCATTATAAATCCATAAATTTTAGTATTTTTTATGCAAAAAAAGGTTTTTTTACACTATTACAATCCTTATTTTTGCAAATAGAAATTTATGAAAAAATATGACAAAATTTTCAGTTTTTCGCAAATTTTTATATAAAAAATAGAATTTTATTTGACTAAAGCATAAAGTTTATTAATTTACATATTAATTTGATTAAAAAGATGGTCAAATTTTTGATTTAGTCTTGACTTTGATAATATGTTATTGTAAAATTGTATTATATATATTTATGGGATAATTATGCAATTTTTCCCTTAATGTATTTTAGGAGGAAGTATGACAACAAATAGGAGACAATTTAATCAAAAAGGTTATAGTAGGCTGGCATTTATATTGCTAATTGTAGCAATGTGTTTTACAGCCTTTATTGCTATACCATTTGGTAACACTCAAGCATCAGCTTATACATACAATAAGTCTTATGTGCAAGTATCTACTAACCATGTACGCGTTAATAATACTGATTATTGGCACGAAGTTGATTTGTTTAATGGTGGTGGTGTATTTTTTGGTCTTGATGATAAGGTTGGTATTCAAAATATAGATAGTCACGCTCATGCAGACAGAAATATACCTCAAAAAGCTGAAAATTTTAAGGGATTACAATTTGCTAAAAATTACTATGATTTCAATAATGGTCAACATACTAGCTTAACAACAGGCAAATTGACTTTTGATAGTTTCAAAAATGATACCGTTCAAGAGGTTGCACTAAATGATTTAGATACTATGTTTGGTGTAGGTACAGGTTTTTATGGTTGGCATAGTGGACAAAATGGAATGAATGTAAGAACTACATTATCTCCAGATAAACTTTGTTATCATATGGATGGTTGGCTTCAAGGTAGAAGTGGTTCTAACGATTCAAAGCAATGGAGAATTAACAATGGCTTGATGTATACCTTTATTCAAATTCCAGCTGATATTGCACCTTATATTTCTGTTTCTGCCTCAGCTAATATTGGTACTAAGGCTGTTATTGGTGAGGTTTATTTCCAAGGTCTTGGTTCTCCATATCGTCCAGATTGTAAATTTATACCAGTTATGGATATGCAAGTTGGTACCAAACCTAATACCGATGCAAAAGATTTAGGTTTTAATAAAGTTTCGAATGCACAAGTAACTGGTAATGGTACTGATAGTGCCGATGAAAAGGTTGTTCGTACAACAGGTGAAGTTGATATGAACGGCAATACTTGGATTAAATTAGTTATTGGCGTAATGTCTAATGATACTAATAGCTTAAATGGTAGAACTAATCAAGAATGGAACAACTACCTAAATGTTAGCAATGTAAAACTTACATTTAGATTAAAGGCTCCTAATATTCATACTTCTCTAAATTTAGAAACTTCTAATTACATTAACGGAACAACTGCTAAAAGAGTAGCTTCATTTGAAGTTGCAATAGATAAAAAAATACTTGGTTCAAATCATGTAGAGCATTTCCTAAACCCAACAGGTAATACATCGCTTACAATTAAGCTTATAGATACTACTAGATGCAGTAATGATAACGATACTGCTAACATGAAAGAAATTACATTAACAGATAATGATAAAGTTAATGGTTCTTGGTATGATACAAAAGTAGTAGATAGTGGAAATTACAAAATTTATACTTTCAAATTTTATATCACACAAAACGGTAAGTATAGAGTAAGATTGTATGACAGATACAAGTATAAGAATTTACAAGAGTCTTCTACTTCACTTACTCAAGATGCTAGTGAATCAAATATTGATGCTGGTGCACCACAACTACCTAAATCAGATTTAGCTGGTAAGTGGTTTACAAATAGTGCAGAGTCGTTTAATATTAGTAACCTCGTTGATACTATTGATGAAAAAAATAATCGTAATGGTGCATCTGCAGCTGGTGTAGATAAACTTAATGTTTACTTAAAAAAGATTGGCGACGATGAGACAGTTACTAATCCTAATAGTTTGATAGCTGGTTCAAAATCAGCTACATATGATTTATCTTCAGGTAGTGTTTCTACAAAGAATATCAAACTTGTAGATTTGTATTCTAATTTCTTTACCGATAAATCAGCTAATTGGGGTTACGGTAGGTATGTAGTATTTTATAATGTTACAGATAAAGCAGGTAATGCTTCTGAATATAAAGTAGATTACTTTAACTATGAAAATAATGCAGAGTACTCGTTTAATGATATTAAAGTTTATACTAATAAATGGTTGACTTCAACAGAGTTTAACCAAGTTTCAAACTGGGTAACAACTGATAAAATTGTTATTAAGTTTAATTTTAATGATACTGATTTCCATTTCCCTGTAAAATTTGATATCATTACAGGTAATGATGGATTTGAGTTCTGTAATTTTATTAAAAAGACAGCTTCTAATGGTAGCGAACTTCCAAGTGGAGTAACTGTTGAAGAAGGATATTATTATGCAGTTGTTGACCTTAATAAGATACCTAAAATTAATCTAAATTTCCACATTGACAAACTATATGTAAATGGCTATAAATTAGGTAAGCCTACTCAATTTAATACAACCGAATTACGACTTCAAGTAGATACTCAAAAGCCATTTGATAAATTAAATGAGTTGCCAATGCTTGATGCCAATACACTAGAGGGATTAAAAAATGGTTGGTACACTTTTAGAGATAATAATAAGTTCTTGTCAAGCGTAGATAATTCATTCAAATTGCCAAGAAAAGACAAGGGTGGTATGTATTTCTTTGTTAATTGCGATAAAGAAAGTATGTCTGACTACTATGACAATTATACATTTACCGTAAAAGGTACAAATGTTAAAGTTGAGGCTCAAAGTTATCAAGGCTATATTCTTGTATTCGTACCATTAACTAATCAAGCAAATAATAAGCTTGTTTTGGATATTACCGACCAAGCAGGTAACCTAACTACAATTAATTTGCCTAATATTCAATATGATGACAGAGAGTATAAAGTTGGCAATATGAAAGTATTCCACTTTGAGAAATTGTTTAACGATTATATTGAAATTAATGAGACAACCGACCTTACTGATAATATTGAAACTAGATTAGAAGAAAAAGATTTAGCTTCTATTGTTAATAGGATTTATGCTAGGGGCGAAAAACTTACAATAAAAGTAAATCAAGTTCCACAATATCAAGATTTTAAATATGTTGGTATGACAATAAAGAGTGCTGATGGTACATTGAATCAAACATTTGAAGATGCATCAGCTCCAAAAACTGATTTCGTATTTGGCGAGACAGTTGATAGCAAATATGAACAAGTAAATATTGATTTACTAGTTAATAAATATATTAATATAGATATATATGCTAAAGACTTGCCTTTAACAAATGATATCAACACTACACCTAAATATCGTTATGATGCTACTGATATGGATTTTACAATTAAAGATGTAAATGGTGGTAGCCCAATCATAAGGGGTATTGTTAGTGATAACTATGTTGATAATGTTTGGACTGGTATCAAAAACTTTGTAAATGGTGGTAACAAACTATCTGTTTCTATTAAAAACGATGTTGATAGGATTTATACCAGAGAGGCAAAAACTGTAATTGTTAATATTATCCGTAGAGATGTTGATGTTAATATCAAAGGTAACTTTAATTTTGAAGATATAGATGGCTTTAAGGTTATCACACAACAATTTGGTGAGCCTATTAATATTGACTTCGATTTGATTACAGGTACAAGTGATGTACTTGATATGGAATTTGCCGTTGAGGGTACTGGTGATAATATTACTGGTTCTATTAGAAATCTTACATTCAAGTCAAAAACAGATAATCCTGTTGCTGATAACTACAACTTTAATTTCAAAATTAATCAACAAGATGTTGTTTTGAAAATTAAGATTGTACCTCGTACTATTACTATTGAACTATCTGATGTTCCTGATATTATTTATGGTTCAAACGATGCTGAAATTGAGAATGCTTTAAAGGCTGTTAAAAAAGCAGTTATTGATGGTCTTCAATTAAAAGATGGTTCTACACTACAAATCGGTAATATTCTTGGTAATCTAAAGCTTGTAATTAGCGAACAAGATAAAACACCTATCAGTGTAAAAACTCCTGTAAACGACATAAATCACCCATATTATATTGATTTATCTAATTTGTATGTGGAGGGTAATAAAGGTAACTTTATTATCAAAGCTGATAATAAAACTAATAAGTTTAATATCGTAAAAAGAAATATTACACTAAATATTGATAGCAAATATAATAGTATTGAATATGGTAATGTACCACAAAACTTCCTAGATGCTAACATAGTATCATTTGATAATATGGTTTCAGGTGATAGTATTAGTGAAATTACTGCTTTAATTTCTTATTCTATCAACCATAATGGTGCTTTAGCTACTAAAACCAATAACTATTATGATGCAAAAACAGGTTATAGTTTGCAATTCAAGGTAAATGGCAAACATAATAACTATAATGTAATTGCTAATAAGTTTGACTTCAATATTATACCAAGAACAATTAATTTTGGTATTGACTTAAGTAAGGCTACTACTGGAAAAGAATATAATGGAAAATCTTTGGTTGGAGTAAATGGCGATTTTGATGATTACTCAAAGGTATTCCCTTATGATATCAATGAAATCAAAAAACAATTCTTGGTTGCAAGCGACTTCGATAAATACAACTTTACTGGTGCAAATAATGCATTCTATATTGATGGCGAAGTTATAAATGTAAACTTAAATGGTTATACAATTAAAGCAGTTGCTGATTTTGATACAAAAGTAACAACAACCCTAAATCGTAACTATAAGTTTGTTCCAGTTTGTAATATTACTACATTTACAATTTCTCCAAAAACTGTTGATGCTACAATCACAAGTTTTGTTGATGCAAATGGTCAAAATACTGATTTTACAAAGTTATTTAGATACTTTGGTCAAGGCTTTACATCAGCTATTACAGAGTTTAAGTTCGAAGTTATGGGTGCTGTCGAAAGCGATAAAGCAAACTTTAAGGTTGCAGTAAACAACGGTTCAAGTTATGTTGATGCTGTTACTTTCGCTAATGACATAAATAGTGCTGCTGGTAGCCATGATATTATGGTTTACTATGCTCCTGATAAACAAGATATCCGTTTGAACTATTTGATTAACCAAAAGGCTGTTGTTCTTAATATCTTAAAGGCTTTGTATACTTTAGAAGCAAAAGATTTTGAAGGACTAAAGTTAGCTGTTGATACAGCACTTAACAATGTAATTTATACGGGTAATTCATTTACCTATAACAAAGTGATTACATTTACAACAGCTGATGGTAAGGTAATAGAATTTAAACTATATACTAAAGAGCAATATATCAATGTAGGTACTGGTTATAACATCTTTATTGATACAACTACTGCTACTGTTGACAAAAATGCAGATTATAGTGGTGTAAACTTTAATGGTAAGGACCATTATACATTTGCTATTAAGCCATTTATAATTACTGAAAAGAATTTTGGTACTATTACACTAAATAAAGTTTATGATGGTACAACTGCATTTAATCAAACTGTAACTTTAGTTGGTACTCCTGATAATGTTGTGATGACTATTTCTGGTACTTTGGATAATGCAGATGCTGGTAATCGTAATGCTAATATTACAAGAACTATTAGCAACGCTAACTACAAACTAGGTGCTGGATTAGGAAGTGCACAAGCTCAAGTTGAAGTTGCAAAGAAAGATGCTACAATCCAATACAATGGTAAAACAAGTTTCGTAAAAGATGCTACAAATGCAAAATTTAATGTAAACGACTTTGTTGTTAATGGCATTGTTGAGAAGGATAAAGCAACTCTTAATAAAGACCTAAAGAGAGATAATGATTTAGCTATCGACTCTGAGTTCTCTAGCTTAAACGATGGTGGTATTATCACTGTTAAGTACACAAATACTAACTATAATGTAGCAAATATCAAAATTACAATTCACTTTATTGATGCTAATGTTGTAATTGTAGATATTGCAATTAAAGAAAATATATCTAACTTAATTTATGATGGTAAAGTATTCAATCCAACATTTAATTTGACTGGTAATGTTGAAATCCCTGCTGATGTTGAGGTTACAACAGATATTAATTCACCTATCAAAGATGCTGGTACATATACATTTACTGCAAAGATTGACAAAGTTGTAAATGGTAAAACTTATTATGGCGAAAAAACATTTACTGTTGTTATAAAGCCAGTTGTAATTGATGTACAAAATGAAATTGCAAAGAAAACAATTACAATTAGTGTTGATAATAAGGATTTTGATGGTACAACAAATGCAAAACTAAATATTACATCTAATAATTTTGGTGTTGTTGCTGGCGAAAATGTTGAGGTAGAGCTTAAAGATGTAGTATCTAACTTTGAAAACATTATAGGTAAAAGCAATGTTGCTTATGCTACAAAACTAAAATTTGGTCAAGGTATAACTCAATCTAACTACGAAATAGTTAACGCTAGTGGTGTAGTTGAGGGTACAATCAACAAAAAGGCAATAGACTTTGTTGTAAGTGATACTATTGTTTATGGTCAACCACTTACTATCACACCTAATGGTGTAGTTGAGGGCTTTGATGTTACACTTGGTGTAAGTGGTATTGATACTTACACTCCTGTTGGTACACCTACTGCTACATTTACCTTTGACAATACAAATAAATATTATACTTTAGGTAGTATTAAAGGTGTTTCTGGTAAAGTTGCTACTCCAAATACATTAAGTATTACTATTAATAAGAGACCTGTTAGTGTTTCTGTTAATGATATGGAAGTATCTGCTGGTACAACTGCAGAGAGTATTAAAATACCTGCAATATTTGAAAAAACAAACGGAAATAGAGGTTATTTTGATAAAGACTATGCCGAGTTTAGTGCAATTTCTTTTGATATATATAACATTTCTAATACTGGTGCATTATCAGTAGGTAAATATCAAATCGTACCAAAAGTTAGTATCCCTACTTTGAAAAATTATAGTTTAGAGATTAATCCTGAAACTAAATTTATTATTGTTAGAGGTACAAAAGTTAAGGTTTCATTTGTTGGTTCAAATATTGTATATGTATATGGTAATGTAAAGGATAATAATGCCATTATTGATGCATTACTAAAAACTATCAAATTTACTGATTTTGAAAATAAAGTAGTGTTTGATGGTGCTACTGCAACTCCAGAGCAAATTGCTAGTCTAAAAGAAAAAATTAGCTTCTTATTTGATGGTGCAAGCATATTCCAAGAAAATAAGAATATTAGCGATTTGACAAAGGCTAATGCAGATACTTATACAATTAAAATTAACTATAATAGTAATGTCGCTGAACAAGACTTTATATTCAACTCTTATGATGCAAATAACTTAAAGGTACAAATCAATAAGAGAAAAGTAAAATTTGAGTTCAAACCTAACTTCTTCTCATACAACATGGTTGATGGTAAGTATGAAACATGCTTCTTCTATGGTGACGATTTGTTTACTGATGCATTATTAAATGAAATGCTACAAGTTGTAGACAATGAAGATAGTACTGGTACTGTTATCAATGGATTTATTAGCAGTAAAACTTCAATTAGTGACAAAGGTGGATTAAAGTTTAATACACCAAGTTATAGTTCTATTGGTTTGTATAATGCTGGTGAATATACATTAGATTTCAAAGATTTATGGTTCTCTGCATCAAAATCAAGTACAAACTTTGAAAACTATGAATATACAGTTCCTGCTGACAATCTAAATCGTAAAATTGTAATTAAGCCAAAGGAAGTTAAGCTTGAAGTTAAGTACAGAATAGGTGATAGCTTAGTTGATAGTTTTGAATTCGATTCAAATTTACCAAGTTTTGCTTCTGATTGGGTAGTTTCAGTTAAAGGCGAAGTAAGTTACAACAATAAGTTCGATTATTTCGATTTTGAAAAAATAAACCTAAATAGAGAAAACGATAATATTTTCAATGCTGGTGCTTATAATTTCTTGCTAGAAATTGTAGATAAAGATGATAACTACTTCGTTTCTATGAATGGTAAATATGTTAATGTTGTTAACAAGTTTAATATCACAAAGAGACAAGTGGTTGTTGATAGCTTATCATTTAATGATAACAAGTTTGATAAAGTATTTGATAATAATTCAAATTTGGTTAATCCAAAGTACTCGGTTAGATATCTAAATGATGGCACTGTTATAAAAGCAGAAAATGGCGAAAACAAGATTAATGCCGAAAGTTTGTTTGCAATTAATGCAGGCTATTATAACAATGGTTTAGCTGAGGTAAATGCATTAAATAACCTTGACATTAAGTACATACTTTCATTGAAAGATGAGTCAAATTATGAAATCGTAAAGGGTAATGTTGCAGTTAATGGAGATACAACAATCACTGTTGAAGGTGGTTCAAGTGTAGTTTATACTGGTAAAGGTAATATTACTCCAGCTAATTTGCAAATTAATGTTAAGTATGACAAAGATGGTATAGCTACATTACTTGATAACGATACAATTACAAAGGTATACGATTCTCAAACAAAACTAAATGTATCTTACGACTTTATTGTTAGTGATGTATTAAGTAGTTTGATTAATGGTCGTATTGTAAATGCAAACTTCAATGACAAAAATGTAGATAAGGCTAATAAAGTAACATTATCTTTAGGCTTTACATCTGATATTAAAAATATTTATAGCAATATCAATATTTATCTAAATGGTACTGATGAAGCTCATAAGATTAAGTTTAATAATGTTGGCAATGTATATACATTTAATATTGATTATACAGGTGCTACAATTACTCCTTGCAATGTAGTAGCTACTGAAGATTCTTACATTACAAAGATATATGATGGTACAAATAGCATTTACTATACTCCTTCTGTTCAACCTGATAGCACAGGCAAGTATATTTATAGCGAACTTGACCAAGAGGGTTATGAGAAGAGAAGTGAAGTATATGTAAAACCATTTGTTTATGCTGGCGATAATCTTGAAATTAAGTTACATCTTGACAAAATCAACTTCGGTTCAAGAGTAGATTCTGCTGATTCTTACACAATTCAAGTAGAAGCAGAAATCTTGAATGGTGACTTAAATAAAAACTATCGTTTTGAGGGTAATAATATTGTCGGTATCATTAAACAGGTTGTAAATGGTAAGGTATCAGATATTAAAGCAACTATCACTAAGAGATTGGTTTCATTTAGTGTAAGACCTGACTTTGATGCTAATATTTCAAAGGTTTATGATGGTAATACATTTATTGAAATTAACCAATCATTAAGCTCTAGCGATTATATTTCTAGTGGTGTTTTACCTAAAGATAAGGATAAAATCAAACTTGAAATGAGAGGTAATGCAGAGTTTGAGTCTCAATATGCTGGTCCAAAGATTCCTATCATTCTTCGTCATGCTATCCTAGTAGATAAAGATGACCCTAATGCCGAGATTAACTATGAGATTGAGAACGGTGGTAAGATTGAAGGATTGTACGGTAGTATTAAACCTCGTCCAGTTGATATTGCAGATGACCAAATTATTATTTATAATACAAGATACTTTGGACCTGATGCTAATAACTACAATGTTGAAGTAATTGATGATAAAGTATATGGTGGCGATAAAGATAATACTGTAAGTATTTATATGCCTATCAAATCTCGTACTATGGATAATGGTATTTTGCCATTTGATGAACAATTTAAGTTAAAGGTTTATATTGATATGGGCTTGGAAGATAATATTACAGGTCTTGCTCAAAATATTATTCTAAAGGCTAAACCTGGTAAACCTGCACCTGAAATCAAGTTGGTTCCAAATGGTATTGATACCGAAATTGCAAGAAAAGTTGCAAATTCATATACTATTAATAACATTGATAAGATTTTCAAAAATAATAAGCTAGTTGTTGGTGCTAACTCTACTCACGATAGTAAATACTATTCAAAAGTATTTATCCAAAAGTTTATTATTACAGAAGACTTAATTTACTTTGATGAAACAAATAATATTTTCAACAAAGTTTATGATGGCACTACAAATCTAAACAGCAGAGTTAAAGCTAAAGTTGGTAAGTTTGATAGTGATGGAAATGATTTGATGCCATTCTTAACAAAACAAATTAATGGTATACTTGTTCTTAACCCAGAGAATATTTATGATACAGCTAATGCTGGTGTACATAAAATCAATATTCAATTATCAAATGAGCTAATAATGGAATTAGGTCAAAATACTTTAGCTGATTGGTATGAATTGAGAATTCCTGAGTTTATCGAAAAAGAATCTGTAATTGAAAAGAGAATTATTAATGTATACATCAAACCTGCTGGTGGTAAAATTTACGATGGTACAAAAAATGCAGTTTATGGTATAGATTACATTTTTGAGATGCCTCTTGCTTCTACTGGTAAATTAGAGGGTATTATGCCTAAGGACGAAAAGAATATCAAAATTCTTTGTGATGCCGAATACACTTCTCCATATGCAGGCGTAACATCACTTATGTGTAAAAACTTAAGATTTGATACAACATTCGGTGATGGTAAAACATATAGAAACTATGACATTAGGATTGCTTACAAAACTCCAAATGGTATTGTTCAAACTAACGAAAGAGAGTATCCTGATTTAACAATTGGTCAAAGGACTTTGGTTGTTACACCAAATAAATTAGTACTTACATTTGGCGATATGTTGCCTATGACTACCGATATTAATAAACTTATTGGTAAACCTAATTTTGAAGGTTTTGTAGGTTCTGATAAGGAAGACCAAGCATTTATTGATTCTATTGTTTATGGTTACGATAAGAATACTGTTGGTTCTATCTTGAATGTTAATAATTACAGAGATATCAAGATTATTTCTTGTGATGAAACAAAACTTGCTAACTATAAATTAGTTTTTGCACCAGGTGTAATTGAGGTTAACCCACTTCAAATTATTATCTCATTAGATACATCTCAAATTATGATTGATAAGTATCTAAGTAGTTTCTTTGGAGAAAAACTAAACGCTGTTGAGAATGCTATTATTCTATCATTTGCCGATGGTTCTAGAGTTCCTGCATTAGATGCTAAGAAAATTATGAGATATATCTCTATTGAGAAACCTAATATCAATAGTGATGCTGGTAAATATTCATTAAGAGTAATTGTCAACAGACTAGAAGGTTATCTAAATTATTCATTCAATGATGCAGAGTTTAATAGTAAGGACTATAAGTATGAGATTAAACCTATTGATATTCCTTACAATGCAATGCCTCAAGACAATGTATTTGAATTTGAAGTTGGTAGAAATTATGCTGATATCTTAATCAATAGATGTGTTCTTAATGTTAACGATACTTCTTATGCAAGATTTAAGAAAACTTTATGTAAGAAAAACAGTCAAGGTGTTTACGAACCATTCACTGGAAACTTTGAGATTCATAACTACGGAGATGAATTTGCTATTTTAATTACATCAGAGAAGTATTATGTTGATAAAGGTTGGGATAAAAATGTTAACTACAACGATACACTTGTTAAAATAGCTAATGTAAATATTGTAAACAAGAGCATATCTTTAGCTATGAAAGATTGTGTAAATCTAGTATTTAACAATGCTGTACAAAAATATCCAGAGACATATGCAGGTATTCCTACTCAATATGTTGACTTTATTAAGCTAGTAATACTTGATAGTAATGGTAATGTTGTAAATGAAGTTATTAATGTTGGTACATATACAGTACTTGCTTATTCAACCAATGATGCTTATGTAATTAGAAGTCTTAACAACTTTGATACAAGTATTATTAAAGATGCTAATATCAAGGCATATGCTGAAAAGGGTTGTGCAACAGCTGTAATGAGAGTAAACAAGATAAAGGTAAATAATGTTGGTAAAAATTATATCAATATTTCACCTATTGCTAAAAATGATTCTGCTGGTCTTGCTGAACTAAAGACAAATATTATCAAGAGTATCAAATTTAATGCTGATGCACTTACAGAAGCTAATATCAAACTTGATGTACTTGATGTAGATGTTGCTGGTGTATATAACTTTAAGATTTCATTAACTGGTTTGGACGCTAATGGTATTGATACAGAAAATTATATTTTGGATAATCCAAATTATACAGTAAGAGTTATCACTAGTGAAAAGTATAATGAGGGTAAGGTATCTATCAATACTACCGATAATAATGACTTGAGACAAGAAATTGTTAATTCTACATTATTCTATCAAATCGGTAATGAGAATGATATTAAAGCTATGTTAAAAGCAAATGGCTCATTATTTGGTAATATTTACGGAATGGTTTATGCTCAATTCAAGGAAGATGATGAAACTCATGCTACTATCAATTCTAAGAATGTTGCATTAAATACTTCTGTTATAATCGAAATTAAAGTAGATGGTAAGTTCAAGAATAAGGACTTGTACCTTGTTACTGATAACGGAGTATGCAAACAAATTCAAAATGTTGAGTATATCCAAAAGAATGGCGAAACATATGCTAAATTTGTTACTGATGATTTAGGTTGGTTCGTTTATGCAGATGCTCCTGTTACAAAGGATACCGTAAAATCAATTGTATTAATTACAGTTTTAAGTGTGATTATGGCTTTAGTTGTTACTTTGTTTGTAATTAAAATGATTAAAATTTCTAAAGCAACAAAAAACAAATAATTGATTAAAAATAAAAAGAAGGCTTAATTGCCTTCTTTTTTATTTTCAATTTTTATATATAACCATTTAGAATAATTAATTATTTGTTCATAATACCTTTAACACGGTTTTATAATTTGTTAATAGTGCATTGTGTAGTTTTGATATTATATACAAAAGAGTAGTTTATTTGTAGCTATATAAATCATATTGTAAATAGAGTAATTTGAACAAATTAAAATATAATTTAAAAATAAAAAGCAACCTATTATAAGGTTGCTATTATTATAAATTATTATGGAGCAATTCTATTGATATCTCTTGGGAATAGAGTAGCTTCACGAATATTAGATAACTTTAATAGTTTGTATGTTAATCTTTCAAGACCAATACCAAGTCCACCATGCTTTGGCATACCATACTTATGAATCATTAAGTAATCGCTAAATCTTTCTGGGTCCATTTTTCTTGATAGCATCTTTTGTACTTGCATATCATAGTCGTGAATTCTTTGACCACCAGTAGTAATTTCTGCACCATTTAGTAGTAGGTCGAAACTTAATGTAACTGTTGGGTCAGTTGGGTCGTCCATAGCATAGAAAGGTCTTTTCTTTGAAGGGTAGTGTGTAACAAATACAAGGTCAGAACCAGTTGTTTCTTTAATGTAATCGCCGATAATCTTCTCTTCATCTGCATCGAAGTCACCAAAGTCAACAATCTTCTTTTTAGAAAGTTTTTGAGTAATTTCTTTTCCTTCCTTAAATGTGATTGTAGGTATGGTTGTGAACTCTGGTAGAGTAACACCAAACATATCAAGTTCTCTCTTGTAGTCTCTATTTAGAAGGTCAAATACATATCTAAGCATGCTTGCTTCCATTTGCATAATTTCTTCAAAGCTATCAATAAAGCCCATTTCAAAATCTAGTCCTGTAAACTCGTTGATATGTCTTGAAGTATCATGTTTTTCAGCTCTATAAACGCCACCAATTTCAAAAACTCTGCCAAATACACCAACCATCATTTGTTTGTAGAATTGAGGGCTTTGTGCAAGATATGCAGGTCTACCGAAGTAGTCTAGCTCAAACATATTAGCACCACCTTCAGCACCTTCAGAAACGATTTTTGGTGAACGAATTTCAGTAAAGTTTTGAGTATATAAAAACTCTCTAAATCCTCTTACGATACCTTCTTGAATCTTGAAAACGGCTCTATCTTTAGGATTTCTTAAAGCGATTGGTCTCATATCAAGTTTTACATTTAGGGTAGCATCAAAGTTTCTTTTATTAATCTTTAATGGCATTTGCTCGTGAGGACTAGTTAAAACTTCTAGTTCTTTAATTGTTATTTCAAATCCAAGTGGAGACCTGCTGTCTAGTCTTGTTGTACCAACAATTTTAACGGTGTCGCCCTCTTGTAAGTCATTAATATTAAATGAATTTGTTTTGTCAAGTACGCATTGAACAAGTTCTCTATCTGTTCTAATAATGACAAATGCGAACTCACTCATAGTTCTAATTTTGTGAACAAAGCCTTTTAGCTCAACCTCGCTTTCTGGGTTAGTAGCTATTGCTTTTTGAATCTTTTCAACATCAGTTAATGTTTTTTCAGTAATTATATCTACTTGTTTCATTTTGATATCTCCTTATATACCTTAATAGTATAGCAAATTACCTTTTATAAGTCAATGAATACAAAAATATATATTATATAATATAAGTATTTTTGGGTAGGTGTAGCAGTGTATAAAAAAAGTGTCTACATTATAGACACTTTATATTAATATAAATAATTATTTAGTACCAAATAATCTATCTCCGGCATCACCAAGACCTGGAACGATGTATCCGTTATCATTTAATTTTTCATCACAACAGCCAACATAAACCATTACATCTGGGTGGTCACTGCTTACTTTATCAATACCTTGTGGAGCACCAACAATACTCATTAAACTAATTTTTTTACAACCAAGATTTTTTAAGTATTGAATAGCAGCACTTGCACTACCACCAGTAGCTAGCATTGGGTCAAGTAGGAAAACTTCTGTTTTTGTAATATCGGTTGGTAATTTACAGTAATACTCCTTTGGTTCAAGAGTTTCTTCATCACGATACATACCGATATGACCTACTTTAGCTGTTGGCATTAATGCTTGAATACCATTAACCATACCAAGACCTGCACGAAGTATAGGAACGATAGTTATTTTATCGGCAATTACAGGTTTAATAGTTGTTGCAACGGGAGTTTTAATTTCAACATTTTTAGTTTTTAGACCTCTAAGTGCCTCGTAACCCATTAGCATTGCTATCTCTTCAACTAACTCTCTAAATTCTTTTTGACAAGTATTTTCATCTCTTAAAATAGATATCTTATGTGTGATTAGAGGGTGGTCAAATATTTTTACATTTTTATTCATAATACACCTCATTGATTTTCTAACTAATAGTTTATAATAAAATTAGGAGGAAATCAATAATAATATTGAATTTCCTCTTATTTTTTTATTTATTTATTATTTTCTTCAGTATTTTTTTCTATTTCTTCATTTTTTTCCACTAAAGTTGTTTCTACAAGTGAAGGCTTGATTTTATCGTTTTTCTCATCTTCCTCGATTTCTTTTTGAAGTTCAAGCATTGCTTTTTCTGCTTGCATTTGCTCAATAGCTTCGCTTGGGTCCATAGAACCAGAATATGTTGCAGTTAAACCTGAAGGTTGTTTGTCTTTTCTTAACATAAATAAAGCATTTAGGAAAATACCAACGAATGTAGCAACAGCAAGTGCAGAGAATTGAAGAATTCCGATATTTAGTGTATAACCAGCAGCACTCATACCGATACCAACAACAAGGATAATAGAGCAGATAATCATGTTCTTTGAGTCGCTGAAGTCAACTCTTGCCTCAACCATAGTCTTTAGTCCGTTTGCAGCAATCATACCATATAGTACAAGTGAAGCACCACCAATTACTGGGGCAGGGATAGAACCAAGAATTGAGCCAACCTTTGTAAATATACCTAATAGTACAGAGAATATACCAGCAAGAAGTAATACTCTTGGGTTGTAGTTGTTTGTAATAGATAATACTGCTGTGTTTTCGCCGTATGTTGTGTTACAAGGACCACCAATAAAACCAGCTGCAACAGTTGCAAGACCATCACCAAGCAATGTTCTATGAACACCTGGGTCCTTAATAAAGTCTTTTTCACAAACTACTGAGCTTGCGTTGATATCGCCTAAATGTTCCATAAATGTAACAAATGCGATTGGTACAAACATAAGTATTACATGTCCAAGATGAGGAGTCCAAATGTTAGGTATTTCGCCATACCAACCAAATGACTTCATAAATACATCAGGTTGGAAAAGTATCCATTCGTTGTTTGTAATTGTAGTAAAGTCAACAATTTGGAAACAACAAGCTGTGATGTAACCAACTAAAATACCACTAAGTACGGGAACTATTTTGAAAAATCCTTTTGCAAAAACTGATACAAGTATAATTGTAATTGTTGTCATAAGACCACTAACAATATAGCCTGCTATTTGTAAATTTGTTGCTGATGCACCAATAATGTTTACTGCATCAAAGTTTTTAATGGCAACTGGAGCAAGGCACATACCAATAACGATAATTACTGGACCTACTACAACTGGTGGGAATAGCTTTTTGATAAAGTTTGTACCGATTGCCTTTACAAGTAAAGATAATAGTACGTAAACAAGACCTGTGCAGATAACAGCAATGCTAAGTTCTGCCATAGCAAAATTCCATGTTGAAGAGCCTATTGCACCTTTGTCGCCCATTTGAACAATAAGAGCACCTAAAAATGCGAAACTTGAGCCTAAAAATACTGGTACTTTTCTTTTTGTAATAAAGTGAAAAATAATAGTACCTATACCAGCCGATAGTAGAGCAATAGATATACTCATGTTGGCAAGCATTGGTACTAGAACAGTTGCACCTAGCATAGCAAATACGTGTTGGAATGCTAGTACGAAATCTTTTGGTTCGTAACCTAAAAATCTTTTATTAGATTTAGTTTTCATTTGTTCCTCCATAAACTTTTGTTTGGGGCTTAAAATGAAACCCTTATTATTATTGCATTTTAAAAAATTTTCTGCAACTAATATTAGGTTTAATTTGCATATTTAATGATTTTTTATCAATAATTTTAGTGTGAACATATTTATATTATAATAATAATAATTTTTCTATTGTCAAAAATTATCTAAAGTGTTATTATATTATATAAGAATTTAACTTAATTATGAGGTGTGAAATGACTGTTGGTGGAATGAGTATAGCATTTGTTGTAGTAATGGCCGTACTTTTTATTATTCTTGTTGGCTTGATTATTGGCATTATCAAGGTTTCTATTGATTTGAAAAAAGAAAAGGAAGCTAAAAAGGTTGCAGACAAACCTGAAGAGCCTGTACAAGAGAATGTTGCAGACAAACCTGAAGAGCCTGTACAAGAGAATGTTGCAGACAAAGCTGAAGAGCCAGTTCAAGAGAATATTGTAGATGAAACTAATGAAGTAGAAGTTAAAGAAGAGGCTGAACCTGTTGTTGATACTATTGAACCAGTTGAAGAAGTTCAAGTTGAAGAAACTCAAGCTGAAGATGTTCAAGTTGAAGAGGTAAATGCTAATGCTGATTTAGCTGTATCAAATGATGAAGCTATTGATAATGCGTATAATGAATTATTAAACAATACTAATACTGAAGAAGTTGAAGTAGTTTCAGAACCTGCTGAAGAAATTAAGCTTGTTGAAGAAATTAATGAAGATATTACAGATGCTGAATTAGATGATTTGATAATTGAAGATTCTGTTACTGAAGTTGAAGAGCCAGAAAAGGTTTTAGAACCAGTTGTTCATGAACTTAAAGCTAATGAAAATGTGTATCAACCAGTAGTGAGAAAGCTTGAACCTATCAAAAAAGATACTCCTGTTGCTAGAAATAGAAAGGTAAATCAACAAGATTTCTTTACACCAATTAAATTGACTGATGATAAAGATAAGAAAGTTAAAGAAGAGAAGGTAGAAGAGGTAAAAGTTGAAGTAGAACCAGCTAAGGAGCCAGTTGCAGAGAAAAAACCTAGAAGAAAGGCTACTCGTGTAGTAAAAGACGATGAAAAAGCTGATACAAAAAATGCAAAAAAACAACCTAAAGAAATGTATGTTTTAACATATGATAAAAATGATAGACTTTGGGTAATTAAAAAGAGTACAAATACTCGTGCTACTAAGAAATTTGTTACTAAAGAGGAGGCTCTTAAGGAGTTAAAGGTACTTGCTGAAAAAGCAGGAATCCCTTATTTAGTACAAAAGATGGACGGAAAATTCCAAAAAATATAATTTGTAAAAGTAAAAGGGACTATTCGATAGTCCCTTTTTTATTTTAAATTTTTGCAGTTGTTTGTTTATATTTTTTATACACCTTCTAAATCAAAATGTGGAATATATATTTCACTAGATGAGTCCAAATCTTGATAAAAACCTTTAGTTAAACCGATATGTTGCATATAGTTTAGCACTCGTTTGTATTCAAGTTTTGTTATTTTGTTGTTTAACTCTGGATAGATATTATCCTTAGTAATAGGTGTATATTGACCTAGTAAACTAACAAGTACTTGGTCGTTAAAGTTTTCCTTAATGCAATCCATTACTTTAATACTATCGCTAGTGTGTGTTGGTAGTACTAGATGCCTAATAATAACTCCTTTTTTTAGGATATCATCTTCGAAAACAGGTGTGCCAACTTGTCTAATCATTTCGGAAATTGCAGGAATTACTGTTTCAAGGTAATGTTTGCAACCTGAAAAATTAAAAGCTAGACTATTGTCGTAATACTTGAAATCAGGAAGATAAATATCTATATATCCCTCTAATAGTTTAAGGGTTTCCACATTTTCGTAACCACTACTATTGTATACTATTGGTATATTTGGTCTATAAATATTAAGTGCTTCAATAATAGAGTAAATATGTGGTGTAGCAGTAACAAGGTTTATATTTGTTGCCCCTTTTTCTTCAAGTTCTCTAAATATTTCACTTAGTCTAGTAGGAGTAATTTCTTTTCCGTAGTTATCGTGACTTAAAGTGTAGTTTTGGCAGAACACACATAAAAGTGTACAACCACTAAAGAATACGGTTCCAGAGCCATTTTTACCGGTTAAAACGGGTTCTTCAAATTTGTGTAGATAAGCCTTTGCAACAATAGGTAATTTGCCCACTTTGCATTTTCCAAATGATGCTATTCTATTTGCATTGCATTTATTTGGGCATAAATTACATTTATCTAATTTTTCTAATAGAGTTGATTTATTCATGAGATTATATTATAATATTTTTAGAAATAAATCAACGGGGATTGACATGAATACTTTAAAATCTATTATAAAATATTTTTTTAATAAATTTTTATATCTAATTTTAATAGTTGGCTTGCCATCTATTTTAGCTGGATTTACTATGACTGGAAAAGGCATATTCGATTTAATGATGCATTTTCCACAATATGAGTTTGAAAGCTTTGTAGATGTATATTTGGTAGTGTTAAGTAGAAATGCAAAATGGTTATATTTTCAACCACTTGCCTTTATAGGTTTAGCACTAGGTATGAGTCTATTATATGCTACTATTGATAGTCATATGAGAATGGGAGACTTTAATATTCGTAATGTGATTAGAAAATTTGATTATAATTTTTTGCCATGTGCAAAGTTTATTTTATCAATTGCGATTGCAGGACATTTGTTGCTATTATTACTAACATCATTGATTTTCCTTTATTATAGGATATCTCAAAATGTAACACTTGCATGGGTATTAACGACTGTAACTATATTTGTTGTTGGATTAATTTTTATGGCAATAATCACATGGCTTTTACTTTGGTTGCCAACAATGTTGCATACAGGTCTTAGGGACGGTAGAGCATTTGTGATGTCTTCAAAACAAATTGCACCTGTTTTTATGAAAACATTATTTACACTATTAATACCAGTTATCCCATATGTATTATTAATGATTTTGAATAGTTGCTTTAATTGGGTTGTTGCAATTGTATTCGATGTGTTATTTATAGCATTCTTTGATATTTGGGCAACGGTTACAATGAATACCGTTTATTATGACTTGAATAATATTGAAAGAGAGGACCTAAAAAGTATGATATGGTCAAAGAATATAAGGAGTTAATATATGGAATTAAAACATTCAATGAATTTGCTAGCTAGTAGATATTCCCTAGTATTCAAAATTTTAATATTTTTTATGATAGTAACTGCTATTGCCGTTGCTATTATGGTAAGCATTATGACTCCTGCTATGGACCCATTATTCCTTGCAATTGAGGACGCAGGTATTGTGAATAAAGTGTTAGATACCGGTATGGGAATGTTTTTAAGACACATTGATTATGCTGAAGGAATGGATATATTAACAATGCAATATGATACATTACTTGGTATCGTGGCAGAGTATGAAAGCGAGTTGTTGTTATTTTATATTTTAACTTGGATTGTATTGTTCTTTTATAGACTAATTGTAAGTATGACAAGTATTCCTATTGCTGACAGCATTGATGTATATATGAATACAAGCGTTCATAAAAGTTTAATTGGTAGCTTTGCAGAGAACTTATGGGTTAGTTTGAAATATGCTTTTTGTGCAACTATAATTAACTCTCTTATCAATACTGGACTTGGTATAATGACATATCAATTAATAATGAGTACGGTAGTTAATTGGGGTATTGTATCATTTAGCGTTGCACTACTTTTATTACTAATATTGCTATCAATTAAATATTCTCTTTTGCTTGGTTGGGTACCAATTATTGTAAATGAAAAAAAGAAAGTACTTGTTGCCTTTAAGGATAGTATTGTTAAATGTAAATCTTGGTTTAAGTATGGTTTCTTGTGTTCGTTTATTTTATATTTATTTGTAATTGCAGGTATCGTATTATTAGGTGCAACAACATTCTTTATAATGGTTCCTATAATCATTGTTTCGGAAATGGTACTACTTAGAATAATTGAACTTGTATGTTATTATAATGTAAATAAAAAGAGATATTATGTTGACCGTAATACAATTATTAAACCAAGAGAGGAATTGTATTAAAATAGCCTATTTATTTCAAAAGTATTATAAATATTGCAAGTTTGTAAAATAAATATAAATTTTGCACTATTATTAAAAATACTTAATTGTATAATAAAAATTAAAAAATTGTATTAAAAAAGGACCTAAATTTTTAGGTCCTTT
>JAHHUG010000015.1 GCA_020024085.1 Christensenellaceae bacterium | reverse complement strand
CCTACTGCTTCGGTAATGTATAGTTCAAATGCTCCGGAATTGTATATCGAGGAGAAAAAACAATAATATTAAAAGAGTATCTTTTGATACTCTTTTTTATTAGAAAAATTAGCCTATAAGCCCAATAATGTTTTCTATATATAATTTATACAACCACTATGGTATAGCCTATAATATGGGTTTTGCAAGGATATAATAGCATATGTATGCAATATGATTTTATATGCAAATGATTAAAATAAATAGGTAAGATATACTTATTATGATTAACTTATTTCGGTTGTAGTTTAATATACAAACCTATATGATAGTAATTAAAATAAAACATTTAATATATTTATAATCATAAAACCATTAACGCATTGATAACCTGAAAATAGAGGTTTTCAACATATTAATAACCTTAAAATATTAATAATTTAAAATAAAAAAAGCATCTATTTCTAGATGCTTTTATGTATTAAGCAAAGTGCTTATTTCTTTTTATCAAGTACGGTAAAAATACCACCAACAAGTGTGCCGATTAGTGATACAGTAAGTACAAGTGCTGGAGCAATTGAAGATGTCTTGATGTTTAGTAAATCATCAGCTGAATATTCAAACTTGAAGTAATTGTTAACTTCAGCTTGCATAATGCATGCTGAAATGAAGACAGCTAACATACCAAGTATTGCAACGATATTTAATGCACCTGCAGCACCATTCTTTTTAACTGCGAATAAGATTAAAGCTACAAAAGAAGCAACCAAAGCAATAGCTGCAATAACTTCTACTGCGATAATTGTATCACAAATTCTAATTGGAGCAGATTCAGCTTTAATTTCGTTTTGAATTTCCTTCTTCTTTTCTTCGCTTAGTGAACTATTTTTAATTTTATCTTGAAGTTCTTTAACTTCTCTATGTTGTTTCTCTAAACGAGTGATTTGAACTTTTTCGCCGTTTTCATTTTTTGCATCTACTTTTTCAAAATAATAGTCGGTATATTCATAACCTGTTTTTTGTTCTACTTTTGTAGTAGTGCTACCAAATACTGTTAATGTTGTAACTGTTTTTACAACTGGTGTAGCTAGAAATACAAAGCATAGTACAGATAATACAAGTGTTATGATTGATGTAATCATACCAAATTTGCCACCATTTTTCTTAGCAGCCTTTTTCTTTGCCATAAATCCTCCGAATAGGGTTTCCCCGTAAATTTTTATTTAGGAACATTATCCCATATAGTATGTATATTATATTACGGATACGGTTAAAATGCAATAGGAAACATATTAAATATTAAAATAGTTTAATTTTTGGCGTATAAATTTTAAATTTCTTCTAGCACCGTAATTGTTAATAGCAGGCTTATATATAGTGGTTTTAGGGAAATTTTGCAGATAGAACACTGGTAATATGTATCATTTATTACACATATCAATATTTACTAGCCCCACATAAAATTGTAAAATAGAGGTACAAAATACAAAAGAGGTGGGACATGTTATATTACGAAATTTTAGTAATTGCGTCAAATATGAATAGCCATTATGAAGGAAGATTTTTCATACAGGCAATGGACAAAAGTAGTGCTGTTGCAAAGGTAATGGATTTTTTGGAGATAACTGAAATTGGGGAGTTCAAGTTTTATACAAGAGAACTTTCAAAGGATAGCTACAAACAAAATTTGAGGGTTGCAAACGACAAAAAACAAATATCAAATAGATTATTATCCAACTTTTGCAATATGAATATTGAAAATTTACCATTTTACAAAGTTACATCTACAAGTTATTGCCCAGAGTTTGTAGACTTAAGTTATTTTAATTAGGAATATTGCTTTTTAATTTTTGCTATGATAAAATAAAAGTGTCAAATATAGGACAAGTGAGGTTATTATGGCAAAAGGGAATAATCAAAAAATTAAGATAATCAAAATTTTGGAAATACTTTCAATGTACAGTGATGAGGAAAATACTATCTCTACTACTGAAATAATTAGAAGGTTAAAAGATGAGGGTATTGATTGTGCAAGAAAGGCACTTTATGATGATATCAAAACGCTAAACGAATACGGCTACGAAGTAATGCAAGTGAGAAAGAAACAAAACGAGTACTATGTAGTTGAGAGGAAATTTGATGTTCCAGAGCTTAAAATATTAATTGATGCAGTGGGCTGTGCAAACTTTATCACCGAGAAAAAAAGTGAGGAATTAACAACCAAACTTGCTAATCTTGCAGGCAGCTATAAGGCTGAAGTTTTGTCTCGTGAGGTACTTAATCATAATGAACTAAAAAAGACAAATGAGAAGATTTACTATACTATTGATGCAGTTGAAAAGGCTATCCAAAAGGGTAAGAAAATAGAATTTAAGTATTTTGATACCGATATTGATGGCAACAGAGTATATCGTAAAGATGGTGCAGTATATGTAATAAACCCAGTAAAATTAACCATTTCGGATAATAAATATTATTTGATTTGTTATAGCGACAAGCACCCAGAACTATCATCATATCGTGTGGATAGAATGGATAATGTTGTTATAAGTGAGGAGAACAAAACACATAAACCTTGCGAAAAGGAGCAAAATGTAAAAAAGTATGTTAATGGTTTGTTTGGTATGCTAGGTGGCAAAAAGGAAAAAGTTGACCTAAAGGTGCAAAATAGCCTAAAAATGACCGAAGTAATCAATGATAAATTTGGCAAGGAAAAAATTATCACTAAAAAAACTGATGAATATTTTGTAATTAGAGCAGATGTTGAGGTTAGTCCTACATTCTTTGCTTGGCTTACAATTTTTGGTGGCGAAATTGAAATTGCATTTCCACAAAAAGTTAAAAACGAGTATGTAGACTTTTTACATAAAAATTTGGAATTGTATCTATAATGTAATTAATTAAAATAATATTTCTTGACAATACTAATAAAACAAAGTAAAATTATTTGGTAAAAAGAGAGGTTTTAATGGATAATTTTATATATAATATGGCACAAAGTATTGCTACTGCATTCGGTTCTAATCCATTAGTAGTATATCTTATGTCAATGCTTCCAATAGTTGAGGTAAGGGGTGGTATTCCGGTTGGTATGCAACTTGGTATGATGCCTGCAGAAAGTTTTGGATATTCAATACTTGCAAGCTTAACAATTACCCCTATCATATTATTCTTGTTGAAGGCAGTAATAAAATGGATGTGCAAAAGTAAAATTTTTGGTAATTTTGGCAAAGCACTAAATGGCTATTTTTACGAAAAGGCACAAAAGGTTGAGAGTGGTAAGATTGTAAAGAAGAAATCTAATGTGGTACTAAAGTACATTGCATTATATCTTTTTGTAGCTGCACCTCTTCCATTAACAGGTTATTGGACGGGTTCTGCTGTTGCAGTATTTATGAATCTAAATCCAGTTATATCATTTTTAGTAATCTCATTAGGTAATATGACAGCAGGTGGACTAATCCTTGCAATGAGTTTGCTTTTAGGAGATAATGCTTATATAATTACGGTTATTTTCTTGATTTGTGTACCTATTGTATTTGCTATTTTATTATATAAACTTATTAAAAAGAAGAAGGAAAATAAGCAAGTTTCAAGCGAAAGTAATGCTGATAAAACAGCAAATTTAACTTGTGAAAATAATGAACAAACTCAAAATAATAGCTCTAATATAGTAGATAATCCAGCTGATAAAAAGGAAGATGTACCTATTGTTGATGGCGTGGACTGTACTAATGATAAGCAAGATAATGAAGAAATAAACATAACAAAATAGCAAATATAATTATAAATAGAATTATTTAAGATATCAAAATCGACAGTTTATAATGCGAATTTGATACTATAAAAGCATAAATTGAATATATTACTAAATAAAGTAGGATTAACTCCTACTTTTTTTGTATAAAAAAGAGGGTTGAAAATCAACCCTCTAAATTTATAGTTTTTGAAACTAGCAAGCCAAGATTTCTTCGATAAGGAATTCTTTACCGGAGATAATCTCCTTGTCGAAAGATTTGCATTTTGGACAATATCCTTCTGTTTGAATAATGTTGAAGTAAGTACCACATTTTGAGCATTTTGCTTCACCTGGAATAACATGGATATTTAGTTCAGTTTTTTCAAACATTGGGTGTTTATATACAGCAGCAGGCCAACACTCACGAAGGTATTGTGGGATAACTAGTGATACCTCACCAACACCTAGGGTGATGCTTGCAATTTCTGTTAAACCTTGCTCTTTTGCAATATCTTCAACAGTATTGATTACTTCAAATATAATACCTAATTCGTGCATTACACACCTCTTTATTTTTCAAAAGCATCTTTGATAGGTCTTGCAACAATTCTTGCAGTTCTCTTAACGGCATTCTTTGCAACAGCGATTGGTAACTTTTCGTAAACTGGAGCATATACATCACGAGTTTTCTTTAGGTGAATAGCATCAAATTTACATTTTGTAGTACATTGTCCACAACCAACACACTTGTATTCGTCAACGATAACAGCACCACAACCAAGACATCTAGCTGTCTCTTTCTTTAATTGTTCCTCAGTAAAGGTAGCTCTTGTATCCTTGAATGATTTCTCATTTTTAGCAATGTGAAGAGGTCTTTGTCTTGGAGTAGAATCAAAGCTTGCTGTTTCAAGGTCTAGGTTAGATTTATCTAAGCCGTGATATTGTCTCTTATCTCTACCTAATACAAGGCTTTGACCAGGCCATACTGAACGGTGTAGAGAAATAGCACCCTCTTTACCAGAAGCAATAGCGTTAATTGCAAACTTAGGACCAGTAACACAGTCACCACCTGCGAAGATATCTTTTTCGCCAGTAGCGTATGTAAAGCCATCAGCAACAATTGTATTGTTTCTATTTGTTTCAATATTCAAACCTTTTAGTAGGTCGCCCCAAACGATTGATTGACCGATAGAAAGTAGTACAAAGTCAGCAGGAACAATAATTGTGTCGTTCTCGTCATATTTAGGACTAAATCTATGTTCTTCATCGAATACAGATAAGCATTTCTTGAACTCAACACCAGTAACTTTGCCGTTTTCAACAACGATTCTCTTTGGTCCCCAAGAATTGTTAATCTTAATTTCTTCAGCTTCAGCTTCTTCGATTTCCTCATTAAGAGCAGGCATTTCGTTTCTAGCCTCTAGGCAGAACATATTAACAGCACTAGCACCAGTTCTAACAGCAGTTCTAGCTACATCAATAGCAACATTACCACCACCGATAACTACAACATTACCATTTAACTTTGTAGGTCTATCAAGAGCAACACTCTTTAGGAAGTCAACACCAGCGATAACGCCTTCAGCATCTTCGCCTTCAATGTTAAGTTTTCTACCACCTTGAGCACCAATAGCAAGATAGAATCCATTATAACCTTGTTCTCTTAATTCTTGGATAGAGATATCTTTACCAACTTCAACGCCAGTCTTGAACTCAACGCCCATTTCACGAAGAACATCAATTTCTGCCTCGATAACATTTTTCTCAAGTCTAAATGAAGGGATACCAAGGGTAAGCATACCACCAAGTTTTTCTTCTTTTTCAAATACAGTGATTGAATATCCATCAAGAGCAAGATAGTAAGCACAGCTTAGTCCAGCAGGACCAGAACCGATAATAGCCAACTTCTTCATGCTATAATCGTGTCTCTTTTTAGGGATAAATCTTGTAGAAGCGTCCATATCCTTATCAGCAATGAACTTCTTGATTTCATCAATAGCGATAGGGTTATCAATAGAACCACGAGTACAAGCATCTTCGCACTTGTGAGGGCAAATTCTACCACAAACTGCTGGTAATGGGTTTTCCTTTTTGATAAGCTCTAAAGCTTCGGTATATCTACCTTGAGCAGCAAGCTTAATATAACCTTGAACAGCAATGTGTGCAGGACATTCAGCCTTACATGGAGCAGTACCAGTAGAAACTTCATCTTTTCTGTTTGTTCTATATTCTTTATTCCAAGTATCTTCAGTACATTTATGGTCACGAAGTTTTGGATAATTGTTATCGTTTGGAAGTGGAGTTTTTGTGCAAAGTTTTTGACCTAATTGTAATGCGTTTGTAGGGCAGTTTTCAACACATTGTCCACAAGCAACACAGTTTTCAGTCTTAACTTCAGCAGTATAGTTTGAACGGATAGCATCAAATGCACCGTAGTAAGTACCGATTCTCATAGCGAAGCAAGAACAACTACAACAGTTACAAATAGCAACAGTTTCACCTTTACCCTCTAGGTTAGGGACTTGGTGCATTAAGCCGTTTTCTTCAGCTTTCTTGAAGATAGCAAGAGCTTCCTCACGAGTGATTTCTCTAGCTTTACCGGTACGGATATAGTATTCAGCACCACTACCGATTTGAACACACATATCATCTTCCAAGTGTCCACAACCTTCGCCTAAAAGTCTACGAGACCTTCTACAAGAACAAGCAGAAACAGAGAATTTGTTGTACTTGTTTAGGTAGTAAGAAATTCTTTCAAATTCAGATACACCCTCAACACCCTCAAGAGCAGACTCAATAGGGATAACTCTCATCATAGAAGTACCCATTGGTAGATTTGCAGCAAGCATTCTTACTCTTTCACGAGTATATTGCTCAAAAGCCTTACCGATTTCTGGGTGTTTTGTAACGTTTTCGGTGTTACCAACTAGCATTTCTAGTGTGCCTGGTGCAAAGATTTGAATCATATAGGTATCGCAACCTACTTCTTCATTAAACCAAACTTTAACTAGACCATACCAAGCCATTTCATCTAGGATTTTCTTTGTTTCTTCAAAAGATTTTCCAGATTTTTTTGACATTTCTTCTACTGTTCTTGGCTTTCTTAAACCAAGTAGAAGTCCCATATCAAGCATTTCGTCGGTAATCCAACCAACCATTGAATAGTATTCTGGGGCATTCTCATCAATTTTGTTTACAGCACCTGGTAAACCTCCAATCATTTTACAAAGTTTTACCAATTTTTTGTTTAAAGCCATAATTATAACCTCTCTATATAATTTTTATCATTATTTTTTCCATTCGTTAACTTGTTCTCTAATCCAATTAGCCCAAGCCTCTACACCTTCGCCGGTCTTTGCAGAGATAGGGAATATTTTGATATTAGGGTTAAGTTTTTTTGCTCTCTCAACACACTTGTCCATATCAAAATCAAAATATGGAAGTACATCAATTTTGTTGATAATTAATACATCGCAGATAGAGAACATAAGTGGGTATTTAAGTGGTTTGTCATCTCCCTCTGGAATACTCAAAATCATAGCATTTTTTGCAGCACCTGTATCGAATTCAGCAGGGCAAACAAGGTTTCCAATGTTTTCTAGTATCGCGAAATCAATTCCTTCAACACCAAGCTCATTTACACCTTGACGAGTCATATCGGCATCTAAGTGGCACATTCCACCTGTGTGAAGTTGTATAACTTTAGCACCGGTTTGTTCAATGGTAGCAGCATCTACATCACTATCAATATCAGCTTCCATTACGCCAATAGACATTTCGTCCTTTAATGCAGCGATAGTTTTTGTAAGTGTAGTTGTTTTACCAGAACCAGGTGAAGACATTAAGTTTAGCAAGAAAGTCTTTTTTTCTTTCATTTCTTTTCTTAATAGGTCAGCTCTTTTATCGTTGTTTTCAAAAATACTTTGCTTAACTTCAATAACCTTAAAATTATTCATATTTTTCTCCTTTAAATAATGTTAATAAAACATATTATTAGTTACAAACAATATCTTATATTAGATTATACTTTATATTAAGAGACATTGTCAATTATGGTTATAATTTATTGCTAAATTTTTAACTAATAAAACGGCATAATAGACACTATTTTCGTATTGATTAATAACTTTTGACAAATCTTGTAATAAAAATGAAAAAAAGAGTAAAATATTTTTGAATACAAAGTAAAGAGTAGAAAATTGATAGTAGAAATTTTATTAGTGTAACCATTTTTAAGTATAAAAAAGTGCTTGTTAGATGAAAATTTGTTATTTGGGGTTGCTAACTCAAAAATAACAAAATAGATATTCAATAACTGTTGAAAAAAATTATAAATAGGTATAATATAGTGTTAGTAGATAAAAAACGGAGGAGTTATGAAAAAGTTTTTATACATATTTACTCAATTAACTTGGGGATTTTTTCAAAGTTTAATGGGATTTTTCTATATGCTAAAGTATAGAAAATGCCGTCACGAGTGGTATCACGGTGCTTATGTAACATATTTTACTGGCTGGGCAGGTGGAATTAGCCTTGGTATGTTTGTATTTGTTGGTGAAACAACCGAAGAACTTAATCAAGCATATATCAAAAAGTACAATAAGTGCTATACAAAAGAGATTCAACAAGCAGTTCAAGTACACGAATATGGTCACACTATTCAATCTCTTATCCTTGGACCACTTTATTTATTTATAATTGGTTTACCTTCAATTATTTGGGCAAAAACACCTAAATTTGTACAATATAGGGCAGAAACTGGCACAAAGTATTGTTCATTATATTGCGAAAAATGGGCAAATACTCTTGGTAGAAAGGTAACTGGTCTTGAACCAATTAATAACTAAAAAGGTTGGTAAAAAACAAAGTATACAAAAGTAAATTTACATAATGAAATGGCACACATTGATGTGTGCTATTTTTTATTAAAATGACTATTATTGTCGGTTGTTTTTGTGGTATAATTTGACTATGGTAATTGTAGATGAAATAAAAAAATCGAATAGAAAAACACTTAGTATTAAGGTGGATAGTTTGGGTAAAGTAATAGTGTATGCACCTTACTATTATAGTGATAAAAAAATAATGGAAATTGTTCAATCGAAGGAAAAATGGATAGAAAAATGCAAAAATAAAACGGTTGAAAGTAATAATATTTACGATACTAAAAACATTGCAATTAACGACAAAATTTATCTGTTTGGAGAGCAATATACACTACAAATTGCAAATGTAAAAAAGCCTGTAATAGATGGAAAAAGTGTATTTCTGCCCGTAAATTATCAAAATAATCTAGAAAAACACCTAAAAAAGTGGATAAAAGAGCAAGCAGATGTTTATCTTAACGATATTTTAAATGATGTTGCTCGTAGGCTAAATTTCAGCGATTATACATTCAAAATAACCTCTGCTAGAGCAAAGTGGGGCAGTTGTAGTAGCAAAAGGGAAATTATGCTTAATTTTAGATTGATTGAGTGTCCTTTAGAGATTATCGAGTATGTTGCAGTACACGAATTAATCCACCTTTTATACTTTAATCACGGTAAATATTTTTATCAAAAACTAGCAAGTATTTATCCTAATTACAAAGAATATATTAACTGGCTTAAACAAAATGCTGGTATATTAAATTCCTACTAATCGGTAGGAATTTTTTATTTAATTATTATTAGTTTTGTTGCAAATTATTTTGCCATTTATATTGACTTGGGTATTATAGTTGTAATGCTTGGTATGTATTTTGAGGTAATAAAATAATCGCTTGTAAATAGTAGTTATTTTTGATACAAGTTAATAAGTTAAAGATAACATAAACCGATGTTTATATGTACAAAATACACATTAAACTGCTTATTATGTATAATCATACATAAAAATAGTTATTCAGTTAATTAGAAATGTGTAGCAGTTTTAGCTTGAAAGCCTGCTATAAACATTATCAAATTTGAAATAGATTTAAACATACTATATTAAAAATGTAATATTATTAATACTATATACTATAAAAAAGATTTGACAACATTTAAATATAATAGTAAAATTTTATTGTATAAATTTTGAGAATTCAAAGGAGGCAAAATGAGTAAAGTTAATTTAGATTACTTATCAGCATTATCAAAAATGACATTGACTGATAGTGAAAAAACTCAATTTGAAAATGATTTTGACAAAATAATTGACTTTGTTTCAGAGATTAAAGATGTTGATACATCTATGGTTTCTAACAAGGCTAGTACTATCACAATAGGTGACCTTCGTGAAGATAAGGTTGAGCCTAGTATGGATAGAGTTGCAGTTTTGCAAAATGCACCTAAGCAAAAGGACGGATGTTATGTAACTCCGCTAGTGGTGGAATAATGAATAATATGACTGTTTTAGAATTAGTTGAAGGCATTAAATCAAGAAAATTTACAGCTTGCGATGTTGTAAAGCATTATATTGAAGTTGTAGAAAAATCAAAGGATTACAATGCTGTTATTGAAGTATTTAGCGATGCTTTAGATAGAGCAAAGGCTATCGACGAGAAAATTGCAAATGGCGAAGAAGTTGGTAAACTTGCTGGTGTTCCTGTTGCTATTGCAGATAATATTGTTATCGAGGGCAAAAAGGCAAGTGCTGCATCAAATTTCCTTGCAGACTTTGTTTCTCCATATTCAGCAACCGTTGTTAAAAAACTTTTAGCAGAAGATGCTATCCCATTTATTAGAACAAATATGGACGAGTTTGCAGTTGGTAGCAGTTCAGAGTATTCACTTTATGGTGCTGTTAAAAATGCAGTTGACTCTAGCCGTGTTGCAGGTGGTTGTCAAGGTGGTGCAGCTGTTGCAGTTGCTCTTGATATGTGCCCAGTTGCAATCGCTAGTGATACAGGTGGTAGCTTGAGAGAGCCTGCATCATTTAATGGTGTTGTAGCTATTAAGCCAAGTACTGGTACTGTTTCAAGATTTGGACTTATCGCAAGTAGCTTTGACCAAATTGCACCTATTACAAAAAATGTTAGTGATAACGAGTATGTACTTAAGGTTATCGCTGGTAAAGATTACCACGATGGCATTAGTATTAATAATAAATTTGAGGCTAAAGAGCTTCCTGCAACAATTAAACTTGGTTTAATCAAAGAGGCATTAACTGATGAAAAGTTCAGTAATGTTGTAGATAGCTTAAAGGCTGAAGGTGTAGAGTTTGTTGAGGTAAGTGTTCCTCATTTTGATAAGGCACTTGCTTGCTATTACATCATTGCATCTGCTGTTACAACAAGTAACCTTGCAAAATTTGATGGTATCAAGAGTTCAAGAAGAAGTAATAATATTACCGACCTTGAAAGTGTGTATGTAAATAGCCGTAGTGAAGGTTTTGGCATTGAGGCAAAGAGAAGAATTATTCTTGGTAACTTTGTTCTTTCTGGCGAGAATTTACCAGCATACTATAATCAAGCTCGTAAGGTACAAAACATCATCACAAGCGAGTTTGTTTCTGCTCTAAATGAGTGTGATGCAATTATGATGCCAACAACTCTTGGCGAGGCATTCAAGCTAGGCGAAAAGGTTAATGACCCAGTTGCTATGTACAAGGAAGATTTATTCACTGTTCCTGCAAGTATTACTGGTCTTCCAGCAATCACTGTTCCAGTTGCAGTAGAGGGACTACCTATCGGTGTTCAATTCTGTGGTGCAATGCTTGAGGAAGATAAGCTATATAAGATAGCTCAAAAATTTGAAGATTTACAAAGGAGGGCTAAGTAATGCAAGAGTATGATGTTGTTATTGGATTAGAGATTCACGCAGAGCTTGCTACTAAAACAAAATGTTTCTGTAACTGTAAAAACGAGTTCGGTTGTGAGCCAAATACTAACACTTGCCCAGTATGTACTGGTATGCCAGGTGGATTACCTATTTTGAACAAAACAGCAGTTGAGTACTGCATAAAAGCAGGTTTATGCTTCGGTTGTGATATTAACGACTATGCAGAGTTTGATAGAAAAAACTATTTCTACCCAGACCTTCCTACTGCTTACCAAATCAGCCAATTAGAGTACCCACTATGTTTGCACGGTGGTGTAAAACTATCTAATGGTAGATTTATTAGACTTAACAGAATCCATTTGGAAGAGGACGCTGGTAAACTTATCCACCTTGGTCCAGATGAGGGAACACTTGTTGACTACAACCGTGGTGGTACACCTCTAATCGAGATGGTTACAGAGCCTGATATCACTTCTGCTGAGGAGGCTGTTGAGTTACTTAAAAAGATGAGAGAGGCATTAATCTTTGCTGGTATTGCTAATTGTAAAATGGAAGAGGGTGGTATGAGATGCGATGTAAACATTTCATTAAAGCCAGCTGGAAGCAGTAAGTTTGGTGTAAGAACAGAGATGAAAAACATCAACTCTTTCAAGAGCGTAGCAAGGGCTATCGAATACGAAGTTAGCCGTCAAGCTAAAGCACTTCGTCTTGGTGAAAAACTTACTCAAGAAACAAGAAAGTGGGACGACGAGAAGGGCAAAAACTTCGTAATGAGAACAAAAGAGCAAGCTACCGATTACAGATATTTCCCAGACCCAGATATCTTCCCTATCTCAATCAGTCGTGATGATGTAGAAGCTATTAGAAAAACTATGCCAATGCTTCCTGATGAGAGAAGAGCTAGATATATCGAGGAATTTGGTCTTCCAGAGTATGATGCAGAATTACTTACAAACTCTAAGTATGTTTCAGATTACTTTGAGAATTGTGTTGCAAATTACAACGAGCCAAAGAAGATTAGTAACTGGATAATGGTAGAACTTCTTAAGATTGTAAAAGACCAAGAGGAGTTTGTATTCCCAATCAGCGAAAAGGATTTAACATATATTATCAAACTTGTTGAGGACAAAAAGATTAACAAGACAACTGGTGTTAAACTACTTAACAAGGTAATTGAAACAGGCAAAGCTCCTGAAGTTATTGTTAAGGAAGACAACCTTCTTGCAACAATTTCTGAAGATGAGATTTTAGCTATCTTAAAAGATGTATATAACAACAATCCAAAAGTTGTAGAGGATTACAAGAACAATCCAAACAAAGTTAAAGGCTTTATTATCGGTCAAGTAATGAGGGCAACAGGTGGTAAGGCAAATAACGGAGTTATTGTAAACTTAATACCAAAAGTATTTGAATAAAAATTATGCCCGACAAGTTCGGGCATTTTTTATATGGTTTTTCAATTTGAATATTAGTTTAGGTGAATTATGAAACTAACTGTTATAGGAAATTATGGTCCATATCCTACAAAAAAAGGTACTGCAACAAGTTGTTATTTGTTTGAGGATAAGGTAAAAATATTGCTTGATTTTGGTAGTGGTAGTATTGCTAATTTAAGTAGTGTATGCGATATTGAAGATATAGATTATATCTTTGTATCACATCTACATTTTGACCACACAAGCGACCTACTTCCATTAAGATATTTACTTAGTGATAAGAAGAAAAAAATGAAAATTATCACTCAATTTAGCGATAGTGAGTACTACAAAATTTTGTTTGATGCACCACAATTTGAAGTGATAAATGTAGATAAAAATAGCACCCTTAATATAGGTAATCTTGAGCTATCATTTTTTGAAACAAAGCACCCAGTTCAAAATTTGGGTATTAGGATACAAGGAGACAAAACCTTTATTTATACGGGCGATACAGTGTACTATAATGGTATTGAAAACGACCTTAAGGGAGCTGATGTAGTGCTTATTGATGCACTTAAAGATAATGACTTTTTAGGTCCTCATATGAGGACTGTTGAAGCACAACAACTTCAGCAACAGCTTGGTGGAACATACATTTTAACTCACGAAAGTAACTATAGGATTGAGGAAATGGAAAATATTTTAGTTGCAAGCAATCTAGCAGAATATGATTTTTAATGTACAAAATAGCATTATAAACATCGGTTTATGCTATTATAAAATAAATATCAAGTAAAAAAACTAGGGAGGAAGAATTATGGATAAACAAGTAGAAGAGTGTATCAAGGCTTGGGAAGAGGCAACAAATGTAGGTACTTTAGAGGATAGAATAAAACGCAACGAGGGTTGGAATTTGTTTTTTTCCACAATGGCAAATGAGAGGAAAGGACCATTTACAATCGAGGAAAAAGAAGCTATCGACTTTGTAAAAAGTGAGGGCAATCTTGAGGGTGTAAATAGCATAATTGATATTGGTTGTGGTACTGGTAGATACACTTTGCCACTATCAAAATATGCTGATAGAGTGCTTGGTGTTGATATGAGTGATGATTCCCTAAAGATACTAAATCGTGATGCCAAAAATGAAGGAATAACAAATATTGAAACTAAATCTAGTATGTGGGAATACTTTAATACTGATGAAAAATTCGACCTTGCATTTTCTGCAATGTGTCCTGCAATTTGCTCTTATAAAGATGTGGATAAACTAGAGAGTTTCGCAACAAAATATTGTGCAATCGTAACCTCTGCGAAGGGTACATATTCAACAAATAGAAGAAATCTTCAAAAGTTGATTGCACCAGATGGATTAAAAAATGCAACAAAGTCTGATGCAATTTATATCCTAAATTATTTGTATTATCAAGATAAAAAACCAAGTATGAAAATTTTGACTAATCGTCGAGTTGAGGTTCGAGATATTGATAAAGCTATTGTTCAACTACAACAAAATTTTGCAATCTACGGCTATGTAGGCGAAGAAGTAGACAAAATTATTAAGGATTATGTTTACGAAAATGCAGTAGATGGCAAACTTGAGGAAGTACGGATTCTTAATCGTGCAGTTATCACTTGGAAAGTAAAATAATTTAGGTGGTGCTAATATAAATATATTAAGTTATTTTCGAGTAACAATGTACGGTCTAATTAGTTAGTCATATTTTAATTATAGGTTATTTATTTGCAAATAATATAAAATCTATTTATTAAGAATGAAAAGTTTTAAAATAAAAAAGGAAGCATTTGCTTCCCTTTTTTGTTTAGTTTATTTTATTAGATTTAAGATTCTGTCTTTATTAACTAATCCTACTGATTTATTATAGATTTTTCCGTCCTTGAATACAATTAGTGTTGGAATACTCATTACACCAAAGTTTCCAGCAAGAACAGGCTCCTCATCTACATTAATTTTGCCTACAACAATGTTATCATTTTCGCTTGCAACCTCATCAACGATAGGAGATAACATTTTACATGGCATACACCAGCTTGCCCAAAAATCAATTAGTACTGGCTTGTCGCTGTTTACTACATTATCGAAATTGCTTTCGGTTATTTTTATTACTGACATAATGTCCTCCGATATGTTATTACTAACATATGTTAATTATTTTTTTATTATGATACAATGGTTTTTTCAAAAAATCAAGTATTTTTGCTAAAAAAATTAAATGATTTTTAATTAAAAACAACATAAAAAGTCATAATAATAAATTTGTGCAATATTTCATTCGACTTGCAAAATTATTCTTTGTAATAGTTTGTAACTTGTTCGGTTGAAGTATCATAAAGGGTAAGTAAAATATTTTTTAATTCACATTTTTCCTTTATGCCTACCAAATTGTATAGCCATTCTTCATTTTTATTAAGTTTTTCTAGGTTTGATTTTACTATTCTGCCATCAACAATCAAATATGATGGTATAAAAGCATAGCTATTTTCTTCGTTGTAGTCTTTTACGGGTAATACACTTAGGTCGCCATTGTTTTCAAGCACAGCACATTCCACATTACGAATATCAAAGAAATCTTTATTTCGTAGTAGTGCAAGTAAGTCATTAACATCTAGTTTGCTTTTAGAAAGCACTTTGTAGTCAATTTTACCGTTTTTAATTAGGGTAAGAGGTTGCCCTTTGAAAAAATGCTTTAGCATTGGGCTTGTACGACTAATAAACATAAACATTAGGTCAATAAGTGTATATAGTGCCATTGCATAGATATATACCCATATTGGTTTGTCGCCAAAATCGGTTGCCATTTCGGCTGCTATTGAGCCTATCGAAATACCTATAATGTAATCCATAAACTCAAGTTCTGCTATTTGTCTTTTGCCTAGCATCTTTGAAAATATAAATAATACAAAAATGCTTACAATAGACATAATTGAAATTTTTGAAAAAATTGTTAATGCGTCCATACAAACATTATTGCCAAAAAAATATTTCGATATACCTAATTTTAATAACGGATATTTTATCTATATATTTAAATAAACATAAAAATATGCTATAATATTAGTAGTTTATATGAGGAAATATTGTAAATTCATTAAAATATGATGAATGAACTAAATGGACAGCAGGGCTTCCCGTTGGCAATGGAAAGACTGGTGTAGTTTTGTATGGTAGCCTAAAACACGAAAGGTGAGCAATAAATAACAGCAACTTGTTGTATATGTTTATCTTCAAGATTGCTTATAAAAAGCACAATGAGATATAATTTATAGTTTGTTCAAAAATTCGGTATTCCCTAATTTATTTGATGCACACTTTAAAATATCTTCCAAATTAACGGCAATTTTTGATTGACTGCAGGTATAAACGAGATTTGTTTATGAAGGGAATGGGGGTAATAAAGCTTTTTCCAGCACTATTTAATAATCTTGAAAATGGTAGTATCAAAGGCTATGTATTAAATGACAATATTATTGATTTTGATGGAAGGACGGCTTGGTTACAAAGGAAATAAGTACGGGTAGCATTAAGCTACTTGATAAGCAATTATCAAATAACATTATTGTAAGCGATAATGTAAAAAATATAAAGGAAATTTATTAATGAAAGAGTATTTTGCAAGAGATTATAATGTAACTGAAAACACTGATATTACAGTGATTTTAAGGGGTATTTTGGCTGATTTACGGGCAGAACAAGGGGAAAAGAAGCTTATTTTTGATAAAGGCACATATTTCCTAACTTCAAAAAATTCTAAAAAACATCACTTGAATATCACTAATACAATAGGTATCAAAGAGTGGGAAGATGGCGAGGAAATAAGGGAGCATTATGTTCCTATTTTCATCGAAAATATTGATAATTTGACAATTGATTTTGGTGGAAGTACCCTAATTATTAAGGGTGTTGTAACTAATGTTGTTATTCAAAATTGTAAAAATATTAGGCTTGAAAATGTGGATATAAAAACCGAAAATCCTAACCTACACGAACTAAAAGTGATTAATAAATCGGCATTTTATGTGGACTATGAGTTAGATTGCGAAAGCAAGTATGAAAAGATTGGTAATGAGTACTATTTTGTAGGGGAAGACTATAAATTGCCATTCAAATACAAGACTGCAACAACTTGGTGGATTTGCGATATTAAACCTGATACACCAAATAAAACAAAGAGAACTCGCCACCCATTATTTAGTACAAAAATTAAGGAAATCGCACCATATAAATTTAGAGCTTATGGATTAAATAGTGCAAGATATAAGATTGGCGAAAGATTGTATTTATATGATGTTAGAAGAAAAAATGTGGGTATTTTTGTAGATAATTCGGAGGATATCACATTATATAATGTAGCACAAAGGTTTAATTATTCTCTTGCTGTGGTTTGCCAACATACCAAAAATATTACAATAGATAGTGTAGATTTTACTCCGGTTGGTGCTAAAAAGATTGTTTCTATTGCAGATTTTATCCAAATTTGTATGTGCAGTGGCGATGTTGTTGTTAGAAACAGTAAATTTGAGGGTGCTGGCGATGATTGTTTGAATGTTCACGGATTCCACTTCAAAATTGTTGATATCAAGGACAACAAATTAATGGTTAGATTTATGCACCCACAAAGTTATGGCTTTATGCCTTTTGATAAAGGAGATGAGCTTGCTTATATAGATAGGTTTAGCCTTACCGAAAAGGGTAGAGCAACCGTAATTGATTGCAAAATGATTAACGAGTATGATATTGAACTTGTGGTTGATAATGTGCCAAGTAGTGACCTAATGGTTGAAAATATCACAAAAACTCCAAATTTGTTATTCGAAAACAACTACATTAATAGGATTATTACTAGGGGTATCCTTATTACCACTCGTGGCAAAGTGCAAGTTTTGAATAATGTATTCAACGACAATAGTATGAGTGGAATACTTATCTCTGATGATACAATTAGTTGGTACGAAAGTGGACTTGTTCAAGATGTGTTAATCAAGGGTAATACCTTTAACAATAGCGAAGGGTATGATATTATGATTAAGCCGGAAAACATTAAGTTTGATGGATATGTGCACAACAATATTACTATTACCGATAATAATTTCAATAGCAAAATTGGTGGTGGCATTTTTGTAAAAGATAGTGGCAATGTTGTAATTAAAGATAATAATATTAACGAAAAAGAATTCAAAATTATCAATAAAAATTCTAAAATAATTGAATAAGGGTGGAATATGAAAGTAGTAATTATTACAGGTGCTTCGGCAGGAATTGGAAAATCAACAGCTAAATACTTTACGGACAGAGGCGATAAGGTGTATAATCTTTCAAGGCGAGAAAATCCGGAAACTGAAAATGTGAAGACTGATGTGTCTAATAGACAAAATGTTTTTGATTCGGTCAAGGAGGTTTTTAACCGAGAAAAAAGGATTGATGTACTTATAAATTGTGCAGGTTTTGGTATTGCTGGTGCAATCGAGACTGCAAAAGAGGAGGATATCAAAAAGATATTTGATGTAAACTTTATGGGTACAATTTATCCTATACAAGCAGTACTACCATATATGAGGGAACAAATGTCGGGTACTATTATAAATGTAAGTAGTGCAGGTGCTCCACTTAGCCTACCTTTTCAAGCATTTTATTCTAGTACAAAATCGGCAGTAAGTTCAATGACAGAGGCACTTAGGATTGAGGTAAAACCATACAATATCAAGGTTTGTGCAGTACTTCCTGGAGATATTGTAACCGAGTTTACCGACAAAAGAAAGACCTTTATATCGCCAAATGATGTATATAAACCTCGTGTTGAGTCATCTGTGGGTAAAATGTCAAAAGATGAACAAAACGGCATGAGCCCAGAAACTATTGCAAAACTTATATACAAAATGGCATATAAAAAGAACCCACCTGTATATGTTGTAGGTGGATTAAACTATAAAATTTTAGTTAGATTATCGAAGGTATTACCAAAGAATTTTGTAGTATATTTGATAGGAAAATTATACGGATAATAATACTAAGGACGGAACAAAAATGGAAGAAATATTGAAGAATTTTGATGTTGAAGGTGAGGTAGAAAGTATAGTACCATTTGGCGAAGGTCATATTAATGCTACCTATAAAGTTACATTTAAAGGTACTGATAAAGAGTATATTCTACAACAACTTAACACCGATATTTTCAAAAATTACGAGGGAGTAATTGATAATATTAATAATGTTACTGCATATCTAAAGGATATCATTGTAGAAAATGGTGGAGACCCAAATAGAGAAACAATGACATTAATCCCTACAAAAACGGGTAAATATTATTATATGACCGAGGATAATAAGTGTTATAGATTATACATTTTTATAAGCGACTCAATCTGTTATCAATCTGCTGAAACTACCGAGCAATTTGCAAGCTCTGGCGAGGCTTTTGGTAAATTTATGAGAGATTTGGATAAGTTTGATGTAAACAAATTGGTTGATATTTTACCAAACTTCCATAATACTGTTGTAAGATATCAAAATTTTGTTAATGCTATTAATAACGATGTTAAGGATAGGCTTAAAACAGTACCTGTTGAGGTTGAGTTTTTCAAAAGTAGAGAGAATTTCTATTCAACAATTACTTCAATGCTAGAAAGTGGCGAAATCCCAACTAGAGTTACTCACAACGATACAAAATTAAATAACATTTTGTTTGATGCTAAAACAGGAAATGCACTTTGTATAATCGACCTAGATACAATTATGGCAGGTAGCTTGCTTTATGATTTTGGCGATTCTGTTCGTTTTGGTTGTTCAACTGCAAGAGAGGACGAAAAAGATACAAGTAAAATACATTTTGATATCAACTTGTACGAAAGCTATGTTGAAGGTTTCCTAAAGGGTATTGGTAATAAAATTACCGATAAGGAATTAGAGAACTTGCATAATGGTGCAATTATGATGACACTTGAATGCGGTATGAGATTTTTAACTGATTACCTTGAGGGCGATACATATTTCAAAACTGCATATAGCGACCACAATCTTGTAAGAGCTCATTCACAAATGATACTTGCATACGAAATGGAACAACAAAAAGATGCAATGATAAATATTGCTAGAAAATATCGTAAATAATATATGGATTATAATAGATTAATTTTACAATTTGATAGGCTTGTAAATATTGAAGATTTTAATGGTGCAGGTAGGTTGCTTGAAGAAAGTAAACACAATTTAGCTGATGATGAGATAGATATTTTACTTGCTATTAATAATGAGTTAATCGGTTTTTATCGCAAACAAAATGACGAAATCAACTGTTTACGAGTTATAAATGAAACTTTAACATCGCTTTTTGCGATAACTGATAAAAAGACAGAATTTTACGGAACTATATATATCAATATAGCAACGGGATATTCTGCCTTTAATTATATACTCGATGCAGAGAAAAATTTTAAGATTGCAGAGCAAATTTATGATGCTGTACTAGATAAATATGACACTAAATTTAGTGCTTTATACAACAATTTTGCAAGTATTTATTTAGCAAAAAATGAGCTTGTTTTGGCAAGGCATTACTACAAATTAGCGATTAGCATTGCAGAAAACAATGGAAATAAACTTCAAAAAGCACAAAGTTTAATCAATATGACATACACCTATGATAGTGTAAATGATGAGCAAATTATTGCCGATTTATTAGATGATGCACTTGATATTTTGTATGATGAGGATATAGTTAAGGATATGGAGTACTCTTTTATCCTTAAAAAATACTCACAAGATTTTGGATATTATGGGTATTTTTTAGTCGAGGAAGAATTGAAAAATATTGCAAAAGAGATAGATGAAAGGTATAGAATTAGCGAAAGAATTTTATAATAGTGTAGGAAAAAACTTACTTGAACAGTTTCCTGAATATAAAAATAGGATAGCCGTAGGAATTTTTGGTGGTGGTTCGGAGTGCTTTGGTTTTGATGACGAAATTTCAACTGACCATGATTTAACGATTGGTTTTACTATGCTTTTAACAAGAGATGATGAGATAAAAATTGGTTTTAGTTTGGATAGAGCCTATCAAAATGCAGTAAAAGAGTATAGCAAAAATACTACACATACAAAATTTTCGGTGGATAAGTTTGGTGTTTTTACGGTGGAGGATTATTTAGATAGAATAATAGGATTTCACACTATTCCTACCGATTGGAGAACTTGGTTTTATACTCCAGAGTATGCTTTCAGCGAGGCAACAAATGGCGAGATTTTTGTGGATAATCTTGGAATTATTACAAATTTTAGAGAAAAACTTAAAACAGAGTATCCACTTGATGTAAAATTAAAAAAATTATCTGGTCATCTTGCTATGATGGCACAAACTGGTCAATATAATTACTATCGTATGCAAAAAAGAAAGGATAAAGGGGCAAGTTTGTGTTTAAGTGAGTTTGTAAATCATACACTACAAGTTTTATTTTTACTAGAAAACAGATTTTTACCATATTATAAATGGCAGTTTAAGGCTTTAGAGCAAGGGAAGTTTGGATATTTAGCAGATGAATTGTTTTATTTATTAACTGCACCAAATGATAATAAAAAGGAAGAAATCATCGAAAAGATTGCACA
>JAHHUG010000014.1 GCA_020024085.1 Christensenellaceae bacterium | reverse complement strand
AATAACTATAACAGAGGTTGTAATGGTGGTTGTAACAACAGGTGTAATAGCAACTTCTTTAACGCATTTTTCCTATTAAAATTATTTATGTAAGAGGGCAACCTCTTACTACATAAAACTAGCTTTTTTGAGCTAGTTTTTTGCTTATTTTTGAATAGCTATACGAATAGTTTTGCTGTTAGATTAATTGTTTTGCATTAAAAACTATTTAGTTCGTTTTTCAATTTTGATAGGTTGATTTTATTTTAGTGTGTAGCTGAAAATTATCTCAAAAACCTCAAATATTTTACATTTTTGTATGCTGTTTTTTGTAAAAATTGTTTGGTTTTGACAAAAAAGCTATTCTTTAGTCAATTTTGTTTTGTTCAGCTTTTCGTATAAAAAAATTGTTGATATATGTATTTTATACACTATATACCTTATTTTTGCATAAACCTCTCTATTTTGCTTGACTTATTCTTTAATATATAATATACTTTACAAGTCAATTCGGGAAAAATAGTACATTAAGTTAGCCCCTAAATGTTTTTATGATTCCCAAAAATTATTAAGTTAAAATTTGGAGGTTTTCACCATGAAAACATATATGGCAAAACCTGAAACAGTAGAGAGAAAATGGTATGTTGTTGATGCTGCTGGTATGCCACTTGGTAGATTAGCTAGCCAAGTTGCCGCTGTACTTAGAGGTAAAAACAAGCCTACATTCACTCCTAATGTTGATACAGGTGATTATGTAATCGTTATTAACTGCGACAAGGTAGTTTTAACAGGTAAAAAATTAGAGCAAAAAGTTTATAAATATCACACAGGCTACATCGGTGGTCTTAAAGAGAAGAGTTACAAGGATTTAATGGCTACAAAGTCAGATTTCGTTGTATACGAGGCTGTTAAGGGTATGTTACCAAAGAATGTTTTAGGTAGAAAGATGATTAAGAAACTTAAGACATACAAGGGTGCAGAGCATAACCAAGAAGCACAACAACCTATTGAGTTAAAGTTTTAAGGAGAATGAATAATGGCTAAGAAATCTGTTAAAAAAGTTCAATATTGGGGAACTGGTAGAAGAAAGAAGGCAGTTGCTAGAGTTCGTTTAATCCCTGGTGGCGAAGGTAATATCGTAATCAATAAGAGAAGTTTAGAAGAGTATTTTGCACAAGATACACTTAAATATATCGTAAAACAACCTTTAGAGCTTACAGGTAAACTTGATAGCTATGATGTAGCTGTTAATGTTGTAGGTGGTGGTCTTACAGGTCAAGCTGGTGCTATCAGACACGGTGTTGCAAGAGCATTAATCGTTGCTGAACCAGAATTAAGAGGTGCTTTGAAAAAGGCTGGCTTCTTAACAAGAGACCCAAGAACAAAGGAAAGAAAGAAGTATGGTTTAAAAGGCGCAAGAAGAGCACCTCAATTCTCAAAGAGATAATTATACTTATCAAAAAACAAATTACGGAGCAATTTATTTGCTCCGTTTTTTTTATGTAAAAATTTTGCTTTTTGATATTTTAGTGTGTGAAAGCAAAAAGTAAAAAAATTTTGCTTAATATGTGTTTTATGCTAAAATTATTTAAATTTTTCATTGCAAATATTATATAATATAACCATATATGATATATAATCATATTATTAAAGTTTACATAGTTAGCATTCTGTGATATATTTAAAGTATTAATAAAAAAGGAAACTTTATGAAAAAAAGCAATTCTACGGTTAATCAACCGAATACATACGACTCGAAAAAAGTAATAAGAATGATTATATTTGGCTCTGCCATTACAATCTTTATTATGACTATGATACTTTCATTTAATGATTTTGAAGGTATTGTTGAGGTATTAAAAACAACTAATGTCAAATATTTAATGTTGGCCATTATGTTATTGATGGTTTACTTAATTTTGTACCCAATAACAATGTGCATTTTAACACGAACTAAAAAATGCGATATTAGTATGGTGAATACCTATTTGATTGGTTCAACCGAACATTTTTTTAATGGTATTACACCTTTTGCAACAGGTGGACAACCCTTTCAAGTGTACGCATTCAAAAGGCTTGGCGTAAAGCCTTCGGATAGTACTGGCATATTGATGATGAATTTTATTATCTTTATGATGGTAACTAATCTTTATGCTTTGGTATCGTTATTTTATTATCCACAACTTAGCGAAAACATCAGCAATCTTAATGCAATGGTTATTATAGGTTTTTCTATTAACTTTTTTGTATTAGTATTTTTAATTACCGTAGCTACAACCAAAAGGGTAAGAATGTGGCTAGAAAATGCTATGGTTTGGTTGTGTAGATTTAATTGGTTAAAGAAGTTTATCGAGCCTAATATTCCTAAATTTAACGAATATTGCTATGGTGCACAATCTGCTTTTAAGGAGTTATGGCATCATAAAGGTGCTTTTGTGGGTTGTTTTGTAATTAAGTTTATTACAATGGGCGTTTATTATGCTATTACCTATTATATACTTAAAGCGTTAAATATTAATATTGGTCCAGAGCAATTACCTTTTATTATTTTTAGTACTGCTTTTGCTATTACTATGTGTGTATTTATTCCTACTCCAGGTAGTAGTGGTGGTATCGAATTTGCTTTTAAGTCGATTTTTCAGTCGATAGCAGTAGGTATTACAGCAGAGGTTGCTATGGGTGGTATGCTACTTTGGAGATTGCTTAGCTACTATTTAACAATGCTACTAAGTTTCTTCGTGTATATCGCTTTGGAAAAAATTACATTAAATAAAGAAAAAGAAATTAAAAATTTGTTGCCAAAGGTAGCTAATACTATTACAAATACAAGTAACAAAATTACCTCTAAAATTACTCGCCCAAAAGAAGATTCTTCGTCAAATGAACAAGATAATAACACTATTAATATGTTAAATGGCGAAAATGTGGTGGAAAATAATAGTGAAATAAACGAAAATGACAATAATGCATGCGAAAATGCAGTTAGCAACGAAAATGTTGTTTGTGAAAGTGTAGTCAACGATATAGATAATATTACTAATAATACAACTAATAGTGAAGATAATGTTTGCGACAATTTGTCAAATGATGGTATAATTGAAACAAGTGAAAACACTATTAAAGATGATAGTGTAGAGGAAAATAAACAAGAATCAACTACAAAGTAAGTAAAGTAGTAGGTTTGATTAAAATTGGAGAAAAAAATGATAAATATAGTTTATTCGGGTAACAGGAAAGTTTTTAAGGGAATACTTTTGTCGGTTATGTCTATGATAAAAACTTGTAAGCAACCTATTAAGGTTATGGTTTTAAGTATGGACCTTGTTAAACAAAATCCTAGTTACGAAATTATTACTCAAGAACAAATTGATTTACTTACTAAAATTATGAAAACACAAAACGAGGAAAGTGAAGCAGTTTTAATTGATGTAGGTCCTATTTATAACGAATTGTTTTTGAATAATAAAAACAAAAATTCCGAATATACACCATACGCATTAAATAGACTGTTTTTGGATTTGATAGATGTGCCAGAAAAGATCATTTATCTTGATGTTGATACAATGATTGTCAATGATATTAACGAACTTTACAACGAAGATATCGAGGGATACGAGTTTGGTGCAGCATTAGATTATATGGGTAAGTTTTGGATATCGCCAACATACACAAATAGTGGAGTGCTTTTAATGAATATCAAACTTATCAAACAAACTGGTATGCTTGAAAAGAGTAGAAAACTTATTCAAACAAAATGGATGAAAATGCCAGACCAAAGTGCTATTCATAAATCGGTTACTTACAAAAAGTATATAGATGGCAAATTTAACGAGCAAAGAGATATCAAGCCAGATACAGTCGTAAAACACTTTTGTAAAGGTATTAAATGGGTGCCTTTCTTCCATATTTACAACATTAAACAATGGAATATTGACGCAGTACATAAAAAGCTAAAAATGCACGATTTTGATGACATTTATGCTATTTATGAAGAACTAATAAAAAAATATGACTTTATCTTGTAATATTTGATAAAATATACTAATAAATTGTAATAAAAAAGGATAACAAAATGTTATCCTTTATTTTTATAAAATTTATGCTAATTCTACTGAAATTGTTTCGTTGTTATTTATTAGTTCTAGCATTGTAGTTATCATAAGTACAGCAAATACAAATGGGAATGGTTGGAATGTAAACGCATCAATTAAGCTTTGTGCTTCGAAGAATAACACTCCTGATATAATAGCTATTGTAAACAAATTCTTTTTAGTAAATAAAACCTTAAATCTTGCAATATAGTATATTATATAGCAAATAAAGCCATTCAAACCGAAACTAGCTAGCACTTGTAGTGGTGTAGAATGGAACCAGTACATGCAATTAGCTTCTACATAATAATTGTTGCCGTTGTATCCAAGTCCAACACCAAATAATGGTTGTTGTAAAAATATTTGCCATGCTTCTTTATATAAATCGGTTCTGCCAGATGAATAGAAACCTAATTTAGTAAATTTATCTAGCAATAGTTTCACTAGGTCTAAATTAATACAAATTACAATAATTAGTATTAAAAGCCAAGTTAAGTTTGCTAAAATAAATTGCTTTTTGTGTTTTGTTTTAATAAACATATATATTTCAATAGCAATTATTTCCAAAGTGCCAAATAACATTGCACAACGGCTGAAAGTGGCAAATAAACAAATATAAACGGAATAACTTAGCAAGTAATACATGTAGTTATGCTTTTTTGCTGTTTCGGCAAGATAGAATGGTGCAGGTAATGTTATTACTAGCATTGCTCCTAATCCTTGACGATTGCTCCAACCAACATTAAGTAAGGCCCTTATATGATTTTCAAAATAATCATTAACTCTTGCGTGGGCTGTAATTACTTGTATACACATAATAATGGCAAATAAAAGCATAAAACAAATTATGTACTTCTTTTTGTCGATATTATCAGGCATATTGATGCAACTATACATATACACATATAGCAAAAACATTACAATACCTAGTGTAAATACATACATTAATGATTTTTCGTATGAAACAGCATCAGTGTAGCCTATTCCACCTAAAAATGTGGCAATGCTAACTAGTAGTAAAGGAATGGTTAGCTTACCTCTTAATAATTTTTGCTTGTAGTAAAAAATATTAAACAAAATAGATAGACCTAAAATTGTACCCATTACTGCCATCAAAATTATATTAGTTTTATTTTCGAGATAATTTTGGTCAGAAACAGAAATTACCATTAAAACAAATATAGGTAGTGCAGGCGTAATGTCCTTGTTTGTAATTAATATAAATGAAGCTATTAGTAATAGTATTGATGTTGAAACTATACTTAGGTCGGTAATCCAAAAGGTTGTAGTTATAAAAAACAACAAAACTAAATACCAAGATGAGTATAAAAATTTATTAAATTGTGGAAATATGTAAGGTTTTGAATCAAAACCATTATTATCAAGTAGGGCTTTCAAGCTAAAATCTCCTAAAGCAAATTATACATAAAATTATACCATATACCTTATTCAATGTAAACGAAATAAAGAACAATTGCATAAACCTTTGTAGTAAATGGGGTAGGTAAAATTAAATAAAAAAAATTTAAATTTAATTATTGATAATGTGCTATATATATAATATAATAATATATCCAAGATATAATACATATTTAAATAAGCAATTACAAATGAAAAAAACATAAAAAGTAATACAAGTATAGTTTTTAATTTACAATTATCCATGTATATTGTGGTTGTAAAATTAAAAATGCATATTTGCATAAAAGTTTTAAAATGCATAAAAAATTGTTTGACAAATAACCTTTAAAATTATATAATAATAGCGCTGTTCAACTTAACGGATGAAGTGGGAGGTTACTCGGAACTCAGGTGAGAAAATTTCCATGGACGAAAGTTTGACAAAATTCAAGCGACTAGCTCTAGATAGATTAAACGGTAAGCCCCGTTTTTTTTATGAGAACAGCATGACACACACGGGTAGGTGTAAAAGAGCTAGGAAATAAATGGAGGATAAAAAAATGGCTGGACAAAAAATCAGAATCAAGCTTAAAGCTTACGATCACGATTTAATTGATGTTTCTGCAGACAAAATTGTAGAAACTGTTAAGAGGACTGGTACAAAAGTATCTGGACCTATTCCACTTCCAACAGACAAGGAAGTAATTACTATCTTAAGGTCACCACATAAGTACAAAGATAGTAGAGAGCAATTTGAACTAAGAACACACAAAAGATTGATTGATATCTACAATCCAACAGCTAAAACAGTTGAAAGCTTAATGAAACTTGATTTACCTGCTGGTGTTGATATTCAAATCAAACTTTAATCAAATACAATCGGAGGTGAACTTTATCTATGAATAAAGCAATCATTGGAAAGAAATTAGGTATGAGCCAAATCTTTACCGAAGAGGGAATCGTAATCCCAGTAACCGTTGTTGAAGCTGGTCCTTGTGCAGTAACACAAGTTAAGACTATTGACAGAGATGGTTACGAAGCAGTACAAGTCGGTTTTGGTTCAATTAAAGAGAAAAATGTTAACAAACCTATGTTAGGTCAATTCAAAAAGGCTAATGTAGAACCTAAGAGATACTTGAAAGAGTTTAAGTTCTCTAACAGTGCTGATTACACAGTTGGTCAAGAAATCAAATGCGACATCTTCGCAGTTGGCGACAAAGTTGATGTAACTGGTACTTCTAAAGGTCACGGATTTGCTGGTACCATCAAAAGATGGAATCACCATTGTGGACCAATGGCTCATGGTTCTAAGTTCCACAGAGCACCTGGTTCATTAAGTGCATGTTCTAGCCCATCTAGAGTTTTCAAAAACCACAAGATGCCAGGACATTTTGGTGTTGATAAGACCACAATGCAAAACCTAACAGTAGCAAGAGTTGATGTGGATAGAAACCTATTGTTAATCAAAGGTGGTATCCCAGGACCTAAGGGTGGTATGGTTGTTATTAAACAATCTATCAAAGGTTAATAAGGAGTAAATAACTATGGAAATTAAAGTTTTAAGTACCACAGGCAAAGCTAGTGGAAAAATGAATGTAAGTGACAGTTTATTTGCTGCTGAGTATAATGAGGCATTAATCCACCAAGTAGTTGTAGCACAACTTGCTAACAAAAGACAAGGTACAAAATGCACTTTAACAAGAACAGAAGTTAGAGGCGGTGGAATTAAACCTTATAGACAAAAGGGTACAGGTAGAGCTAGACAAGGTTCAATCCGTGCTCCTCAATTCAACAAGGGTGGTGTAGTTTTCGCACCAAAGCCTCGTGATTTCTCTAAGAAGATTAACAAGAAGATGAAAGATGCAGCTTTAGCTTCTGCATTAAGTAAGAAACTTGCTGATAACGAGTTAACAGTAGTAAAAGAGATTGCATTAAAGGATAACAAGACTAAAGAAGTTGCTGCTATCTTAAGTAACTTAAAGTTAGACAAAACAACTTATTTAGTTTATGACGATAGCGATAGCTTAATCGCAAGAGCAGCTAAAAACATTCCAACAGTTGTTGTAGCTCATGTTGATTTAATCAATGTTTATGATTTAGTTGCTAACCACAATTGCCTACTTACTAAGAAGGCAGTAGAAAGACTTGAGGAGGTATATGCATAATGACAGCTTATGATGTAATTATTAGACCTATCTTATCTGAAAAAAGTTATGATGGCATTCAAAACAAAGTTTACACTTTTGAAGTAGCTAAAGATGCTAACAAAACTCAAATTAAGATGGCTGTTGAAGAAATCTTCAAGGTTAAGGTACAAAAAGTAAACACAATGAATTTAGACGGTAAGTTAAAGAGAATGGGTAGAACAGAGGGCAGAAGACCTGCTTACAAGAAAGCTATCGTTCAATTAACTGCTGACAGCAAAGCAATCGAGTTCTTCGAGAGCTTGTCATAGGAGGGTTAAGAAATGGCTATAAAGAGATATAAACCAACTTCTCCTGCTCGTAGATTTATGTCAGTTTCTGCTTTTTCTGAGATTACTACTAATCAACCAGAAAAGAGCCTACTTGTTAGCTTAAACAAATCAGGTGGTAGAAACAACCAAGGTAAAATTACCGTTAGACATATCGGTGGCGGAAATAGACAAAAATATAGAATTATAGATTTCAAGAGAAATAAGGATAATGTACCAGCTAGAGTAGCTAGCATTGAGTACGACCCAAACCGTTCAGCTAACATCGCTTTGTTAAACTATGCTGATGGCGAAAAGAGATATATTCTTGCTCCTCTTGGATTAACCGTTGGTGATGTTGTAATAAGTGGCGAAACTGCTGATATCAAAGCAGGTAACTGCTTACCACTTGCTAACATTCCAGTAGGTACACTTGTTCACAATGTTGAGCTTCAACCTAAGAGAGGTGGTCAACTTGTTCGTACAGCTGGTGCTGCTGCTCAATTAATGGGTAAAGAAGGCAAATATGCAATCCTTAGATTACCAAGTGGTGAAATGAGATATGTATTAATTACTTGCCGTGCAACAGTTGGTCAAATCGGTAACCTAGACCACGAAATCGTTAGAGTTGGTAAAGCTGGTAAAACTCGTCATCAAGGCGTTAGACCTTCTGTTAGAGGTGTTGTTATGAACCCTAATGACCACCCACATGGTGGTGGTGAAGGTAAGTCACCAGTTGGTATGCCTAGCCCAGTAACCCCATGGGGTAAACCTGCTTTAGGTTATAAGACCAGAAAGAAGAAGAACGCTTCTAATAAGTTAATTATTAAGCGTGTTAATTAGTGGAGGATATAAATGAGTAGATCAGTTAAAAAAGGACCTTTCGTTGAAGAAAGATTACTTAAAAGAATTATAGAAATGAATGAAAGCGGTAATAAAAAACCTGTAAAGACATGGTCAAGATCATCAACAATCTTCCCACAAATGGTTGGTCACACAATCGCTGTTCATGATGGTAGAAAGCATGTTCCAGTATATGTTACTGAGGATATGGTAGGTTGCAAATTAGGTGAGTTCGCTCCAACAAGAACCTTCAAAGGTCACGCTGGCGAAAAGGCATCTAAAGGTAGATAGGAGGTTAAGTTAAATGGCTACAAGAAGTAGAGAAAAAGCAGCTGCTAGAAAGGCAAATGCAGATAAAAGACCTATGGCTACTGCAAGATATATTAGAATTTCTCCTTACAAAGTAAGAATTGTATTGGACGTAATTAGAGGCAAAAAGTATAACGAAGCTCTTGCTATTTTGGAAAATACTCCTAAGGCTGCAAGTAAGCCAATCATTAAGGTATTAAACTCAGCTGCTGCTAATGCAGAAAATAACCTTAATATGAGCAAGGATGATTTGTTCGTTGCTGAGTGCTTTGCTGACCAAGGACCAATCCTTAAGAGAATGCAACCTCATTCTCAAGGTAGAGCATTTAGAATTGACAAAAGGTCAAGTCATATCACCATCATATTAGATGCTGTTAATTGCTAGGAGGACAAAATGGGACAAAAAGTTAATCCACACGGACTAAGAGTAGGTGTTATCAAGGGTTGGGATGCCCAATGGTATGCAAATAAAAAGAACTTCTCTGATTATCTAGTAGAAGATGACAAGGTTAGAAAGTTCATTAAAAAAGAGTATTATGATTCAGCAATCTCTAAAATTACAATCGACAGAGCTGCTAACAAGTTAAATGTAAGCATTTATACTGCTAAGCCAGGTGTTATGATTGGTAAAGGTGGTGCTGGTGTTGAAAAAATTAAGCAACAAGTTTCAAAACTTTGCCCAGATAGAAATGTAAACATCAACATTATGGAAGTAAAGAGAGCTGATACAGATGCTCAACTAGTTGCAGAGTCAATCGCTGCTCAACTAGAGAAGAGAGTTGCTTTCCGTAGAGCTATGAAGCAAGCTATGTCAAGAACAATGAAAGCTGGTGCTAAAGGTATCAAAACAATGTGTTCTGGTAGACTTAACGGTGCTGAAATCGCTAGAAGTGAGAGCTACAAAGAGGGTTCAATTCCTCTACAAACTTTAAGAGCTGATATCGATTACGGTTTTGCTGAGGCAAACACAACATTCGGTATTATCGGTGTTAAGGTTTGGATTTACAAAGGAGAAATCCTTGTAAAAGAGTCTTTAAGACAAGGAGGACAAGCATAATGTTAATGCCTAAAAGAGTAAAAAGAAGAAAAGTCTTTCGTGGTAGAATGAAAGGAAAGGCTAACAAAGGTAATGTTATAGCTTACGGTGAGTACGGTCTAGTAGCTTTAGAGCCAGCTTGGATTACTTCAAATCAAATTGAGGCTGCTCGTATCGCTATGACAAGATATATCAAAAGAGGTGGACAAGTTTGGGTAGACATCTTCCCTCACAAGTCTGTAACTGAGAAACCAGCTGAAACTCGTATGGGTAGTGGTAAGGGTTCTCCAGAGTATTGGGTAGCAGTAGTTAAACCAGGTAGAGTACTATTCGAAATGGCTGGTATCCCTGAGGAAACTGCTCGTGAAGCATTAAGACTTGCTTCTCACAAATTGCCTATCAAGACAAAGTTTGTGAAGAAGGAAGCTGAAGTTGAGGAGGCATAATAATGAACGCTAAACAATTTTTTGAAATGACTAATGACGAATTAGTAGTAAAATTGAATGAATTAAAGTCAGAGTTATTCTACCTTCGTTTCAAGAATGCTACTAATCAATTAAGCAACTCAAATGTAATCAACTCTACAAAAAAGGATATCGCTAGAATTAAGACAATCCTTAGAGAAAGAGAGTTAAACATTTCTAATGAACCTTTAAAGAAGGCTTCAGCTAAAAAAGCTAAGGCTACTAAATAAGGCGGAGGATGAAAATGGAAGAAATGAATGTAAACACAGAGGCTAGAAACCTTCGTAAAACAAGAGTAGGTATGGTTGTTAGCAATAAAATGGACAAAACAATCGTAGTTGCTATTGAAAATAGGTTTAAACATCCTCTATATAAGAAGTATATTACAAAAACAAAGAGAGTTATGGCTCACGATGAGCTTAACGAGTGCAATATCGGCGATAAGGTTATGATTGCTGAGACAAGACCACTTGCTAAAAACAAGTGCTGGAGACTTTTAAAAGTTATCACTAAGGCTGAATAAGGAGGTAAGAAATGATACAACAACAAACTATTCTTAATGCAGCAGACAACTCAGGTGCAAAGGAGATTATGTGCATCAGAGTACTAGGTGGTTCTTACCGTAAGACAGGTTCAGTTGGCGATGTAATCGTTGCAAGTGTTAAGACTGCAACACCAGGTGGAGCTGTTAAAAAGGGCGATGTAGTAAAGGCAGTTATTGTTAGAACAAAGAACAGTGTTAGAAGACCAGATGGTTCTCACATTAGATTTGACGACAATGCAGCAGTAATTATTGATAACCAAAAACAACCTAAGGGAACTCGTATTTTTGGACCTATCGCAAGAGAACTTAGAGATAGAGATTTTATGAAGATTATATCTCTTGCTCCAGAAGTTTTATAGGAGGCAGACTTATGAATAATATTAAAAAAGGCGATGTAGTAATGATTATCGCTGGTAAAGATAAAGGTAAGTCAGGTGAAGTTATTAGCGTTGACCCAGTTGCTAACAGAGTAATTGTTAACGATGCTAACATGATTTCTAAGAGTGTAAGACCTAGAAGTGCACAAGAGCAAGGTGGTATTATTAAGCAAGCTGGTACAATTGATGTATCTAATGTTATGCTTGTTTGCCCTAAGTGCCAAAAGGCAGTTAGAGTTAGACACGAAATGGTAGAGAAAGATGGCAAAATGGTAAAAGCTAGAATCTGTGCTAAGTGTGGTGCTAACCTAGATGAGAAAGCAGCTAAGAAGACAGCTAAAAAGGTAGCTAAAAAATCAACAAAGAAAGCTACTAAAAAGGCTGAAGAAGCTGTAGTGGAGGATTAATAGATGGCTAATCAAGAAAGATATAGAGTTAAACAACTATATTTAGAAGAGGCTGTTCCAGCTATGCAAAAGAAATTCAACTATGCTAATGTTAATATGGTTCCAAAAATGGACAAAATCGTATTAAACATGGGCTTAGGTGATGTTAAAGATAACAGCAAGAGCTTCAATGCTGCTGTTGAAGAATTAACTGCTATCGCTGGTCAAAAGCCAATTGTAACAAGGTCAAAAAAGAGTATTGCAAACTTCAAAGTAAGAGAGAACATGGCTATTGGTGCTAAAGTTACTCTTAGAGGCGAGAGAATGTATGACTTCTTTGACAAGCTAATTTCTATCGCACTTCCACGAGTTAGAGACTTTAAGGGTGTTCCTAATAAGTCATTCGATGGCAGAGGTAACTATGCTATGGGTGTTAAGGAGCAATTAATTTTCCCAGAAATCTCTTATGACAAGGTAGACAAGGTTAGAGGTTTTGATATTTGTATCGTAACCACAGCTAAGACAGACGAAGAGGCAAAAGAGTTATTAACTCTACTAGGTATGCCTTTCGCAAAGTAATAGGAGGATTACACTTATGGCTAAGAAAGCTATGATAAATAAGCAACAAAAAGAGCAAAAGTTTTCTACCAGAGAATACACAAGATGTAAAATCTGTGGAAGACCTCATGCTGTTTTGAAGAAATACGGTATTTGCAGAATTTGCTTTAGAGAATTGGCTTACAAAGGTCAAATCCCTGGAGTTAAAAAGGCAAGCTGGTAAGAGGAGGACGACAGATGAATATTACAGACCCAATCGCAGATTTGCTTACTAGAATTAGAAACGGCTTAACTGCTAAAAAAGAATTCGTTGAAGTTCCAAATTCTAAAATTAAACTTGCTATTGCAAATATTTTGGAACAAGAAGGTTATGTATCAAAGGTTGAGACTATGGAAGGTAGTGTTCAAGGTGTAATTAAAATTACCCTTAAATATGCTGGTAAAAACGATAAGGTTATTTCAGGCCTTAAGAGAATCAGCAAACCAGGTCTTAGAGTTTATGCAGAGTCAAACAATATCCCTAAGGTATTAAATGGTATGGGTATCGCTATCCTATCTACTTCAAAGGGTATCATGACTGATAAAGAAGCTAGAGCTAACCATGTTGGTGGCGAAGTTCTTGCTTATATTTGGTAGGAGGTAGAATATGTCAAGAATAGGTAGACTTCCTGTCGCTATACCAGCAGGTGTTACAGTTACAGTTGCAGATAATGTTGTAACAGTAAAGGGCCCTCTTGGTGAGTTAAAGCAAGATTATAAAAAAGCAATCAACATTGCTGTTGAAGACAATCATGTAGTAGTTACAAGAACAAGCGATGAGAAAAGTGTAAAAGCTTTACACGGTTTATACAGAAGCTTGGTAGCTAATATGATTGAAGGTGTTACAAAAGGTTTCTCTAAAGCACTAGTTGTTAAGGGTGTAGGTTACAAAGTAGCTGTTCAAGGTAACAAACTTGTTATGAACATCGGTTATTCTCACCCAGTAGAGTATGTTGCACCAAATGGAATTACTATTGAATGCCCATCTCTTACTGATATCGTTATTAAAGGTATTGATAAGGACTTAGTAGGACATGTTGCTGCAACTATCAAGGCTGCTAGAAAGGTTGAGCCATACCATGGTTATGGTATCAGATATTCAACAGAAACCGTTCAACTAAAAGAAGGCAAGAAAGCAGGTAAATAAGGAGCGATAAGAAATGGTTAATAAGAATGATAAAAATGCTACCAGACAAAAAAGACATGGTAGAATAAGAGTAAAAATTTCAGGAACAGCTGCTGTACCTCGTTTGAATGTATTTAGAAGTAATGCTAACATCTACGCTCAAATTATTGATGACGTTGCTGGCAAAACTTTGGTTTCTTGCTCTACAATGGAAAAGGAAATCGCAGAAGCAGTTAAGGAACTTAACAAAGTTGATGCTGCTAAGGTTGTAGGTAAGGTTGTTGCAGAAAGAGCTATCAAGGCTGGTATCACCACTGTTGTATTTGATAGAGGTGGTTATCCTTACATCGGTAGAGTTTCAGCTCTTGCTGATGGTGCTAGAGAAGCTGGCTTACAATTCTAGGAGGATACTATGGCAAACGAAAAATTTAACAAAAGAAATAGAGAAAATGACGACATCGTTAGCAGATTAGTTAACATTAACCGTGTAACTAAGGTTGTTAAAGGTGGTAGAACAATGAGATTTGCTGCTCTTGTAGTAGTAGGTGACCAAAAGGGTAGAGTTGGTTGTGGTATCGGTAAGGCTGCTGAAGTTCCAGAGGCTATCGAGAAGGCAACACAAAACGCTAAACTTAATATGGTTAATGTAAACTTAGTTGGTACTACAATTCCTCACGAGGTAATCGGTACTTTTGCTCGTGGCAAAGTACTTATGTTACCAGCTGAAGAAGGTACTGGTGTTATCGCTGGTGGTCCAGTTCGTGCCGTACTAGAGTGCTGTGGTATTAAGGATATTAGAACTAAATCTTATGGTTCTAACAACCCTATCAACTGTGTAAAGGCTACAATTGATGGTCTTGCTGAATTAAGAAATGTTGAGCAAGTTGCTAAACTTAGAGGCAAAGCAGTAGACGAAGTTTTAGGCTAGGAGGTAAAAAATGGCTAAAATTAAAGTAACTTTAGTTAAAAGCACCATTGGTTGCCTTCAAAAACAAAAAGCAACCGTTGAAGCTTTAGGCTTAAAGAAGATTAGAAGTAGCAAAATTCACGAGGATAATACTGTTATCCGTGGTATGATTAGCAAGGTATCTCATCTTGTAAAAGTAGAAGCTATCGAAGACTAATCGTTAGAAAGGAGAATTAATATGAAAATTAATGATTTAAGACCTGCTGACGGTGCTGTTAAATCTACTAAGAGATTGGGTAGAGGTACTGGCTCTGGTACAGGAAAAACAAGTGGTAAAGGTCATAAAGGTCAATGGGCAAGGTCAGGCGGCGGTGTTCGTCCTGGTTTTGAAGGTGGCCAAATGCCTTTAATTAGAAGAATCCCTAAGAGAGGTTTTAAGAACTATTTCAGAAAGGAATTCACAACAGTTAATGTAAGTGCTTTCGAAGTTTTTGAGAATGGCACAGTAATTACTGCAGAGTTATTAAGAGATAAGGGAATTATTGGAAAGGTTGAGGCTTACGGACTAAAAGTTCTAGGCAATGGCGAGTTAACAAAGAATGTAACAGTTCAAGCTAACAAGTTCACTCAATCAGCTGTCGAAAAAATCGAAAAGGCAGGCGGAAAAGTAGAGGTGTTATAATGTTTGAAACCATTAAAAATGCATTTGCTTCAAAAGATATCAGAAAAAAGATGTTATATACATTAATAATGATATTCATCTTTAGAATAGGATGTTTTATTCCTATTCCTGGTATTAGTGCTTCTGCACTAGAAGGTGTAATCGGTGATAGTGAGTTCTTTCAACTATTAGGTATTGTATCTGGTGGTGCTTTAAGCCAAGGAACATTATTTGCACTTGGAATTATTCCTTTTATTAATGCTTTCATTATAATGCAATTACTTACCCTTATTATCCCTCGACTTGAAAGAATGTCAAAAGAGGGCGAAGAAGGAAGAAAAAAGATTACACAAATCACAAGATATGTAGCTATCGTTCTTGCTATTATCCAAGCAGTAGGTGTTTTGATGAGCTGGAAAGGTGCTATCAAACCTGCTTTTGGACCTAGCGAGGCATCTAAGTATGGAACAATGGTACTAATGGGTATTATCCTTGTTGGTGGTTCTACACTTGTTATGTGGATTGGCGAAAGGATTACAGAGTATGGTATCGGTAACGGTACATCTCTAATAATCTTTATCGGTATTTTGTCTGGTGGTGGCACAGCTTTACTTAACAGCTTTGATGTAATCGGTAAAAACCCAACACTTGGTTGGAACTTATTTGGTTTCTTACTTGTTATTTTAGTTATATTCGCATTCATTATTTTTGTTGATTTAGCAGAAAGAAGAATCACTGTTCAATATGCAAAACAAGTTAAAGGAAACAAAATGTATGGTGGTCAAAAAACTCATATTCCTATTAGAGTTAATGCATCAGGAGTTATGCCTATCATTTTTGCTAGTGCATTCCTAATGTTCCCTCAAATGATTATGGGATTGTTCTGGCCAACATCAGATGCTTATGCATGGTATTCAGCTAATATGGGTATTGGTACATGGCCTTACTATGTATTTATGGTACTATTCATTGTATTCTTTGCATATTTCTATGCTCAAATACAATTTAACCCAGAAGATGTAGCAAGAAACATTCAACAATATGGTGGTTTCGTTCAAGGTATTAGACCTGGTAAACCAACTTGCGATTACTTGAGAAAAATCAATAATCGTATCACATTGTTTGGTGCTATCTTCCTTGCTATTATCGCTGTTGTACCAACCTTCATTTTCCAAGCACTTGGTGCTCAACTAGGCTTGGCAAATGCTTTCTCAGCAACAGGCTTATTGATTCTTGTTAGTGTTGCTCTTGAGTTTAATACACAACTTGAGTCTCAAGTTATGATGAGATATTATAAAGGATTCTTAAAATAATTATGAAAAACATTATTTTACTAGGTGCACCTGGTGCAGGTAAAGGTTCTCAAGCAACAAAAATTGCTTCAGAGTATAATATACCTCATATCTCAACAGGCGATATTCTAAGGAAAAACATCAAAGAGCAAACAGAGCTAGGTAAAATGGCAAAAAGCTATATTGACGCAGGTCAACTAGTTCCAGACGATGTTGTAGTTGCTATTGTAGAGGATAGATTAAAGGCTGACGATTGCAAAAATGGTTACCTACTTGATGGTTTCCCAAGAACAATCGCTCAAGCTGATGCTCTAAAGAAATTTACAACTATTAATTATGTAATTAATCTTCAAGTTCCATTCGAGCTAATTCTTGATAGAATTACTGGTAGAAGAATGTGTTCTTGTGGAGAAAGTTATCATGTAAGCACACTTAACGGTTCAAATATCTGTAAAAAGTGTGGAAAAGAATTGTATGTTCGTGATGATGACAAGCCTGAAACTGTTTCTAATAGACTAAATGTTTATAAGGAGCAAACAGAGCCACTTATCGCTTATTACAAAAATGATGATGTGGTATTTGATGTTGATGGTTCAAAATCAATCGACGAAGTATATGATGAGATAAAGAAGGTTCTAGATAAATAATGATTATTATTAAAACTCCTGAAGAAATTGAATTAATGAGAAAATCAGGAGAAATTACAAGAGATGTATTAGCTCTAGTTGGCGAAAATGTCAAAGAGGGCGTATCAACTTATGATTTAGATAAGCTTGCCTACAACTACATTGTTAGTTGTGGGGCAAAGCCATCTTTTAAGGGTTATGGTGGATTCCCTGGTTCAATCTGCACATCTATTGATGAGGTAGTAGTTCACGGAATCCCATCTAAAACCAAAATATTAAAGGAAGGTCAAATTATAAGCATTGATGCAGGTGCAATCTTAAATGGTTACCATTCTGATGCAGCAAGAACATTTGCTGTCGGTAAAATTTCTAAAGAAAAAGCTCAACTTGTAAAGGTTACAGAGGAAAGTTTCTTTAGAGGAATTGAAAACTTGAAAGTCGGTAATAGATTGGGTGATGTATCTCATGCAATACAAGAGTACTGCGAATCATTCGGTTATGGTGTAGTTAGGGATTTAGTTGGTCATGGTGTTGGTAGAGACCTTCACGAAGACCCAAATGTTCCAAACTATGGTAGAGCCGGTCATGGTATTAGACTTAAAGAAGGTATGACTATTGCAATTGAACCAATGATTACCCTAGGTACTTATAAAGTTTATTGCGACAGCGAAGATGGTTGGACCATTAGAACTGAGGATAATTCACCTTGTGCTCACTACGAGAACACGGTGGCTCTTACCGAGAATGGTATCAAAATATTGACACTTTAATAATGTGTTTGTTTGATTTTTAGCTAGCGAATTTATGATTTAGGATAGTAGATTGAATGTATTATCTTAATATATATTAAAGTATTACTTGTAGTTGATGGCAAATTGTATAAAATCAGCTACTTTTAGTACTGAAAAAATAGAAAAATTGCATAAAAATCAAAAATATTTAAAAAGTATAGTAAATCATTTTCCAAAAGGTACTTCTTTATGATAGAATAATAAAGATATCCCTAGAAAAATATAAACTAACCAAATGGAGGAAATTTATTTTGGCAAAAAGTGATAATATAGAAGCCGAAGGTGTTGTAGTAGAGGTTTTACCTAATGCACAATTTAAGGTAAAGTTAGCTAATGGCTACATTGTTACAACCTATCTTTCTGGTAAACTTAGAATGAACTATATTAAAATTTTGGAAGGGGACAAGGTTAAAATTGAAATGAGTCCTTATGACTTAACCAAAGGTAGAATTACCTGGAGAAGTAAAAACTAACAATAAGTAATGGAGGTTAGATATGAAAGTTAGACCATCAGTAAAACCAATTTGTGACAAATGCAAAGTTATTCGCCGTAACGGTAAGGTTATGGTAATTTGTAGTAAATATAAAAAGCATAAGCAAGTTCAAGGCTAATTAGCATTGGACTTTATTTCGTAGTTAAAATCGAAAGGGATGCGGCTGGTTGTTGCTTACATTCCATTTACTATGCAACAATTATCTTAATTCGATGTTAATGAAAATAGATACTATTTTAAATTTAATGGAGGTAGCGTAATGGCGCGTATAGCTGGTGTAGATTTACCACGTGAGAAAAGAGTGGAAATTGGTCTTACCTATATTTATGGTATTGGCCGTGCAACTGCTAACAAAATTCTTGCTGATACAGGCGTAAACCCTGACACAAGAGTAAAAGACTTAACTGAAGATGATACTGCTAAGTTAAGAGAGTACATTGAGAAGAACCTTCAAGTTGAAGGCGATTTGAAAAGAGAAACAATGTTAAATATCAAAAGGCTTATGGAAATAGGCTGTTATAGAGGTGTAAGACATAGAAAAGGTCTTCCTGTTCGTGGTCAAAACACTAAACAAAATGCTAGAACCAGAAAAGGTCCTAAGCGTCCAGTTAAGAAGTAGGAGGTAATTATCAATGGCTGTTAAAAAACAAGTTAAACATCGTAAAGATATAAAGCACATCGATAAAGGTGCTTGTCACATCCATTCTTCTTTCAATAACACCATCGTTACATTTACTGACCAACAAGGTAATGTAATTTCTTGGTCATCAGGTGGAAAGCTAGGTCTTAAGGGTACAAGACAAGGTACTCCATTCGCAGCTCAAATGGTTTGTGAAGATGCTGGTAAGGTAGCAAAGGATATGGGAATGCGTTCTGTTGAAGTATATGTAAAAGGTCCTGGTCAAGGTAGAGAGTCTGCTATTCGTGCTCTTGGTGCTCTTGATTTCGAGGTTACATTGATTCAAGATGTATCTCCAATTCCACACAATGGTTGCAGACCACCAAAGAGAAGAAGGGTATAGGAGGTAGAGTAAATGGCTAAATATACAGATGCATCTTGCCGTCTATGTCGTAGAGAGGGCGAAAAGCTATTTTTGAAAGGCGATAAGTGCTATTCAGATAAATGCGTATTCATGTCTAGACCTAATGTTCCAGGTCAACATGGTGCTCAAAAGAAAAAGCAAACAGAATATGCTACACAACTTAGAGAAAAACAAAAGGTTAAGAGAGTTTATGGCATATTAGAGAAACAATTTAGAGAGTATTATGACAAAGCTGATAGAATGAGAGGTGTTACTGGTGAGAACATGCTTATTCTTATCGAGAGAAGACTTGACAATGTTGTATACAGATTAGGTCTTGGTTCAAGTAGAGCTATGAGCCGTCAACTTGTAAACCACGGTCATGTTACAGTTAATGGTAAAGTTGTAGATATTCCATCATACCTAGTTAAAGTTGGCGATGTTATTGCTGTTAAAGAGAACAAAGCTGATAAGGATATGTACAAAGATATCAAAGAGGGCAAAACTCTTAATATCGTAAAATGGTTAGAGTTCGACAACGCTACATTAACAGGTAAAGTTGTTGCAATGCCACTAAGAGAGGATATTGATTTAGCAATTTCAGAACACTTAATTGTTGAGTTATATTCTAAATAATAGTTTTTGATTAATCTATTATTTACTAAATGGAGGTTTTTTCTATGATAGAAATGCGTAAGCCAGATATAAGAATAGAGGAAGAAAGCAGATTTTATTCAAAATTTGTTATTGAACCACTAGAGAGAGGTTTTGGTTTAACATTAGGTAATGCTTTAAGAAGAATCTTACTTTCTTCATTACCAGGTGCAGCCCTAGTTGGTATTAGGATTGCTGGTGTTGACCACGAATTTTCTACTATCGCAGGAGTAAAAGAGGATGTTGTAGAGATTATACTTAACCTAAAAGGTTTAGCTATCAAGATTTACAATTCTGCCGATACCGAAAAGAAACACTTAAAGTTGTTTGCTAAGACTCCTGGTAAAGTTTTTGCTAGAGACATTGAAGTTCCTAGTGATGTTGAAATTCTTAACCCTGATATGTATATCTGCACACTTGATGAAGGTTGTGTACTAGATATGGATTTATATGCTGATACAGGCAGAGGTTATGAGTCAGCTGATAAGAACAAAGATGCTAACGAACCAATCGGTTATATTCCTATTGATTCAATCTATACTCCAGTTCAAAAAGTTAACTATACTGTTGAACCTACTAGAGTAGAGCAAAGCATTAACTACGATAAACTAACAATCGAAATTACAACTGATGGCACTACCACTCCAAAAGAGAATATCAGTCTTGCAGCAAAGATTATGAACGATTTACTTTCAGAGTTTGTAAACCTAGTTGATACTATGGCTGATGGAAGTATCCTTGTTGATAAGGAAGACAACCAACAACAAAAAGTATTGCTAACAAATATTGAGGATTTAGACTTCTCAGTTCGTTCATACAATTGCTTAAAGAGAGCAGGTATTAACACAATTCAAGATTTAACTCAAAAATCAGAAGATGATATGCTAAAGGTTCGTAATTTAGGTAAAAAGTCACTTGACGAAGTTAAGAAAAAGTTAGATGACTTAGGCTTATCTTTACGAAACAAAGACGAGTAAGGAGAAAAAAGAAATGGCTGGAAATAGAAAATTAAGTAAACCAACTGATTTAAGAATGGCTATTCTAAAGAACCAAGTGTCAGAGTTTTTATGGTTTGGCACATTGACTACTACCGTAGATAGAGCAAAAGAAGTAAGAAAATTAGCTGAAAAGTACATTACTCTTGCTATTAACTCTTACGAAGATACTGTTACAGTAAATAAGACCAAAAAGAACTTAAAGGGTGAAACAATTTCTGTTGAGTTCAAAAACGATGGTCCTAAAAAGCTTGCTGCTAGAAGACAACTTATGGCTAACCTAGTTGACCTACAAGAAAGAAAGGGCGACAAAGAGTCTAAGAGTGCTTACAAAGCAAGAACAGCTGAAGTTGCTCATCCACTTGTTGAAAAATTATTCAACGACTATGCTCCAAAATATGCTGATAGAGCTAAAGAGCTAGGTCAAGGTGGCGGTTATACAAGAATCTTAAGAGTAGAAAACAGACTTGGTGATAACGCTGATTTAGTTATTCTACAATTAGTTTAATAATCGGTTTAACATTAAAAATTAAAGGCTTACATTTGTAAGCCTTTTTTGTTTTAAATTTTATTATTTGACTAACTAAATCATTCTTACAATCATTTATAAAACTTGTTTTTACTTAAAGTATAATTTATAAAGAAGAGGTGTATTATGCAAAGTTTAAACAACAC
>JAHHUG010000013.1 GCA_020024085.1 Christensenellaceae bacterium | reverse complement strand
TATAATGTTTAATAATATTACTTATATATAATATATAAATCTTTTTACACTAAAAAAAGGGCTATCGTTGATAGTCCTTTTTCCTTATAAAGTAATTATTTTTATATTATAAATATTATGTATTATTGTTTATTTTTAGTAAGTATATATCTAGTAACAGCAATTATTGTTTTTGCATCTTCAATTTCAAAGTTTTCAATTTTTTCAATTAGTTCACTTAGGGGCATTTTTACAATGTTTACAAATTCGCCCTCATCAAGATGTTGCTTTACCACATCATATTCGGTTGCAAGGTACAAATATATCTTTTCGCTTACATAACCAACGGTTGGAAGTATCACTCCAAGAGGTTCTATTTTCTCGGCTCTAAAGCCTAATTCTTCTTCTAATTCACGGATAGCAGAGTTGTATGGTTCTTCGCCTTTATCAATTTTGCCAGCAGGAATTTCTAGCACAACCCTACCCACTGAATATCTATATTGCTCAACAAGATATACATTGTTTTCCTTATCCAAGCATAGTATTGCAGCACCACCATTATGTTTTACCCAGTCTCTTTTGCTTGTTTTGCCGTTAGGTAATTCAATGTCATCAGAATATACATCGAATATTCTGCCACTATAAACTTTGTTTTCTGTTAATTTTTTTTCATAAAGTTCCATATCGCACCTCAATACTATTATATATTTTTATGTAGGATTTTACAACATTTACGGGCAAAATGACAAAAAGAAATTGCAACACCTAATAATAGCTTGTTTTTTAAGCATAAAAAGTAGTGTAAAGTCAATAATTGAGGTATGAAAAAATTAGTAATTGTACTGGTTGTTGTAATGCTTACACTGGGAATAGTGGTTGGCGTAAAACCTACAAAAAATGAAAACTTAATCCGTATACATATTAGGGCAAATAGCGACACCGAGGTGGATTTAGATATCCAAACTGATGTTAGAAATGAGGTGATAGGTTATTTGTCTAGTAGACTTATTGAATGTGAGAATAAAGCCGAGGCGTATAAAATCATTCAAGATAATATGGATAATATAGAAGCCGTTGCAAATAGGACTATAAAAAGTAAAAATGCAAGCTACAAGGCAAGGGTTGTACTTCGAGAGGAAGAACTACCTACCCGACAATATCTTGATTATAGGATAGAACAAGGCATTTATGATAGCCTTACTATTGAGCTTGGCAAGGCATCGGGGGAAGATTGGTGGTGTGTGGCATATCCACCGATTTGCTTTAATGGAGAGGGCGATTATCATTACAAATCAAGATTAAAGGAATTAATTGAAAAATATTTGTAATGCACTCAATCGTATGATATAATCTAGTTACCAAATATTTTTAAGGTGAAGTATGTACGATGTTTTAATTTTAGGTGCAGGTCCTGCTGGACTTACTGCAAGTATATATGTGGCAAGAGGTGGCTTAAAGGTTGCAATTATAGATAAGATGTCTTTTGGTGGGCAACTTGCACTAACTAGCGAAATAGAAAATTATCCAGGATTTAGCAGTATTTCGGGCTTCGAGCTTGCCTACAAAATGCAACAACAGGCAGAGGGGCTTGGTGTAAAGTTTTTGTATGAGGAAATTGAGAGTGTGGATTTAGAAAATAAAATGGTCAAAACCACTCAAAATGAGTACAAATCAAAGGCAATAATAATTGCTCTTGGTGCTAGTCCAAGACTACTTGGTAATCCTAGAGAGCAAGAGTTAACAGGTTCGGGCATATCGTATTGTGCTACTTGCGACGGCAACTTTTTTAGAAACAAAAATGTAGCTGTTATTGGTGGAGGTAATACTGCAATCGAAGATGCAATGTACCTTTCTAACCTATGCAACAAAGTTTATCTTGTGCATCGTAGGGAGGGCTTTAGAGCAACCAAGTTTGAACTGGACAAACTTCACTCAAAGGAAAATATCGAACTTGTGTTAAATTCCGTTGTAGAGGAAATTTTGGGTAAGTTCCAAGTGGAAGGATTGGTTGTTAAGGATAAAGAGAATAATCTTCGCACACTTGATGTAAATGGAATCTTTGTTGCAATCGGCAGAAATCCTAATACAAGCTTGTTTAGTGGTGTTGAATTTGATAACGGATATATTGTAACGGACAGCGAATGTAGGACAAATATCAAGGGAATTTATGCTTGTGGCGACATAATAAAAAAGAGTTTAAGACAAGTAATTACTGCATGTTCGGACGGTGCAATAGCTGGTGAAACTGCTTTAAAAGAGTTGGAAATGTAGCAGTTAAAAAAATCGTAGAAAAAATCTATAATAAAAGATATTATGCAAAATAGTAATAATAAGCATAATATCTTTATTTTTTTGGCTGTATTTATAGGGATAATATACGAATGTTGATTTTTAGATAAACTAATTAATATAGCCAAGTTAATTAATCAACAAAATTAACATTGTGTAGAATATTTGAAATATTTTAAAAATAATGTATTTTTTTGTTGACATTTTTTTTTATAATTGATATTATACTACACGAACAAGCGGTACATATCAAAAGCAAGTTTTGATGTGACTGCAGAAAGGAACTCATAATTTTCCCCCTTATCATATAATTGCGAAGAGGTTCGATAAATAGTCGAACCTTTTTGCTTTTAAAAATTATTTATTCTAGTTAGTATATTTATAGTAAAATATCAATTTGTTGTTTATTAAAGATTAGTTTTATTATTAGAAATATGTAAGTAAATTTTGTATTAGCTATTTTTTGTAATCTCTACAATCTTATCAAATTGAAGGGCATAATTGATAATCTGTTTTGTAAGGGTAGTGTTTTTTTCTATCTTTTCAGTATCATTTAGGTAAATATCAGTTTTTAAGGTTCTACCCTCAAGTAAACTTGTGTTACAAATAATTTTATTAGGAAGTTTTGAAACAGGTTCGCTAATAGTAATTGTATTTTTAGTACTTGTTTTTTTAGTTGTACTATCCCAAACTGCATTATTATTGTTATTTTCATTTGCATTCTTGCTTCAATTAGTATCAATATTTTCATTGCAAGCATTATTGTCGGTGTTTTTTTGGGCAATTTCCTCTAAATTTACATCGTTTTTTTCGGTTGGAAATACAATTACAATATCTCTATTTTTGTTATCATTTTTTTTGACTGGTTTTTTTCTATTTTTACCTTGCAAAATTATAAGATTGTAGCCACTGTTATATACATCTTTATAGGTAAATTCTTTGTCATTTACTTTAATAATGGTGTTATTTCCATTATTATTTACGCTAATTTCGCTTATGTTTTCAACTACATTTCCTTCAAGGTTCACAACAACACAATCTTTGTCAATAATAGTGTAGTTAGTTATATCAATTGTTGCTGTTTCATCTACTAAAATGATATTATTAGAAAGTTTTATTTTCTTAAAATCAATATAATAATTTTCGTTAGTTTTAACATAAAGTAGCTTTTTTAATCTACTAGAAAACACGAAACCATTTACCATACCAAGATTGGTTGGAGTGGTAATTTCTATTGCAATTTTGCCTAAAATATCAAAAATATTCAAAGTAATCACCTCAAAATATATTATGCAGAAAATGTATAAAAAATTCCAAAATGTATATATAAATTTTTATAAAAAAATTATTACGCATATAATTACAAAATCCAAAATTTTTCTACAAAATAATCCACATTTTGTGGATAACTTCAAAATCCTGCAAAACACACTTAATAGTGGACAAAAGTGGGGTTATCCACAAAGTTATCCACATTTTTCCACAAAAATTACTAAAATTGTGGATAACTTCGTGGATAAATATAAATTTTCATACATATTATTAAAAACGGGAGATGTATAAATTTATATGTATGTGTTGAAGAAGTCGGTTATTTTATGCATAATCGCAGTAGTAATTTCGGTCGTTTTGATGGGTACAATGCTTGGTATTGCACCACTAAATAATGTGGCAAAAATTGCCTCAACCAAACCTTATACTTTGGTAATTGATGCAGGTCATGGTGGTGTGGATAGTGGAGTAACGGGAGTGAGTACAAAAGTAAAGGAAAGCGACATTAATTTAGCCATTAGCAAAAAATTATCAAATATTGCTAACAACAGTATTTTTAATACGGTTATGACTAGGAAAACTGCTGATGGATTGTATGGGCTTGCGACAAACGGATTCAAGCAACGAGATATGAAAAAGCGAAAGGAAATCATTAATAATTCTGGTGCAGATTTTGTAATTTCTATACATCAAAATAGGTTTTCAAGTAGCAGTAGGCGAGGTATTCAGGTTTTTTATAGCGATAATGGAAATAAGGATACAATAAGGTTTGCAGAATATATGCAAAACTACCTTAATATTACGCTAAATATTCCTACAATTAATCGTAGTTTTGCCTGTCAAAATGGGGATTTTTATATAGTAAAATGTTCAAATATTCCCACTATAATTATCGAGTGTGGTTTTTTGTCAAATGTGGAAGATGAAAAGCTGTTAATTGATACAAAATATCAAGATAAATTAGTAAGTAATATTTTAAGTGGTTTGATTGGTTTTATCAGTGATAAAAATGAAGATAAAATTGAGGGTAACATCTAGTTTTTTGAAATTTGTAATTGTTTTGCAATAAAATTGACTACTTTGCTTTGTGAATAAGAAGTAATAATGAAAAAAGGACTACTAATGTAGCCCTTTTTTTGATTGTATAAAAAAATTGATATTTGTGCTATTTATCTAACTTTACAAATTAGAAATATAAAATATTTTAGCTAAATCAAATTTCGTAAAACGATATTATGTTTAGTAATCTAGCCTTGGAAACCATATAAAAATATGTTTATCAATCTACAAATTAAAAGCAAAGATTTTTGATTGCCTCGTAATAGATTTTGCTTATTTTTAGTAGGTCATCAATATTAACCCTTTCGTTTGCTTGATGAATAGTTGATTCCATATTAGGAAAAATTGGTCCAAAAGCGACCCCATTTTTTAGTACTCTTGCATAAGTTCCACCACCTATTGCAATAGGCTCTAGGTTTTCTCCAGTGTTATTATTGTATGCAGAAAGTAAGGTTTGAACTAGCTTTGAGTTTTTGTCTACATATAATGGTTTTTGGTCGCTAACTACCTTGAATGTGCAATATGGAAGGTTCTTTTCTAGCATATTTCTGCAATATTTTTCATCATAAACAATAGGATATCTTATATCAAGGTGCATTGTAAGCATACCATTTTCGTAGCTGATAGCACCTAGGTTTAGGGTAAGGTTTCCACTTTCCTTATCGCTGATATTTAGTTCAACACCACTGCCATTTGTATTACCAAGTTTGTTAGCAATATCCACAAGTGTTGCATTATTAGACACTTTAAATAGCTTAATGATAGCATTATCTCCCTTTTCTGGAGTAGAGCCGTGAGCAGAAACACCTGTTGTGTTTACACGGATAATATCATTATTTAGTGTGTAAGGGATATTGTTGTTTGTTAAGTATTCAATGTATTCGGTAGATTTATTCACCTCAATAAATGCACTATTAGGCACCATATTAGGTCTTAAACCACCACCGATATTGACAACATCTAGTGGGGTAGTAATCTCGTAGTGAATGATACCTTTTTCAAGATAAATTACTGGGAAATCTGCATCGGGAGAAAAACCAACTTCTGGCATTTTTTCAACCTCTTGATAGTGGTGCATACAGCCCCAACCTGATTCCTCATTGCAACCAAATATAATACGGATTTTCTTTTTAGGAGTGTAGCCCTCATCAAGCAATTTTTTGATAGCATAAATGCAACAAACAATTGGTCCTTTATCGTCAAGTACACCTCTACCGTACAAAACTCCATTAACTATTTCGCCCTTAAAAGCATCATAATCCCAACCCTCGCCAGCTGGAACAATGTCAAGGTGAGCAAGTATACCAAAATCTTCGCCCTCGCCAATATCTGCAATACCACAATAGCCGTCAAGGTTTTTTGTAACAAAACCTAAATCCTTGCAAATATCAAGTGCAGTGGTTAGACAATCGTAGTTCGCTTTGCCAAAAGGCATACCAGGTGTAGCTTCTTCCTGAATGCTGTTAAAAGCAATAAGTTTACGGGTAGTTTCAATAATTTTGTCAAGATATTTTTCCATAATTACTCCTTTACTATTCTATTATACACTGATTTATTAATACATAGTAATATATATTTACTAAAAATGCTTAAATATTTGATTTTTTATCAAAAATGATATATATTTATTGTATGGATAAGCGATTTCACGATGGGCATAGAGAAAGAATGCGTAATCGTATAAAAACAAGTGGAATAGATGGTTTGCAACCTCACGAGGTGCTTGAATATATATTATATTCGTTTGTTCCACGAAAAGACACCAATGTTATTGCACATAGGCTGATTGATAAATTTGGCAGTTTTTCTGCAGTTATTGATGCGAATGTTGAAGATTTAGCATCTGTTGAGGGCGTTAGTATTGTGTCTGCAACATTTCTACACTCACTTAAAGGGATATCAAATTTTTATCAAACTGACAAAACTTCTATAAAAGATAAAATTAATACCGTTGAAAAAGTGGGTAAATATATGTGCAATCGTATCGGTTTTGAAAATAAAGAACAAGCTTATCTATTGTTGTTTAATAACCAAAGTGAACTTATCAAAATCGAATTAATTTCAAAGGGTACAGTGGATAAGGTTGGCGTTTATACTAGAGAGATTGCAGAAATTGCATTACGAAACAAGGCAACAAATGTAATAATTTGCCATAACCACCCATCAGGAGGGATAAATCCTTCCATTGATGATATCAATTTGACAAGTGCAGTATATACTTCACTTAGAATGATTAATATTAGATTGCTTGACCATATGATTGTAGCAGGCGACAAATACTATTCAATGAAGTTTAATGGCGATTTTAATGAAATTATAGAAAATGTAGAAAATAGATTAGGCGAAGGATTTTTCTAAGCCAAATGGAGTAAAAATGAAAGTTAGAACAAGATTTGCACCAAGTCCAACAGGATTTATGCACATAGGCAACCTAAGAACAGCACTTTATGCTTACTTGTATGCTAGGCATAATGATGGTACTTTTGTACTAAGAATTGAGGATACTGACCAAGAAAGATATGTTGAGGGTGCAGTTGATTTAATTTACAAAACCCTTAAGGAATCAAATATCAATCATGATGAAGGTCCAGACAAAGATGGTGGATTTGGACCATATATCCAAAGTGAAAGGAAACAACTTTACATTGATTATGCTCATAAACTTGTAGAGTTGGGTGGTGCTTACTATTGCTTCTGTTCTAAGGAAAGGTTGGAGAGCTTGACCGATGAAAATGGTGTAAGAAAGTACGATAAGCATTGCTTAAACCTATCTAAAGAGGAAGTTCAAGCAAAACTTGATGCTGGCGAACCTTATGTAATTAGACAAAATATTCCAGCTAAAGGTGTAGGCACTTATGAAGATTTGGTATATGGCACAATCAGTGTTGATTATAGCGATTTGGAGGATAATATCCTATTAAAGAGTGATGGTATGCCAACATACAACTTCGCTAATGTTATTGATGACCACCTTATGGGTATTACTCATGTAATCCGTGGTACTGAATATTTGTCAAGCACACCAAAGTATAACCTATTATACGATAGCTTTGGTTGGGAAAGACCAGTATATATGCACTTGCCACCTATTATGAAAGATGCAACAAGAAAACTTTCAAAGAGATATGGCGATGCAAACTTTAACGACTTTATTGAAAAAGGATATCTTCCAGAGGCAATTATCAACTATATTGCATTGCTTGGTTGGAGCCCAAAAGATAATACCGAAAAGTTGTCAATGGACGAATTAATTAGCCTATTTGATGTAAATGGATTAAATAAAAGCCCTTCAATTTTTGATGAAAACAAAATGAAGTGGTTAAACGGCTTGTATGTAAGAGAGTTAAGCGAGGATAAGTTCTATGAGCTTGCATTACCTTTTATCAATAAGAGTAAGGTTGCAGGCAAATACGACAGCAAAAAGATTGCTCATTTACTTCATTCAAGGGTTGAGATTTTAAGCGAAATCCCAGAAAAAATTAACTTCCTTGAGGAGTATGACCAAAACTTTGATACCGAGTTATACACTCATAAAAAAATGAAGTGTAATCCTGAAATTGCTAAAACTTGCTTAGTAGATAGTTTGGAAGCATTATCAAATGTAAAGGAAGAGGATTGGAACAATGACAACTTGTTTGATGTTCTTGTAAACCTATCAGCAGAAAAGGATTACAAAAAGACAACTTTGCTTTGGGCAGTTCGTATTGCAATTACTGGTGTACTTAATACTCCAGGTGGTGCAACAGAAATGGCAGATGTTATCGGCAAAGACAAGACAATCGAAAGAATTAACCTTGCATTAAAAAATCTATAATATTATAAAACTAAATAATGGTGGCAATTTTGCCACTTTATACTGGAGTATGGTGTAATGGTAGCACATAGGCCTCTGACACCTCTAGTAACGGTTCGAATCCGTTTACTCCTGCCATAAGACTTTGGATTATCCAAGGTCTTTTTTATTTTAACCATTGAAAACGGGTATGGATAAAATATTAAGTATAAAAGTATATAAAAATCGCAATAATTAAATTTGATAATAGTGTTTACTATCTTTTTTTGATTTGGTATAATATGATAAATAATGCTATTAGGGGGAGATAATATGCAAATATTTAGTAAAGAAACAACACCAGAAACAACCTATAACGATGATTATTACGATAATTACGAAGATACTGATGATAATTAATCAACACTAAACCTCTATATTTTGTAGAGGTTTTTTATTTTTTAGAAATTAGTATGTTATTTGTAGATATAAAATGTTAATAATTAACTAATAAAATATTTATGTAATAATGATGTAAAATCACAATTAATACACCTAGATATTTGACTAAAGTATGTGGAATAATATATCATATTTATAGAAAGAAATGAGAGAATAAAATATTAAACAAAAGAGAGAGGTATAAAATGTTTGATAGTTATGGTTCACTTGTTGATATAAGGAGAAATGTATTCGTTGAAGTTGCAAAACTTGCTTACGAAGGTGGCGATTATTCAAGAATAGAGGAAATCCCATACGAAATGCTTAATAAAAAGGCTAAACAAAATGGTCAAGCAAAGTATAGAGAATCAATTTTCCTTGAAAGAGCAATCGTTGCAGAAAGAATAAGGCTTGCAATTGGTCTACCTGTTCGTAGTGCTGATGAGCATACACCTATATCAAAAGGTATTGAGGAGGCTACTCGTACAAGTCGTTTTTACGAGCCACCACTAATCAATATTATTGACTTTGCTTGCAATGCTTGTCCAGAAAATTCGTATTATGTAACAGATGTTTGTAAGGGTTGTCTTGCAAATCCTTGTGCGAATGTTTGTCCAAAAAATGCTATATCTATTGTTAATGGTAAGTCAATTATTGACCAAGATTTATGTATCAAGTGTGGTAGATGTAAGTCAGTTTGCCCATATGATGCAATAGTTCATAGAGAAAGACCTTGCCAAAAGGCTTGTGGAATGGACGCTATCGAGTCTGATGAGTTCGGTAGAGCAAAAATTAATTACGAAAAATGTGTAAGCTGTGGAATGTGTTTGGTTAATTGTCCTTTTGGTGCGATTGCAGATAAATCACAAATCTTCCAAGTAATTCAATCAATAAAGAATGGCGACAGTGTATATGCATTAATAGCACCTGCTTTTGTTGGTCAATTTGGTCCAAAAGTTACCCTTCAAACAATTGATGATGCTATGGAAAAATTAGGCTTTAAGGGTGTTTATGATGTGTCTATTGGTGCAGACTTATGTACTGTTTCAGAGGCAGAGGACTACTTAAAAAATGTTCCAGAAAATCTAAAATTTATGGGTACATCTTGTTGTCCAAGCTGGTCAGTTATGGCAAAAACAGAGTTCCCAGAGTTTAAGGATAATATTTCAATGACCTTAACCCCTATGGTACTAACAGCAAGACTTGTAAAGAAAAGACACCCAGAGTCAAAGATAGTTTTCATAGGACCTTGTGCTGCTAAAAAGCTTGAGGCTTCAAGAAGAACTGTTAGGTCAGATGTAGATTTTGTACTAACCTTTGAAGAGCTTATGGGTATGTTTATCGCAAAAGGAGTTGACTTTGATACCCTAGAAAAAAGAGACCCAAGACATAAATCAAGTGCCGATGGTAGAGGATTTGCTGTTGCAGGTGGTGTTGCAAATGCAGTAGTTAATGCTTGTAAAGTACTTGCTCCAGGTAGAGAAATTAAAACAAAGGCTGTACAAGGACTTAGGGAATGTAAGCAAATGTTAAAGGATGCTAAAAAGGGTATGTACGATGGCTATTTGCTAGAGGGTATGGCTTGTCCACAAGGCTGTGTAAGTGGAGCTGGTACAATTACTCAATCTAACAAAACCAAAGCTCAAGTTATGCTTTCACAACGAAAAGCAGATACAAAACAAGCTATGGACTCAAAGTATGTCGAAGACCTTGACAACCTTGACTAGAGATTAAATAAGTTAATAAATAAAGAGATAGATGTTATTCTATCTCTTTTTTAATTTTAAATCATTTACGATATTCACATAATCGGTAGTTTATATTGCTAATTTATGCTATAAACACCATTTTCAGCTTTTAATTAAAGTATAGTATTGTTTTGGAGTGATACCATATTCAGCCTTGAATGCCCTAAAAAAATGAGAGTAATCTATAAATCCACACTTTTGGTATAGGTCCACAATGGTGTAATCTTGCTCAATCAGTTCCTTCGATAGAAGTAATCTTTTTTTCAAAATGTATTGATGCAAGGTAGAGTTAGTTTCATTTTTGAATAGCCTTGATAGGTAAAATTTGCTTACAAACAAACTATCTGCAATCCTATCCAGTGACAAATTTTCGCTGATATGCTCATCAATAAAATCAATAGTTTTGCTAACTGTTGGGTGCATCTTTTGTTTTTTAATAGGGGTGTTGTAGTCTAGTTTGTATTTTGCAAGGGTTAGTAAAAGTTCCCTAATAATTGACTCTGCCAAAATATCATTGCCAAAATCATTGCTAGAGGATAATTCGTATAATTCATTTAGCATAGACTGTATTTTTTCACTTGTAACAAAATCCCTAATTAAAAAATCTTGTTTTTCCTCTGCAATATTAAATGCTTTAGATAGGTCAGTTTTTTGACTAGATAATTTTTTAATGAACTTTGGATTAATCCACAATACATACCTATTATAAATTTCTCTGCTGTCATAAATATCGAGTTGATGTAAATTTTTTGGAGGGATTAATAGTATATCTCCTGCCTGCAAATTATAATGGTAGTTGTTGATAATATAGCTTGCTTTTCCGTGTACGAAAAAATATAGTTCATAAAAATCGTGACTATGCAAGCTGACAGTTTTAAAATCATTATCCTCATAGTGTTTTATTTCATAACTTTTTGTTCGCATTAATTGACTGGCTGTCCAGTTATTCTTGCTATTATTTGCCATAATCCACCTATAACTTTTATAATTTTTCACAATTTGTTATTTATAATAATTATGTGTAAACATTCAAAAATTCTAGTTTACATTCATTAGATATATGTTTTGCTATATATTATTTTATATTATAATGGCAAGATTTACAAGTATCTTGGCAAAAATCACTATTTATATTGTAAAAAAATAGTTATAAAATTGTGGTAGGAGGGAAAAATTATGGCAATAGATAATTTTATGTTAAAAACAGATGCTGCAAGAGAGTTGTATTCAAAGGTAAAGGATTTACCTATATTTGACTATCACTGTCACTTGAGTCCAAAGGAGATATGCGAGGACAGAGTATTCAAGAATATTACTGAACTTTGGTTAGAAGCAGACCACTATAAGTGGAGAGTTATGAGGATAGCAGGTATAGATGAAGATTATATCACTGGTAGCAAATCGGATTATGAGAAGTTTTATGAGTTTTGTAAGGTTTTCCCTAACTTTATAGGAAATCCTGTTTATCACTGGGCACATATGGAACTAAAAAAGTACTTTAATATTGATTTGCCTATTTGTGAGGAAAATGCACAAACTATTTGGGACAAAACTTTGAAAGTACTTTCTACTGGAAAGATTACTGCAAGGTCACTTATTAAGTCTTCTAATGTGGATACGGTTATTACTACTGATGACCCAAGAGATGACTTGGCTTATCATAAGGCGATTGCAAAAGAGGATATCGGCTTCAAGGTATTACCTTGCTTTAGGGCTGATGGCTTGATTAATATCAACATTGATGAGTTTGCTAATTACATTACTGGTTTGGAGCAAACAGTTGGATTTGGTGTTCAAGATATTGATAACCTTATTACTGCAATCAACGCAAGACTTAACTATTTTGTACACAACGGTTGTGTATCAGTAGACTGTTCTATTAGGGATTTCCCAAAATACTACAATCCTACAAAGTTAAATGCAAATATCGCATTTCAAAAGAAACTTGAGGGCTATACCCTTAACGATGAGGATATTGCGAACTATAAGTTCTTTATTCTAAAGGAAATCGCAAGAATGTGTCACAAAAAAGACTTGGTAATGCAAATTCACGCTGGTGTAATAAGGAACCAAAATGCAAAAAGATATCGTGCACTAGGTGCTGATAGTGGTGGCGATTGTGTTGGTAACCCTATTGATACTAATGCACTTGGTAGACTTCTTGATAGAATTGAGCATAAGGGACATATCCCTAAGATGATTGTATATACACTAAACCATAATGATTATAACAGAGTAGCTACAATGCTAGGTTGTTTTGCGTACGGTTCAGCAGGTAGGCTACAACTAGGTGCTGCTTGGTGGTTTAATGACCATAGAGAAGGCATTGTAGAGCAAGTTAAGGTAACTGCAAATACGCTAGGTCTTGGCTACTTTAATGGAATGCTTACAGACTCAAGAAGTTTCTTATCATTCCCACGCCACGATTATTTTAGAAGAATCTTATGCAGTATTATAGGTGACTTTGTAACAATGGGCGAGTATAAACTTGATGATAATCTAATTAAAATAATGCAAAATATTTGCTATTATAATGCAAAAAATAATTTTCAAATAAAGGATGTAAAAGAATAGTATGAAATTAACTTTTCGTTGGTATGGCAAAGATGACAAAATCACACTAGATAAAATTAGGCAAATACCTAATATGTATAGTGTGGTAACGGCAATATACGATGTACCTGTTGGGGAGGTTTGGCCAGAGGAAAAAATAGTCGAACTAAAAAACCTTGTTGAGTCAAAAGGGCTTAAAATGGAAGTAATCGAAAGTGTACCTGTTCACGAAGATATTAAATTAGGACTTCCTACAAGGGACAAGTATATCGAGGCATACAAGGAAAATATTAGGCGTCTTGGAAAACACGGCGTAAGGTGTATTTGCTATAACTTTATGCCAGTGTTTGACTGGACAAGAACACAGCTTGATAAAGTAGCAGTAGATGGCTCAAATTCTCTTGTTTATTACGAGGAGCAACTAGCAAAAATGAATCCATTAAGTGGGGAATATAGTTTGCCAGGTTGGGATAGTAGTTACACGAAAGAGGATTTAAACCATCTATTTGAGCTATATAAAACCATTGATAGTGAAAAACTATTTGATAATCTAAAATATTTCCTTGAGCAAATTATTCCAGTTGCAACGGAGTATGATGTAAAAATGGCGATACACCCAGATGACCCACCTTGGAATATTTTTGGGCTACCTCGTATCATTACAAACGAGCAAAATATTGATAGATTCCTTAGCCTTGTAGATAGCGAATATAACGGCTTAACTTTCTGCACTGGCTCACTTGGTGCTGGTAGAAATAACGATATTGTTCGCCTAGTTGACAAGTATTCAAAGATGGGCAGAATCCACTTTATGCATATTAGAAATATAAAACTTGTAGATGGTGGATTTGAGGAAACTGCACACTCTACAAACTATGGTTCGTTAGATATTGTGGGTATCATTAAGACACTTGTTGACAATAATTTTGATGGATATGTTCGCCCAGACCACGGCAGAATGATTTGGGGCGAAACTGGTAAGCCTGGATATGGCTTATATGATAGAGCACTTGGAGTATCATATATTAACGGTGTAGTTCAAGCATTTGAATCAATAAAAAAATAGAGGTGAATATGAATAGAAAATTTGATATAGATTTGTCGGGTAAGGTAGTAACAATTACAGGTGCAGGTGGAGTTATTTGTGGAGGAATAGCAGAGGAACTTGCTTGTTCTGGTGCAAAGATTGCACTATTAGACCTTAATTTAGAGGCAGGGGATAAAATTGCAGGTAAGATTGTTGCTTTAGGTGGTACTGCAAAAGCATATAAGTGTAATGTGCTTGAAAAAGAGAGTATAATTGCTTGCCATGAAGAAATTTTGAAAGATTTTGGCAAAACAGATATACTAATTAATGGAGCAGGTGGAAACAATCCAAAGGCTACTACCGATAACGAGTTTTGTAGCTACGAGGATATGGACATTAAAGATTTCTTTGCACTTGATGAAAGTGGTGTAAAGTTTGTATTTGACCTAAACTTTTTGGGTACATTTTTACCTACCCAAGTTTTTGCAAAGGATATGATTGGTAGAAAAGGTTGTTCAATATTAAATATTTCTTCAATGAATGCCTTTACTCCACTTACCAAAATCCCAGCATATAGTGCAGCAAAAGCAGGTATTTCAAACTTTACAATGTGGCTTGCAGTACATTTTGCAAAGGTAGGAATAAGGGTTAATGCAATAGCTCCTGGCTTTTTTGTAACAAATCAAAATAGGGAACTATTGTTTGATAAATCGGGCAACCCAACTCCTCGTACTAATAAGATACTTAATGCTACTCCAATGGGTAGATTTGGTGAGGTTAGCGAGATTATGGGTGCAACAAAATTATTGATTAGCGAAGATGAGGCATCATTTATTACAGGTGTTGTACTTGCGATTGATGGTGGCTTTAATGCATATAGTGGTGTGTAATATGGAATTCAGTTTTTTAGATAATAACAAAATAGTGCCGGTTGTGGTAATCAAAAATATTGAGGACACTTTGCCTATATTAAATGGCTTGTATGATGGTGGAATAAAGGTTGCAGAAATTACCTTTAGGACAAGTTCAGCAGGGGAGGCAATCAGGCTAGCTTGCAATAAAATGCCAAATATGATTATTGGTGCTGGCACTGTTATCAATCGTGAGCAATGTAAAAAGGCTATTGAGTGTGGTGCAAAATTTATTGTTTCACCAGGCTTTAGCTATGGTGCATATAAGGTATGTGTGGAAAGAGAAATTCCATATATACCAGGTGTTGCTACACCAACCGAGGTAATCCTAGCAAAAGAACTTGGATTATCAGTACTTAAATTCTTTCCAGCTAGCGTGTATGGTGGAGTTAATGCACTTAAAGCAATTTCAAGTGTTTTCCCTGATATCAAGTTTTTACCAACAGGTGGCATTGATGAAAACAATATGACCGAGTATCTTGCTTTACCTTGTGTAAAGGCTATCGGTGGTAGTTTTATGTTTAGGGAAGGAATTGAAAACATAGCAAGTATTTCCCGTAAGGCAGTGGAACTTGCGAAACAGGAGGGTTAATGAAAGTAGTAACATTTGGAGAGGTTATGCTAAGGTTACAACCAGAAAGGTACCTTAGATTTATGCAAGAGCCAAGGTTTGAGGCAACCTTTGGTGGAGGAGAGGCGAATGTAGCAGTTTCGGTTGCAAATTATGGTACTGATGCTGAATTTGTAACAAAACTGCCCGTAAATGACATTGCTGATGCTTGCATATCAAAACTAAAGTCTTTTAATGTAAATACCGATAATATTGTAAGAGGTGGTAATAGACTAGGTTTATATTTTATTGAAAAAGGTGCATCACTTCGTCCAACAAAAATAATTTACGATAGAAAAGGCTCATCTATTGCAGAGGCTAAAACAAGTGAATTTGATTGGAAAAAAATATTTAGTGGTGCAGATTGGTTTCATATTTCGGGTATTACCCCAGCACTTTCTAATAGCTGTTTGGATATTTCAGTTGAGGCTGTTAAGGTTGCTAAAAAAATGGGACTTACCGTTTCTTGCGACCTAAATTATCGTAGTAGTTTGTGGAACGAAAAGGATTATCAACGAGCTATCCAAAAAATGTTGCCTTATGTAGATGTTTGTATAGGTAGTATTGATGAGCTTGAAACAGCTTGTGGAATCAAGGGTATTCCAGTTGATGAACTTGCAAATAAAGTTATCAAAATGTATGGTTGCAAATATGTGTCAACTATTCTTGTAGAGTATTGTTATTCTCACGATAACCATTGGCAAGGTGTATTGTATACCGAAGATTATGTATATTATTCTAAAAAATACGACATTAGAATGATTGATAGAATAGGTGCAGGAGATAGCTATTCGGCAGGTCTTGTGTACTCACTTGTAAATAACTACGAACCTCAACAAGCAGTAGAGTTTGCAACTGCTGCTGGTGCACTAAAGCACACTATTGAGGGAGATATGAATATGGTTTCAAAAGAAGAAGTGTTGGCTCTTATCAATAAATAAGGGCTTGAGGTGAATTATGAGAAAAATATGTATCAATGAGGATTGGAAATTTTACAAAAATTGTCCTTCTATTGACAAAATAGGTGGGGAGTGCGAAACGGTAAATATTCCACATACTTGGAACAATTTAGATGGTCAAGATGGTGGTTGCGACTATTATCGTGGTGCAACAACATATATCAAAACTTTGAATATCGAAAAACTTGAAGATAAGGATTATTATATCGAGTTTGAGGCAGTAAATTCTATTTGTGATGTATATGTTAATGGCAAAAAATTGATGCATCACGAGGGTGGTTTTGCCTTGTTTAGAGGTAATGCGACTAACCTACTTGTAAATGGTAAAAACGAGATAATAGTTATTGCAGATAACAGCCCAAACGACTATATTTATCCACAAATGGCAGACTTCACTTTCTATGGTGGAATATACCGTGATTGCTATTTGATTGAGGTTTCAAAGTCAAGGTTCGACCTTGATTATTATGGTGGCGAGGGTGTAATGGTTACTCCTACAATTAATGGTTCTGTTGCAGATGTTGAGGTAAGAAGTTTTATCACAAATTGTAAACCAGGACTAAAAGAAAGAGTGGTTATCACCTTTTGCGATGAACTTATCGCAAGTGAACTTGTAGATGCAGGGGAAGTGGTTCATTTTAGTATTCATAGCCCAAAATTATGGGACGGACTAAATGACCCTAATATGTATACTGCACAAGTTATGCTTGTTGAAAACAACAAGGAAATTGATAGGAGAGATATTGATTTTGGTATAAGAAGTTTTAGTGTTGATAAAGATGGCTTTATCTTAAACAATCGTAGATATCCACTTCGTGGTGTATCTCGCCATCAAGATAGGTTGGATATGGGTTGGGCTATCACAAAAAGTGAACACGATGAGGATATGCAACTTATCAAGGAAGTTGGTGCAAACTCTATTAGACTTGCCCACTACCAACACAACAAATATTTCTATGATTTGTGCGACAGAAATGGTATGGTTGTTTGGGCAGAAATCCCGTTTATTTCGGAGTATCTACCAAAGGGCAACGATAATGTAAAACTTCAAATGATGGAACTTATTGTACAAAATTACAACCACCCATCAATTATGTTTTGGGGACTTAGTAATGAAATTACTATTACCGGCGAACACGATGAGCTTGTAGGAGTGCATAAGGAGCTTAATGAGCTTGTTAAATCTCTTGATAAAACAAGACTTACCACAATGGCGAATGTTACAATGCTAGACACATCAAGTGAACTATTAAATATCAGTGATGTAATGGCATACAATCATTATTTTGGTTGGTATGTAGGTTCTGTTGAGGGTAATGCAGAGTGGCTTGATGACTTTAGAAAGCAATATCCTAATAAGCCGATTGGTTTATCAGAGTATGGTTGCGAGGCTATTTTAACTTGGCATACATCTAACCCAACTCAAGGAGATTACACCGAGGAGTATCAATCATACTACCACGAAAAGATGTTAGAAATTTTTGATACACACCCATATTTATGGTGTACTTATGTATGGAATATGTTTGATTTTGGTGTAGACCAAAGAAACGAGGGTGGTGTTCAAGGCAGAAATAACAAGGGGTTAGTTACCTATGATAGAAAGACCAAAAAGGATAGCTTTTATATTTACAAAGCACATTGGTCAACCGAACCATTTGTGCATATAGCATCAAAAAGGTATGTTTATCGTGCAGAAAAGGTAACTAAAGTTAAGGTTTATTCAAATCAGCCAGAAATTACTCTTATTGTAAATGGTAATCCACTAGAAACAAAGAAGGGTAAATATGTGTTTGAATTTGATGTTCCACTTCGTGCATTTTTTAAAAACGAGATTATTGCAGTAAGTGGTTCGCTAAAAGATGTATTGGTTGTTCATAGAGTAAGAAAACCAAAGGAAGAGTATATCCTAAAGCAAGAGGAAAGCACGGTTTCTAATTGGTTTGATAAAGATGGCAACAAGATTGAGTTTAGTTATCCAGAGGGTAAATTATCAATCAAGGACAAACTATCTACCATTATGGCAAACCCAGAGGGAGAACAACTTGTATTCAGTATGGTGGAAATGGCAAAACAGGAGCTTGCAAAAAAAGGACAGGAGTTACCTATCAAAATAACCAAGCAAACTTTCAAGTTATTTGGGAATATGACTATCGAAAGGCTTGCAGGTATGGCAGGAGATAAACTACCAATTGAGGTTCTAAAGCAGGTTAATGATGAGCTAAATAAGATAGATAGATAATTATACGAGAAAAAGGGGATTAGAAAATTATGAGAGATATTAAAAATCGACCTTTTGGTGCAAGAGATAAGTTCGGCTATATGATGGGCGATTTTGGTTGCAATATGAGTTTCCAACTTATTGGCACATATCTTATGCTGTTTGTAACTCAAGGTATGGGACTGTCGCTTGTTGATTGGACGATTATTGTAATTATTGCAAAGGTGTTTGATGCAATCAATGACCCAATTATTGGTGCAATGGTTGATGCAAGGAAGCCTAGCAAAAATGGTAAATTTAGGCCTTGGATATTCTGGAGTTCTTTTGCAGTAGCAATTTCAACGGCACTACTATTTGTTGATATTCGTACATTTAGTCACGGTGGCAAATTCGCATATATTTTGATAATGTATATGTTGTGGTCTATTGCTTACACTGCTGTAAATGTTCCATACGGTTCACTTAATGCAGCACTTACCGATAATCAAGAACAACGAACAAACTTGTCTTCGCTTCGTAGTATTGGTGCAGGTATTGCGATGTTGCCGATTATGGTAGTTATTCCACAACTTGCATACGATAAAAAAATCGTTATTGAGCAAGGAATTGAAAAGGAAGTTCAAATTTTTAAGCCAGAACCATTTGTATGGATTGCAGTAGTTTGTGGAATTGTTGGAATTATCGGTTTTATGTTGACATACTTTTTAACAACAGAAAGGATTGTTGTTCATAAACCAAAGGAGAAATTTAGCTACAAAGAAACTGTTAAAGCATTTTTTCACAATAAGCCAGTGCTAGCACTTAGCCTTGCATCATTTGTACAAATTGTGTTTATATTGACTTATTCTGCTACAATGCCAATAGTGTTCCAAACATATTTCAAGGAAGCAAAAATGTTGTCTATTGCAACAATTATTACAATGCTACCAATGATTACACTTATTCCATTTATGGGCAAACTTTCTGTTAAGTTTGGCAAAAAGGAAATTAGTGCTTGGCCTTGCTTGCTTGCAATAGTGGTATTATTTATAATGCTATTTATTCCTTTTGAGCGAAATAGAACAGGTGCTTGGATATTTACAATTTTGACAGCTGTCGCTATGTATGGTGGTGGTGCATTTACTCTTGCAACTTGGTCAATGGTAGCAGATTGTGTTGACCAACAGGAAATTAATACTGGAAATCGTGAAGAAGGTACTGTATATGCAACCTATTCATTTGTTCGTAAGGTTGCTCAAGGTGTAGGTCTTGGACTTATCCCACTATGTCTAGGTGCTGTTGGATATAATCCTAACGATATGGTTGCTTCAAGTACTGCCGAGGCATCTAATGGTATTCTTAGATTATCAATATTGTTCCAACTTATTGGTTTTGTGCTAATATTATTTATAATGTTGTTTATGTATAAATTAAACAAAAAGCAAGTAGCAGAAAATTTAGAATATTTGCACAATCTTCACAAGGATATGTTTGATGAGGAAAACCAAAGTAATTATGAAAACGAAGTTTCTAACCAAACTATCGCAAATCAAGATATGAGCCTTGGTGCTGAAGAAATAATTAAAGAAAGCATAGAGGAACAAAAAAAGATTGATAAAGCGAATGGTACTATCGAGAATGTAGAAACAGATGAAGATGACAACTCTGGCGAAAATTCTACTAAATAGTAGTTTGATTGCTAGTAAAAAGATTGCAAGATAACAATCTTTATTAATCATAAATAAAACAAATTAGGGCTTTAGTTTACTAGAGCCTTTTTTTAATGTATTAAAAGCAGAATTAATCGTTTTGTTTGCAAAAATAAGATTAATTTAGTATAATTAGGACTTTATTAAAAATTATTTGTTAAAAATTTAATTAATTAAGTTAAAATGGAGCAATTGTCTATACATTAGTAAATTTAAAGTATATAATACAATTATATAATTGTAGGAGGCATATAATGGAAATTAGTGAAGGCAAAAAGCAGGAAGCAGTGCAATATTCTGTAAATGCTATACACCATATTTGCGAGCAGATAGGTCCTCGAGAGTCAGGTTCTAAAGAGGAATACGAAGCAGAGTTATGGTTGCAAAAGGAAATTGAAAATAATAAATGGGCAGATTCAACCGAAATTGAAGATTTTAAGGTGTGTCCAAAGGCATTAGTTGGATTTACAAAGATAATCGGTGTAATGTTGATTGTAGGTGCATTACTACAAACATTATGGTTTGCAAGTCCAACAGCAGGTCTTGTTGCTGCGATATTAGGTGTTTTGCTTGCTGTTGCAAGTTTAACTATTACTGTTTTTGAATTTTTGATATATAAAAAATTTATAGATAGGTTTATGAAGAATACCACTTCGCACAACTTGTATTGTAAATATGAACCAACAGGCGAGGTAAAAAGAAGAATTATATTCAATGGACATGTGGACAGTGCTTACGAATGGACTTTAATGAAGATTAAACAAAATGTAATGGTTGCAGTACTTGTACTTGATTTGCTATGTGCAATTGCTACAATTATTATTGGTATTATGGCAATAGTAAATCCTCAAACTTGGATGTTCGCTACAATGGCTTGCTTTGCTATACCATATATTGGTTTATTCTATGTATGCAACTTTGATGTAGTTGTACCAGGTGCAAACGATAACTTGACTGGTGTACTTAATGCAGTAGCTGTACTTAAATGCCTTGCAGAAAGCAATATTCGACTAGAAAATACTGAAGTATGTTGTTTCGCAGCAGGTTCAGAGGAGGCAGGTCTTCGTGGTGCTGACCACTGGGCAAAAACTCATAAAGAGGAGATTGACAGTGTGCCAACAGCAGTACTTGTATTTGATACCCTTAGAGATATGGATTACCTTACAATTTATGCAAGAGATATGACAAACCTTGTAAAAAACGATGAGGATTGTGTAAAGTTGGTTGAAAAGGCAGCTAATGCAATCGGTCACCCACTTCCAAGAGGTGGTGTTCCTTTTGGTGCTTCTGATGCAGCAGCTTTATCAAAGAATGGTGTAAAGGCAGTATGTATTGCAGGACAAGACCCACTACATGCAAATTACTATCACAATACTCGTGATACAGCTGATAACCTTCGTCCAGATACAATGAAACTATGTTTGGATTTATCTCTTAAAGCAGTAGAAATATTCGATAAAGAAGGATTTGGAAACTAATATATTAGTTAATAAGCACTACTTCGGTAGTGCTTTATTATTACAATTTTTTTACATAAATAGTATGTTAAACTTATTTTGTCAATCACACTATTTAGCTCGTTTACAAGAAATAACATTATAAATAAAAGTATCAAATAATATACAATTAAATCAAATAAAGGGTAATGTTGTAAAATAATGGATTAAGTAGTGTGGAAAAATGTAATAATATGCAAAGTTAGTAACTTAATGCAAACGAAGTAAATAGCTCGATTAAGCGTATTTGAAATAAGTAATAGTGTGTTAAAA
>JAHHUG010000121.1 GCA_020024085.1 Christensenellaceae bacterium | reverse complement strand
CTATTATAATTTTATTTAATCCTTTCTAAATCAATCCTACCATACTTACACAATGAACAAACAAAATCATCAACCAAACTACCATAATATTCGTATCCACAAATTTAACATACCCACACTTCTTCATCACTTGTATTGACTTTGGCTTGATAATGAGTGGTAATAACTATATGTAACAGGTGGCTTACTATTTTCATTAGATTATGTATATGCAATACTTAAAATTTAGTTATACAAAACAACATTTTATATAATACTTTATTAAAAAAAATATTATTTACTGCTATAAATATCCAAATATTTAATATGTGGCTCAAGCCTACAACTATCTATTCTAAATATCAAGTTATCAGTATTTACTTTTGAAAAAGTTGCAATCTTTTTATGTCCGATTGTAGTACCTTTGAATAGTTCAACAAGTTTTCCATTTACATTTGTTAGCAAGGTAAAATTTTCCACTCGTTGCGAATAGTCAATATCCTCAACGATTACAACCTTATCAATATTAGTTTTGTCAAAGGTATATACAAATTCATTATTCCTTACATTACATTTTGTATCAATTTTATTATAAAATTCTTTTCTTAATCTATCAGCAAACTTTGACAATACTGTTTTGTCATGCTTATTAATTGTACCTGTTTTATCGGGTGGGATATTAAGCAAAAGCATGCAATTATTACCATATGAATGATAGAAAATATGTAGCAACTTTTCAACAGATTTTACACAATAATCCTGCCATTTATGATAGAACCAACCTGGGCGAATAGATACATCTACCTCTGCTGGATACCAAGCAAACTCATCATAGTTTTTTAGCACTTCTCTGCTACCTATATCCTCGCTCATATTGTTTATATTGCCCTTAAACTTTTTGTCGGCTTGTTGTGAGTTATCCATAATTGTTTGCTCGCTAAAGGCATATTTAGGCACTACACTCCATTCTGACTTTCTACTTTTACCTGCCTCGTTACCAACCCACCTTACATCTGGACCACAATTTGATATTGAGCAATTAGGTTGAAGCTCTCTAATTAAAGTATAATACCTCTTAAAGTCGTACTTTTGCTTTGGTTTACCATCAAGGTTAGCACCACAAGCCCCATCTAACCAAATTGTAAATAACTCTCCATAATTAGTAAGTAATTCTTTTAGTTGGCTACAATAAAAGTCATCATATTTATCCGTTCCATAGTACTTTGAATTTCTATCCCAAGGCGACAAATATAATCCCATTTTAAGTCCGTACTTTTTGCAAGATTTTTCTAGCGACTTAACAATATCTCCTTTACCATTTTGATATGGCGAATTTTTTATAGAGTACTCAGTTGTATTAGTTTGCCACAAGCAAAATCCATCGTGATGTTTTGCAGTAAGAATTATACCCTTTGCACCAATACTTTTTGCAACCTCACACCAATCATCAGTACTAAGGTTTGTAGGATTAAACAATGTTGGCGAATAAGTTCCGTTTGACCATTCTTTACCAATAAAGGTATTCATTCCAAAATGAATAAACAAGTAAAAGCCCATTTCCTCGATATTTTTTTGCACTTTATTTGGCACAACACTTACATATTTTTCTAAATTATCCATAGTTTCTCCCTGTATTTACTAATAATATTTTACTATAATAAAAAGCCCATTGCAATAGTAATGGACTTTAATATTTTAAATATTTTCATAAAAATGTATTA
>JAHHUG010000120.1 GCA_020024085.1 Christensenellaceae bacterium | reverse complement strand
TTTTTTTGTTATAAATTAATTTGTTTTGAAATTATTTGTCGTACTTGTTTAATATCTCTTGTGGAATTTTTTTATCACGATAGTAGTATTCTCTATCGTGTTCGCTAATCTCTCTAAGCACTCTACATGGATTGCCAACAGCAACAACATTGCTTGGTATATCTTTTGTTACAATGCTACCAGCACCTATTACGGTGTTGTCGCCAATAGTTACTCCAGGTAGTACGATTGTGCCAGCACCTAGCCAACAATTTTTGCCAATATGGATAGGCAAATTGTATTGTAAGCCGTATTCTCCACGAAGGGAAGGTAAAATTGGGTGACCTGCTGAAGCAAGTATAACATTAGGGGCAAACATTGTATAGTCGCCCACATAAATGTCGTTATCATCAACAAGTGTCAAGTTGAAGTTACAATATATTCCCTTTCCAAAATGCACATTAGTGCAACCATAGTTTGAACGGATAGGTGGCTCAATGTAGCAATCTTCTCCAATTTCAGCAAACATCTTTTTCATAAGGTGTTCACGATACTTTAATCCAAGTTTGGTTGAGGGAGTGTTGTTGAATTTTCTAACTCGATTTATATATATTTGTTGTTCGGCAACAAGATTTTTGTCGTTAGAGTAATATATATCGCCACTTTTTGCTAATTTTTTAATTTCTAAATTTTTATCTTTTCTCATTTTAATAATCATTTGATGTTGTAGCAAGTACATGATTAATAGTACTTATTACCAAATCTCTAAGAGTGTCGTATTCAATGTATTTGTGTTTGTCATATACCACTTCGTGAGCATAAGATTGCACAATATTCATTATAAAGTGTATTTTTTCGTATTTGTTATCAAGTTGGTAGCCTAGGTTGTCGAATCTATCCACAATTTTATAGGTGATATTGTCCTCTAACTCTCTAAATTTATCGTTAATTTTTTTGTCGGTAGGGGTTAAAGAATGTAGTGCTTCGTGGATTTTTGCAAATCTTTTGTGAGTTTTGATTGCTTCGTTAAGTATATCAGGAACAATTTTTTCCACAAATATTGGCGTTGTTAAATTATCAAAGTACTCAAGGATTGGTTGGTAAACATTATCAATATACATATCCAGTACTTCAAATAAAATATCCCTTTTATCCTTAAAATATCCATATACAATACCTGTTGAAACTCCTGCACATTTTGCAATTTCTGCTGTATTTGTATTGTAGTAGCCTACCTCAGAAAAAAGTTTATAGCCTGCCTCAATTATTTTAATTTTCTTTTGAATTGCCCTTTCTTGTTTTGGTTCTCTTATTTCGCTCATATATTCCTTATTGTGTAAAAGTTTAACATATTTTTATTATAACAATTGTAACATAAAAATTTATAATATGTATTAATTTATAATAAATAATATGAAACATATTTCATTTCGTTGACTTTGGGGTTGTAAAATGATAAAATTAATAGGAATATGAAACAAGTTTCATATATGGAGGTTAATATGCCATTAGTTGTAGCACCAGTTGGAAAGTTATTAAGAATAATTAAAATTCTAGCTGAAGACAAAGTTTCAGAGAAACTAGTTAAAATGGGCATTGTGGTAAACAAAACTATTACTATTGTATCAAGTGACAAGGGTAGAGTTGTTTGTATGATTAACAATGGCAAAGTTGCACTAGATAGTGAACTTGCTACAAAAATCTTTGTTCAGGAGGAAGTATGAAATTATTAAGCGAATTCAAAATCGGTGAAAAAGGAAGAGTAGCAAGAGTTGGTGGAACTGGTCTAATTAGAAGAAGACTTTTTGATATGGGTATTACCCCAGATGCAGAAATAATGTTAA
>JAHHUG010000119.1 GCA_020024085.1 Christensenellaceae bacterium | reverse complement strand
GTGCAAACATTGATTATTTGCACTTATAAATTCGATTAATTATTTACTAAAAATACTACTTTTAAGCAGTCTTTTTTTTCTTGATTACATAATAAACGGCAACTAAAATAATTGAAACACCTACAATTCCACCTACTACACCACCGATTATGCCACCTAGATATGCATTATAACTTTTTACCTCAAAAATATATCTTTCAACGACAAAGCCATCGCATTTTAGTTCTACAACACAATCCTCTGTTGGAATAAAGTTGTAGCTTCCATTTTCTGCAACAACTACACCATTATTATACCATTTCAATTTACCATCATACTTATATTTTGGTTTTAAGCTGATTTTTTCGTTATCAAATGTCTTGATATTTTCTACCTTGACACCTTCTTCAGTAGGGATATCCACACCCATAAGCATAACCCTCAAAATGCTAGAAACAGCCTCGTAATCAAGCAACATATTAGGATTAGTTAACTTTGTAGTATTAACCCTACTTAACAAGTTTTTATCGGTAAGATAAGGGATAATATCGGTAGCTTTTTTGGTATTTGTAACACTCATAAGTAGTGCTGCAACACCTGCAACATAAGGGCTTGCCATACTTGTACCATTTTTGTATTGATAGCCAAGTTGACCAGCTCCACCATCAACATCTTTACCAATTGTACTAAGGATTTTTGCACCTGGAGCAACCACCTTAAAGTCACCATAATTGCTTCCATTCCATAATTTTTGTTCTTGGTCACTTGCCATAACTGACACGACATTTTTGCAACTTGCAGGGTAAAAAACAGTATTAATACCATTATTACCAGCAGCAGCCACCACCATTACCCCCTTTTCGTTAGCATAATCTATTGCATCTTGCATTGAGCAGTTATAAGTTTTGTTGTTAAAAACAAATTCTTCTTTATAAGTATTAAAGGTATTAAAAGATGTTCCAAACGACATATTAATAATATCTGCACCATTATCAACAGCATAAAGTACCGACATAATGGAATTTTTTGCAATAAAATTTGCCCCGTTAGAATCTGATACCTTATAACCTGCCCTAATAGGCATAATTTTTACATTAGGAGCTATTGAGTGAATAATGCCAGCCACATGAGTTCCATGCCAATGGTTGCTATGAACTGCACCATTATTTACCATACAATCGGTAAAATTACCCATATAGACCTCATTTACTCCCAACTTATATTTTTGTGACAAATTTGCACCATTGTAGTCATCAACTACACCATTATTGTCGTCATCAATTTGGTTATTAGGAATTTCTTTATTATTTACCCAAAAAGTACCTTTCTTAAAAAATGGATTAGAGCTATCTACACCCGAATCAATAACTGCAACAACCACATCTGATTTATTTGTAGTAACGTCAATAGTCGTAAGTGCTTTGATATCTTGATATAATCTGTCAATATTTAGTCCATCACTACCTAAATGCCAAGCATTTTGGTGCAAAAAATCCCCTGTTTCCAAGGCGAAAACAGGTGTACTAAACATAGTTAAGCTAATTACCGATACAATTAGCATAACCGAAACAATTACGAAATATCCACTTTTTCTAAATAATCTCATAGCCCTATTTTACCACTAAATAAATTGATTTTCAATACTAATTTATATCATATAAAATTACTTTACCAGAATTTAATACAATCTTTAATACCGAATTAGCTAAATCATTTATTTTAATAGCATTAGATGTTATCAAAATGTCATTTAGATAATATTTAGCATCATTAATTTTATCAATAAACAAATACTTATTAGTAGATTTTACAACAGAAATATTTTCCTTTACAAAGTTGGTTTTATTAATAAAATATTGCTCTTCATTAGAATATGTTAATACATTATCTACATATCCCTCTACTTTAATATCAATATAATTACTAGACAAAATATACGAATTTATATCAATTTGATTAGTTGTGAATTTGTTTGACAACTCAACATTATTCAAATAAATTTTGTAGTAATCTGCATAATTTTCAATACAAATTGTCGTACCAAAAACATCAAAGTTTATGTTAAAAATACCACTATAATAATAGTAACAATAAGT
>JAHHUG010000118.1 GCA_020024085.1 Christensenellaceae bacterium | reverse complement strand
CTATTCTACATTATTTAATTTTTTATAATAATATAACTAATTTTACTCAAATTGTTCAAATCCATAATCCAATAGATAACTACTCATATTGTACATATCAGGAACATTAAGAACAACTGAAATTAATTGCTTACCATTTCGTTTTGCACCAGTTACAAGACATCTTCCTGCTTTTTTTGTAAAACCAGTTTTTACACCATTTGCACCATCGTAATTAAATAGCATTTTATTTTTGTTTTTCATTGCTCTTGGGTAATCTTTTCCATTAATTGTGGCATGCTTACAGCTGACAATATCAACAAAATCTTGATACTTATATGCCTCTGCTGTTATTACAGCAAGGTCATACGCTGAAGTATAATGCAAATCATCATGTAAACCATGTGGATTAACAAAATTTGTGTTTTGCAAATCTAATAATTTAGCTTCATAATTCATTTGTCTTACAAAATTTTCTTCACTACCAAATGTAGCAATACTTAATGCAACTGCACAATCATTACCACTTCGAAGCATTAAACCATATAGCAATTCTCTAATACTCAAGATTTCACCCTCTTGCAAATATACAGAAGAGCCCTCAATTCCAACAGCCTTTTTATCAATTGCAACCTTTCTATCTAGGTCTCTAACATTTTTAATAACCGTATATGCAGTCATTATTTTAGTAGTTGATGCCATTGGTAATTTTGTATGAATATTACTTCCTTTTAATACTTTATTATTACTTTGGTCAATTACAATATAACTACTGTTTGGCTTTGCGTAAGCCTTAACTTCACCATTCATTAAACAAAATATACTAGTAATAAAAGTAAAAATTATAAATGTAATAAAAAAAATATGTTTTCTAATTATTTTCATAAATCACCTTACATATATAATGTGTCATTTACAAAAAAATATCAAAAAACATATAAATTTATATAAAGTATTCTATAAAAAGCTTTTTACTAGCCTATTATTTCAAATTTTTCGCCCTTTAGATGCTCTGGGATTTCATCTTCAAACTCATCAATAAACTCATCTATTTCGGTTTTTTCTTGAGTTTCTTCTACTATTTGTCCATCAACATTATCTTCAGATTTATGTAATTCCTCTTCAATCTTTTTATCCAATTCCTCATCATCGGCAATTTCTTTCTTAACGAACAAATCACTTCCATTATTTCTTGGGAACTCTTGGTCAAGCAATGCAATATGTTCAAGAACCTCGTTATAATCAGGCAACTCTGATAAATCTTCAATTTGGAACTTTCTTAAAAAGTTTTCAGTTGTCGCATATAATAAAGGTCTACCAACTACATCTTTTCTTCCAACAACATCAATAAGCTCAAATTTTACAAGCATACTGATTGCATACTCACTACTAACACCTCTAATGTCTTCAACATCAAGCCTTGTAACTGGTTGTTTGTATGCAATAATTGCCAAAACTTCAAGTAATGATTTTGACAATGCTTTTTCTTTAAGTGGAGTTAGTACTTCAGCAACTTGTTCTCCATATTTCGCATTTGAAACAAACTGATATTTGCCGTTTAAGTTCATTAAAAGTATACCAGAATTATCCTTATTGTATTTTTCTTTTAGTTCCTTTATACATTTATCAAAATCTTTAGCATCAATAAAAGAAATTTTATCAATTATATCTTTTCTACTAATAGGCACACCACTTGAAAAAATTGTAGCCTCTATTATTGATTGTTTATCAAAATTATCCAAAGTATTTCTCCTTAAATCAAATAATCTTATTTGTAATCTTCAACGGCATCAACATCATCAACATCAAGCATTGTATCAACACCATCTTTTAATTCTAAATATATATCGCCAAATTTAGTTTCTTGAGTTGCAATAATATATTGCCTTTTTAACAATTCCAAAATAGCAAGGAATGTATTTATAACCTCAATTTTTGTAAAATCCTCATCATACAAATCAAAGAAATTCATTTTTTTAAGTTCAAAGATATTTCTTGCGATATGTTTAATTCTGTTAGAAACAGTATATCTTTCTTTTATAATTGTTTTAGGTTTGATTTCTTCAGCCTTTAGTTCTGCCCTTGTAACAATCCTTGCAAATGCATCAACAAGCTTATCCAAATC
>JAHHUG010000012.1 GCA_020024085.1 Christensenellaceae bacterium | reverse complement strand
ATGATAAAATACAAACTTAATATAAAATAGCTATACCTTTAATAATTAATAATATATAATAATTAATTTGATGCAATTGAAAGATAATTACACATATTTGATATTTGTTAATATTCGATAATTATTGATATAGCAATTATATGTGAAATTTGTTATTAATAATTATGTTAAAACAAGCAAATTTAACACTTTGAAAAATTTTACATAAAAAAAGCTAGGCAAAATTGCCTAGCCTATTTAATATTTGGAATTTTATTGGGTTTTTTCTGCAATCATTGACTTTACCTTCATAAGTCTAATTGTCGCAGACCTTTCGTTTTCATCAAGTTTCATATTGATATATTTGATAGTTTCTTCGATTTGAGGAATCATAACATACTCAAGTGCATTAACTCTTCTACGATTTTTCTCTATCTCATCAGCCAACATATTACAAGTTTTTTCAATTTCAGCAAGCTCTAGTAATTTGACAAGCAACTTATTCATTGTTGCAATAGAACTATCTAATTCACTTGTCATTGTAGCAAAACTATATGGATAAAGTTCGTTATTTTCGCTAGTTTTTATGTTAATACTAGGAACATTTACACTCATTACATTAGTGGTAGATGTAGTTAGTTCAACAGTAGTACCAGGCATAGCAATAGCCTCCTCGATATCACTGCTTGATGTAACTGCTTGAGCTAGCATAAAGTCGCGTAGGGCAACTCCAAGCTCCTGTTCCACCTCTTCTCTGAGTTTTTTATTTCGTTTTACATAAATCATAAATTGCCTAATCATCTCATCAGACTTATCTTTAAGCAACTTATGTCCTCTCGTAGCAGTTTTTAGACGCTCTTTAAGTTTTCTAAGTTCCATACGAGTAGGATTAACTTTCATTCTTGCCATTTTTTACCTCAATTACTCTTCTTTACCTAAATACTTATCAATATATTCGTCCTTAATTCTCTTTAGTTCGTTTCTAGGTAGAAGTTTTAACAAATCCCAACCGATATTAAGTGTCTCCTCAATAGTTCTATTTGTTTCAAAACCTTGAGAAACATATCTTTTTTCAAACTCTTCTGCAAACACTGCAAACTTCTTATCAGCCTCTGTAAGTGCTGCATCGCCAAGGATAGCAGAAAGCTCTTTTGCCTCTTTACCTCTTGCATAAGCAGAGAATAATTGGTTCATTGTATCTGCGTGGTCCTCACGAGTTTTGCCTTTACCGATACCTTTATCCTTTAATCTTGATAGTGAAGGAAGTACATCAATAGGTGGCATTACACCCCTCTTGTATAGCTCACGGCTAAGGATAATTTGTCCCTCTGTGATATATCCAGTAAGGTCAGGAATAGGGTGAGTTTTGTCTTCCTCTGGCATTGTAAGGATAGGTATTTGAGTAATACTACCTTTTTTACCTCTTATTCTACCTGCTCTTTCATAAATTGTAGCAAGGTCGGTGTACAAGTAACCTGGGTAACCTCTACGACCTGGAACTTCTTTTCTTGCAGCAGAAACCTCACGAAGTGCCTCTGCATAGTTTGTAATATCTGTCATAATTACAAGTACATGCATATCCTTTTCGAAAGCAAGATACTCTGCAGCAGTAAGTGCCATACGAGGTGTTGCAATTCTTTCGATAGCAGGGTCGTTTGCAAGGTTCATAAATAGAACGGCTCTTTCGATAGCACCAGTCTTTCTAAAGTCTTGAATAAAAAATTCTGCCTCTTCAAAAGTGATACCGATAGCAGCAAATACAACTGCGAACTTATCATCGGCATTTAATACTTGTGCTTGACGAGCAATTTGAGCTGCAAGGTCAGCATGAGGCAAACCTGAAGCAGAGAATACTGGAAGTTTTTGACCTCTTACAAGTGTATTTAAGCCATCAATAGCAGATACGCCTGTTTGGATAAACTCATCAGGATAGTCACGAGCAGCAGGATTCATAGGTTGACCGTTGATATCCATTCTCTTTTCAGGAATGATTTCTGGTCCACCGTCCTTTGGTCTACCCATACCATCGAATACTCTACCAAGCATTTCTTCAGCAACTGGAAGTTCGATAGATTTACCCAAAAATCTTGCTCTTGATGTGCTCATTTGGATACCTTGAGAAGGCTCAAACAATTGAACAAGAGCCTTATCGCCATTAACCTCTAGTACTTTACCACTACGGATTTCGTCGTCCTTACTAACGATTTCAACTAGCTCATCATACTTTACACCCTCGACACCATCAACAAGCATCAATGGTCCTACGATTTCTTTAATAGATTTATATTCTTTAAGCATTAGTTCACTCCTTCGTCGATAAGGTCGGCAATTTCTTTCTTTAATTCTTTTTCTATCTCATCAAACTCTTCAAGGTTATCCTCTCTAATATACTTTGCTCTACCGATTTTATCATTAACAGGTAGCTCTAGCAAATCTTCAATATCAACACCCTTGCTTACTGCATTTTGGCATAGTTTGAAGTTGTCAACAATAAGTTGCATCATTCTATGTTGCTTATCTAGTGAAGCATAGGTATCAACCTCGTGGAAAGCATTTTGATGTAGGTAGTCCTCACGGATAGACTTTGCTGTCTCCATTGTTACACGGTCTGTTGGAGAAAGTGCGTCCATACCAACAAGTCGTACAATCTCATCTAGTGAAGCCTCTTCTTGAAGGATTCTCATAATTTCTGCACGAAGAGTTGACCAGTTGTCACTTACATTGTCGTTAAACCAAATGTTTAGTTTGTCTGCATATAGTGAGTAACTTGTCAACCAGTCTACTGCTGGGAAGTGTCTCTTGTAAGCAAGAGAAGCAGAAAGTCCCCAGAATACCTTTACAATACGAAGTGTTGCTTGGCTGACTGGCTCTGACATATCACCACCTGGAGGAGAAACTGCACCGATAGCTGAAACTGCACCAAGTTTATCCTCTGAACCAAGAACCTTTACAATACCAGCTCTCTCGTAGAACTCGGCAAGTCTTGAAGCAAGGTAAGCTGGATATCCTTCCTCGCCTGGCATTTCCTCAAGTCTTCCTGACATTTCTCTTAAAGCCTCTGCCCAACGAGAAGTAGAGTCTGCCATAATAGCAACAGAGTAACCCATATCTCTAAAGTACTCTGCAATAGTAATACCAGTGTAAATTGATGCCTCACGAGCAGCAACGGGCATATCTGAAGTGTTTGCAATAAGAACAGTTCTCTTCATAAGAGGTTCTCCTGTCTTTGGGTCGATTAGCTCTGGGAACTCGTTAAGAACATCAGTCATTTCGTTTCCTCTTTCGCCACAACCTACATACACAATAATATCTGCATCAGCCCATTTTGCAAGTTGGTGTTGAACTACTGTTTTACCACTTCCAAATGGTCCTGGAACAGCTGCTACACCACCCTTTGCGATAGGGAATAAGGTATCAATTACCCTTTGACCTGTGATAAGTGGCTTATTAGGAGTGATTTTCTCCTTATATGGTCTACCTTTTCTAACAGGCCATTTTTGAAGCATTGTAACCTCTTTGTCACCCTTTGCAGTTTTAACAACGGCTACAACTTCATCAACAGTGAACTCGCCCTCATTAATTTTTACGATTTCACCCTCTATACCATAAGGAATCATAATCTTATGGTTGATTAATACATTTTCTTGAACAGTACCGATAATATCGCCAGATGTTACCTTGTCGCCAACCTTTTTAGTTGGAACAAAAGCCCATTTTTTATCGTGGTCAAGTGCTGGTACTGTGATACCTCTTGCGATTCTGTCGCCAGAGATTTCTCTTAATTTTTCTAGTGGTCTTTGAATACCATCATAAATACCCTCTATTAGTCCTGGACCTAGTTCAACAGACAGTGGCATTTCTGTACTAAAGACTTCTTCACCCGGTCCTAATCCACTAGTTTCCTCATAGACTTGGATAGATGCTTTGTCGCCACGAAGCTCAATAATCTCGCCGATTAGTTGCTTCTTTGAAACTCTGACAACATCGTACATCTTGCAGTCTTCCATACCACTAGCCACGATTAATGGACCTGATACTTTAATTATTTTTCCTACTTTTTCTGCCATTTTAATCCTCTTTTCCAAATAAAATATCTGCACCGATTGCCTTTTCTACATTCTTATGAATAGAATCCATACCGTAACCATTGCTACCCCTGCTTGAAGGAATAGGTATTACAGCTGGATAAGGCTTTGCTTTATATCTTTCAATAACATCATTAATTTTGATAGCAATATCCTCGGTAACAAAGATAACAGAGTACTTTCTTGCAAGTTTTTTTAGTGTTTCTGCTGCCTCTTCGTCCTCGTTTACTGGGAAAACTTCAATACCGATTGCCTTAAAAGCTAGTATTGAATCCTTGTCGCCAAGAACTGCGATTTTATCTTCACGCATATAAATCCCTTAGCCTCTCTTTTAATAATGTTTTATCCAACTTGTTTTTAACAGCTGTTATAACAAGTTTTACGACTTTTACTTCCACTTGCTTAGCAAGGTAAAATCCTGCAACTGGAGATACAGAGAACATATCGTTTCTGTTTTTTCTAAACATATCTAATAGATAGTTATCCACTGCAGTTTCAAACTTAACCAAGCCGTGTTCTTCAAATATTTTATCAACTACCTCGCCATAACCGTAGAAACTCATTTTTTCCTTAAAAATCTCTAGTGATTGGTCGAATATTTCAGTGAAGGTTTGTTGATTTATCTTTCCACCACTTACGAAATTACCAAGGAAGAATTTTTCGTCAAGCCCTAAATTTTTGCATCTAATAAATGTACTCATATTACTGAAGTCACATTTAGCTACAAAATAATTGCCTACGACAGTGTTTCTACATCTAGTTTTGTCAATAAGGTTGAATATATCCTCAAACATCGCTTTATCAAGTGTTACATCAATTAGCCTTGGGCTTCTATTGTCACTAGCAAATTCAGTATCAATAGAAAGCAAAGCCTTTTTCATAATATCGGTAAAGCTATCATAGTTATCAGCATATATTTTATCCTTTAACACATCAGCTTCGATTAAACCAGAGCCAACAACAAGGTTATCAGTTTCAGCAAGTTTAAGATATTTTGCCTTCATAAATGCCTTTGCATTATGGTAGTCAATCATCATTAAAAATGCCTCAAGTCCGTACTTTGGTACTGCATTTTCTCTAAGGAACTCAATAGATGCCTTTTCCTCTGCAATTAGTAGTTTTTCGTACTCATAGGGACTGTCTACAACAACACCTTGACCATAACCACATTCGGTAAGCACCTTAAATGCGTCCTCAAGATTTTCTGCATCCATTAACCTTGTAAGTTGCATTGTATTAAGCAAGGAATTTTCTAAAACCTTTATTCTTGCATTTACATATACAAGACTTCCTGCTTGCATTATTTGCTCTCCTTATCAAAAATCATACTTGCGATAGTAGTTTCAAGTTCCTCACGAAGTACCTTAAGTTCAACATCAAATGTCAAGTTCTTGTCGATACCGTTGTTACTCAAAATTACACCACCTGTAAAGTCACCATACTCCTTTGATAGAGTAAGCTTTACACCTTTTTTGCTTGCAATATCCTTAACTAGCTTGTCGGTAATGATATCCTTATCCTTACTTGAAATGGTAACAATGTCGCCATCTTCAACATAAGTTTCAATCATACTTGATACTAGCTTTAGATAATCTGCCGATGACAAATTAACTAAATCCTCTTTTGCTAAATCGAATGCCTTATCAATAGCATCTTTTTTAGCTTTTAGAACAATTTTTTTAACATCAAGCTCTGCAACGGTTTTTCTGCGAGCAATAGTTTCATCAATAACAGCTTGTTTTTTACTCATACAAGCCTTTGTATTTTGTTCGCACTCAGTTACTGCACTATCAAGTACAGCTTGACTATCCACCTTTGCTTGCTCCAAAATCTGTTCGGCTTTAGCTTTAGCATCGGCTATTATTTTATTAATTATAGCTTCTGTTCCTGCCATTACTCTATTCCTTTATTATTTTAAGATAAAGAATACTGCTAGGAATGATGTCAATAATGCAAGTACTGCATATGTCTCAACCATTACTGCAAGTACGATACCTTTACCAGATTCTTCAGGTCTCTTACCAAGCATACCGATACCAGCAACTGCTACTTTACCTTGGTAGATAGCTGAAAGCAAACCAACAATACCCATAGGGATACAACCTGCCATAGCACCAAGACCTTGTTCTAGTGTGATTGGCTTTAATCCTGAGCCTAAAAGACCGATTTGAATAAATACGATAAATGCTACAAGTAGACCATAAATACCTTGTGTACCTGGTAATAATTGTAAAATAAGTGCCTTTGAGAACTTATCTGGGTCCTCTGCTGTAATACCAGCAGCTGCTTGACCAGCATTACCTACACCAATAGCAGAACCAATACCTGCAAGACCTGCTGCAAAAACTGCACCGATAATAGCACATACAGCACCAATACTAAATTCCATAATAAACCTCCGAAAAATTACATTCTAATGTTGTTATATTTAATTTGTGAACCAAGTGGCTTGAACAAGTGTCCACCACCTTGGTAAAATTTGCCATAAAACTCAATATATTGCAATCTACAATCGTGTACATAAGCACCAAGAGTATTAATACCCAAGTTGAATAGGTGACCTACTACCATTACTGCAATTGCAAAAATCCAGCCGATTGCCATTCCAAACCAGTTGAAACTTAATAAATCAACAAGTACCATACCAATTTGATTGAATACCATACCGACAATACCAGTAGCAAGACCAAGACCGAACAATCTTGAGTAACTTAGTACATCACTCATAAAATTGACAATGTCGTATAATCTTGATACGCCACCAAATACTCTGCCGAAACCTTTTTTGCCGTATCCACCAAGAACAAGCAAGGTTACAAGACCTATTACTAAGAATACTAGACCTGTTATCTTTAAGCCGTTATTGTTTAACTTAAGTAGCATATTGCCTGCAAGCATAAACAAGCCGATATAGATAAAGAACCAGTCCCAAGTTTCAACAATTGATTCGATATATTTTTTTCTCTTAATAAGCTGTACACCATTGATTGCCATACCATACATAATGTGGATTACACCTAGTCCTAGTGCAAGAATAAGCACATTCATAGGATTCTCCATAGGTACAAGTGATGGCACAAGTGGGTGCCAAGTTTCGCCGAACCAACCACCAAAAATCATACCCCAAATAAATGTAGATATTCCACCAAAGAAGATAAGTAGTATCATTTTACCCTTACCTTTTGCTGGCTTTGATAGTAGATAGAATGCCATTGCACCTACTGCAAGCAATAGTCCATAAGCTGCATCACTAACCATAAATCCAAAGAATACAAAGAAGAAGAACGCCATAAGTGGATTTGGGTCAAACTCCGTTGGAAGAGGAGCTGCATACATATTTGTAACTGCCTCAAATGGCTCTACTAACTTGTTGTTTTTGCATAAAGTTGGTGGTACTTCCGTATCAAGTGGGTCCCTAAACTCTACAAATAAATATTCGCTTGTTTTGTTTAGTTCTTCCTCGAACTTCGCTTGTTGTTCTGCTGGAATCCAACCCTCTACAACGAAAGCAGATGTGGTATTAAGCATACCTTCCTCTGCTGTCAACTTTTGACTTTCAAAAGAATAGTAGTCGTACATTTGCTTGAAGTCATCTTCGTACTTTAAATAGTCAAGTGACTTATCAAGTAATTGCACCTTTTCCTTTTCGTTATCCTTTAAGGTATTTTGTAGTTCAACAATTTTATCTTTTGCAGTCATATCAAAATTATAACTACAACGGACAAAGTCACACTCGGTTGATAACCTTAACATAGCATCATCTTTGATTTCTCTATGCATTGCTACAAAAACAGCTTGCAACTTGCATTCCGACTCAATAACTTCGGTATACATACCCTCGTAATCGTTTAGCACATTTTTAAGAGCTTCAACCTTTTCTTTAGGGATAGTACCTAGCATCATAACAGCATTTTCGGTACTTTTAACCTCACTAAAAGGAATGTCAACCTTTTCGTAAACTTTAAGTTGCTCGATTTGATTGTTGATTTTTATCTCATTAGTTTTAATCTCTTGCAACCTCAAGTTGATTTGTTCAAGCTCACTAATTTTGCTAAACACAGAATCTGCCTTATTTGGCAAGTTCATAAAGTCATTATAGTCGATATAAACTGGTGTTTGAATTAGTTGTTTTTTAGGTTTTTTGTAGTTAATAGCTACGACTTTACCCTTTTTGATATTTTTCTTTTTTGAGTTATCCTTGATTATTCTGTCACCTGTTCTCTTTTGAACCTTTAGAAAGTCAAAAGCAAAGGAAAGTTTAGCAAGACGAGTGTTTACCTCATCTCTTGACTTTGTTTCCTCCTTGTAGGTAGCATTATCAAGTTCATCACTCTTGACTACTTCGAAAATACAGCTTTTATGAAGAGTTTTTATTAATTTTTGTTTATCAGCACCATAGCCAACTATGGTACACTTCTTCATATCAAGAATTGCCATACTTTTCTAATAACCTCCCTGCGATAAATTTTGCTGCATCATTAATTTGTTCTTGTGAGTCGTTAAGCAACTTTTCAGCCTCAACTGAACCATCAGCAATGATTTTGTCGTACTCCTTATCAGCAAGTTCATTAGCCTCGGCAACAATTTGTCGATAGCTTTCCTTTACCTCTTTTGAGTTATCTTTAATCATTTTTTCACTGTCAGTTTTTGCCTTAAGGAAGCTTTCCTTTGCCTCAACAGTCGCATCTTTTACAATAACTTCTGCCTCATTTTCAGCATCAATTATTGAATTGATAACATTTTGTAACATCTTTTCACCTACTTTGAATATTTTTGTTCAATAGCTGTTATCTTATCTAATCTCTTTTGATGTCTGCCACCTTGATATTCTGCATCAAGCCAAGCCTCTAGCATAGCAACAGCCTTCTCGCTATCGGTAACTCTGCCACCCATAGAAATAATATTAGCATTGTTATGTTCCTTACAAGCATTAGCAGAAAACAAATCTGATACTAAAGCACATCTAATACCAGGAACTTTATTGGCTGCAATACCAATACCGATACCTGTACCACAAAGTAGTACACCACTATCTACTTCACCATCAGCAACAGCCTCTGCTACCTTAAGTGCATAATCTGGATAGTCAACAGATTCCTCTGAAAATGTTCCATAATCTACATACTCAATGCCTCTTTTTTCAAGACATTCAACAATAGCTGGCTTTAATACGATTCCACCGTGGTCACAACCAATTGCAATTTTCATACTTTTTTCTCCTTTAAATACCTAATAATAGTATTTTAAAATTATCTTTTTTCTATTATATAATAGAAATTAATTTTAATCAATAGCAAGTTAAATTTTTATTAAAGATAATAAGTCGTATTATCACTATTTACATACATTTAGCCTATTTAGTCAATTAAATATGCTAAAAAGTGTAATTTTAGCTACTTTTAGTATGTACACAATATAATTAATTTAAAAAATGAGGTTTTTATTTTTTTAAATTATCGGTCAGACTGAAAGAATTATGTTTTACCGACATTTTCACTATAAATAAGTAACTTTTTTTAAAATATATGGTTATTTTAGTCTATTAATGTTTTATCTTTTTTATTATTAAAAAATTATTGAACATAATTACGGGATTTTAAAACAAAAAAAAGGATAGAAATTAATCTATCCTTTTATTAAAATATATGATATTTATTCATTTTTAGGTTGTTCGGCAGTTGCCTTTAGTAGTCTATTCATAACCGAATGACTTACTCCCTCATCTTCAAGTTTTTCAACAATAATATAGCCATAATTTTCCTCTGCAATATGCAAAGCATTGTACACATTACGAGCATATTCACTGCCATTGCTACCAATATTAAGTAGGTTTAAGCAGAAATACTCAGGGTGATTTTTGCCTATAATTACTGGTCGAAGGTCATTTTTAACAGCTTCTTTGTACTTTAGAATAACCTCCTCTACGGTGTCGCACATAATAGCAGGAACCTTTGGAGCATAGTGCTTGTACTTCATACCAGGAGCCTTTGCAACCTTGATTTTGCCCTTGAACTCTCCAACAGTACCAAGCACTTCCTCTAACATCTCACGGGTAATTGCACCAGGACGAAGAACGGTTGGTTCTTGCGACAAATCAATAATAGTACTCTCTATACCTACCTCACAGCTACCACCATCAATAATTAGAGGTATCTTGCCATTAAGGTCATCATAAACATGTTTTGCAGTAGTTGGGCTAATATGCTTGCTAGAATTTGCACTAGGTGCTGCCATAAACACACCTGATTTACGGATAATTTCCCTTGCTATCTCGTTATTTGGCATACGAATACCAACAGTATCAAGCCCACAAGTAACAGCAGGGCTAACCATATCGCTCTTTTTTAGGATAATTGTAAGAGGTCCTGGTAAAAACTTTTTTGCAAGAATATAAAATTCGTCTGGAATTTCCCTTGCAACCTTTTTAACATCTTCGATATCTGCAATATGCACAATAAGTGGATTGTCTTGAGGTCTACCCTTTGCTTCAAAAATCTTATTTACAGCCTCGGTATTAGTACAATCTGCACCAAGTCCATAAACTGTCTCTGTTGGGAAAGCTACAAGCTCGCCATTTTTAAGCAACTCAACTGCTAAATCTAAACCATCTTTAATATCTAAAACTTTTGTATCCATTTTTTTCCTCACTAGCTATTATTATAAACTAAAAATTATTATTAGTCCAAGAATAACACCTAAAATTATGCTAAAAGAAAAATTTTTATCATTATAAGTTAAAGGAAGCAACTCATTCAATACCACATAAAGCATACAACCACTAGCTAAACTTAAGCAGAAAGCGATAAGCATTTGACTTACTGCACCAAGATAGAAACTAACCACACCACCAAGTATTGTAGGAATACCAGTTAGCAAACAAATAAATATTGCTTTAAGTGGCTTAACACCTCTATTTAGTAGTGGTAAAGCTATTGCCATACCCTCTGGAATATTATGTAAAGCTATCATTAAAATATAGTCTAAAGATAGTGTAACTGTGCTACTTGCACCAATTATCATACCCTCTGGAAAGTTATGTAAAGCAATGGAAAGTATAATTACAAAACTTGCTAGTTTTTCATTTTTGATATTTGCAAGAGCTAGTATTTTGTTTTTTCTTTTGTCCACAAATAGCTCTACAAAATATATCAAAAGATATCCAACCATCAAAAAGCTAAGGGTAAATACAATATTCGATGACTTAACGGCATCAATAACAAGGTCACTTAACACCATACAAAGCATTATGCCACCAGCAAATCCATACAACATACCCACCGAAACATTGTACCTTTTTAGCAACAAACTTAACAAACCACCAAAGGTTGTACCCACTACACCAACTACAAAAACTGCAAGTAAAACTTCTAACATATACACCTCTAATAGTAAATATGCAAGAGGGTTTACCTTAATGCTGATTTTAGCAAATTATGTAAATTTTTTATGGAATCTAAAATTGTTGGTTATCCAAGCAAAATTCAATAGGCAAAGGAATAATACATTTAACAGTCTACAAGTTAAACAACCAACCCAACTACAACACCTAAAATAAACGGCAATAGAAATATTTTTTTAAATAGACAAGCTATTGAAATTTACCCTACTACTTTGAAAACATAAAAAAAGAGCTAGCATCTGCTAGCTCATAATGTTATTTTTTCTTTTTATTTTCCTTGTTTTCGGCTTTAACCTCAACGGCATCTGCTACACTGCTAGGATTAATTGACTTAATCTTAACAACTGCAATTATAACAATACTTGCAAGTGCGATTGAACCGATAACTACTGAAGGCACAATTACATCGTGAATAGTTCTAACCTCTGGCAAACCACGAGTAGAAGATGTAAGGGTGTAAATGTAAACCTTGTTTCCTCTTGTACCACAAATAGTTACTTCATCAAGATTTGGTCTATCAATTACAACATCGTTGAATACCTCATCGAAATTTTCATCAAAGATTTCCTCGCCCTTGATATTTTTTACATTATATTTTCCATCAGGGTTTTGTGATACATAAGCACCAACCTTAAATACTAATCTATTAGTTCTTGTATGAGCGATATCTTTAATTTCAACCTCATTGCCAAGTTTATCTACTCGGTATACTTTGGTACTTTTACTAGCATTTCTAGGGTTGAAATTATTTGGTAAAACGGTACCATCTGGCTTGTGCCATTTACCATTTGTTGAGTAAATATCATTAATTTTGATATTAGTAACTACATCTTTACCATTTACCTTTTCAACTAAATACTCATCGTAAGCAAGAGCATAACCATCAATAAATGGTGTCATATAATCATACTTAAAGTCGATAATTTGTTTACCATTGCTATCAAAAGCACCATATCTAGTTTGGTCCAAAACAGTACCCTTAAATTCTCTCACCTTTTTGCAAACAAGAGCATCATTGTTGTAGAACAAACTTTGATATAATCCATCATTCTTTTCAAAAGCAGTAGTACCATCAATATTAAGAACACGAATGCCACCCAAGTTGCTATTTGGCGAAAATCCTTTGCCATCAATAAACAACAACATAAGTGGGCTAATACCTGCAATTCTATCCTTATTAATTTTGATATCAGTACCGAATCTACCTGTTAAAGATACTAGGATATCGCCCTTTTCGTTAAGGATAAATTGGTCGAACTCTGCAACCTTTGATGTAGGGTTAATACTAATACCCTCTGCAAATTTGTAACCGTTATTTAGTACATCACTAATAGAAATTTGCAAATCGCCAAAATCATTATTAAGTAGTTCACTCTTGTTAGAAATTATTGTTTTGTAGTACTTATTATCGGTATAATCTTTCTCTATCTTATCGGTTTTTGCATTATAAATTTTTACTCTACCAGAATACCTTTGGTTATTATCGGTATATTGGTAATTGTCGGTATTTTCATTATCTTGCATAAAGATATAAAATTTACCCTCTCCCAAGTAGCTTACAAACACATTAGCACTAGAGAAAATACTTACCTTGCTAGGTTTAGTTTCTGTCATTTCGTTATAACTATAACGGGTAGAAGGTATCTCGTATATGGCTACTAGCGAAGGATTATTGATACTATTGCATTGAACGATATAGTTTTCGTAAACAATTATCTCTGGGCAATATGAACTGTTATTAATTCTATTTCTAATTTGGAAAATATGACCTTTTACATCGTAAAATTTGATATAGTTTGATGTGCTATACAAAAAAACTTTACTGCTTTGAGAAGGAATACGGATAGCATCAAAATTTTCTATACCTTGTTCCTTTACATTTATAATATCACTACTATTGCAATCTCTAAGCAATGTATCACTAGAAACTGATTCGCGATAAAGAATAAAGTTTTCGTTCTTTTTGATTTCGTAACATAGTGTAGTACTATTTCCTACAACATAGCTTTTTGATTTGTAGTCATAAACGGCAAGTTTTCTGTTGTCGTTACCTAGCCTTATTACAGCCCAATTATGAGTACTAAAAAATGGGCTTTCTTTTGGATTTGAAGTGTTAAAACCATAGGCAATATTATATCCTTCTGGAATATCGCCCTCAAGCCTTGCTCCATCAAATTCGGTAAGCTCTGCATGGTTTACATAAATATCACTTAACCTTGCACTAGGAGTACAACCAACTAATGAAAAAACCAATGCCAATACGACAGCTAATACTAAAAATACTTTCTTTTTCATATTTCCTCAATACATATCAATAATTATATTATTTTAGCATATACTAGCCTCTATGTCAATATAAACAAAATAAAGTAATGGTATCCAAATGCCTATACCCTATTGAATTTTAGTATTTATTTTGCAATAAAAATTTTAATTTACATTACAATTTAACATCAACAAAATTATAAAATTTATCTTACCCCACCCGAACACAATTTACATTGAAGTGCAAACTATTGAAACTTGTACTATGCACCATTAAACCATTAAGATAAACTACTTTTAAATTAAAAAAAAGAGTATCGCTACTCTTTTAATTTGCTATTTTTTGAATTTTTTGTCCTTGAACAGCAATATACCTGCAATGATACTAATTACAATAGATATCGCTACAAGTATCCAAAATCCCATTGGTTCATCTTGCCAAGGAACAGGAGTGTTCATACCCCACATTGAATAAATCAAAGTAGGAATCGACAAAATCACTGTTAAAATAGTCAACTTTTTCATTGAGGTATTAAGGTTATTGTTGATAACGTTTGCAAAAGCCTCGGTACTTGCCTTGATAATACCTTGATAAATTTTACACATTTCCATAGCCTGTCTATGCTCAATACCAACATCTTCCCACAAGTCCAAATCTTCCTCGTAGAAATTTTTTGACTCTACCCTTGCAAGTTTTTCTATTACCACATTATTACTTTGAAGTGATGTTGAAAAGTAAACTAGAGAGTTTTCCAAATCAAGCAATTGAACCAAGTCGTCGTTTTTCATAGTTTTTTGAAGTTCTGCTTGTATTCTTTGACTAGCCTTATCAATTTGGCGAAGATATTGTAGGTACTTTGTAGCAGCACGATATAATAGTTGAATCAAAAACCTTGTCTTATACTTTGTATTAAAATCCTTTACTCTACCAGTTGCAAAGTCATTAAGCAACATAGTACGCTTCAAACATACGGTGATAATTGTATTAGCATTATACATTACACCTAGAGGGATTGTAGTATAACTATAATAATTGTCATCTTCCTCAAGTGCTGGGATATCAAACAATGTCAAAAACCAGCCATCTTCCCTATCGGTACGAGCCATTTCTTCATCATCTAGAGCAGCCTTAATCATTTCCTCTGGAACTTTTAATGTTTCACAAACAAATTCAATTTCCTTATCGGTAGGATTAGTCATATTAATCCATTTACCTTTTGCGTCAAAAGAACTATCTAATTTTTCAGTATTTAATGTTTTCAAAGAATTATCTTGTTCATCGGTATAAAAGATTTGAAACATTTTTACCTCCTTTTGACATCTAATTTAGGATTTAGCACAAAATCCTTAATTATTGTACTTTCAAAATTTACTTGCCGACAACAATCTGCCAGCTGATTTTTTATATTATATCACATAATTTTCTTTTTGTTAATTAGTTATTTGAATAAAAAGTAATGCAAAACAAAAATTTATTTTAAAAAAAAGAGAGGTTACTCACCTCTCTAATTATTTGTTATTATTTTACTTTTGCTAGTAGTTTAGTAGCGCAAGCCTTAATTCTAACTTTATCATCAGGATTTGTTGATAGTTTATTGAAATCAATTAACATTCTAGCAAGTCCCATATAGGTTTGCTTTGATGCATTACTGCTAAGTGCTTTTTCGGTAAGCATCTCAATTTTATCCATCTTTGAAGGAACTTTCTTTTGTGGAGCTTCTTCAACTGGAGCTGGCTCTTCGTAAACTGGAGCAGGAGCAACAAACTCTTTATATACAGGTTCTTCAACTGGAGCCTCCTCTACTGGAGTTTCTTCGTATACTGGCTCTTGATATGCTTCCTCTGTATATGCAGTTTCATCATATACTGGCTCTTCTAATTGTCCATCAGCATAAACTGGCTCTTCATATGTAGCATATTGAGCATAAGCATCTGTACCATAACCAAGCTCAACCTTATCGTCAAGTGCTTTTGTCATTTCGTAGAAATTTTTAACAGCACCATTATCAGCAAGTGTAAATACCCAGTTAATAATTAAATCAAATAGTAATGCTATTGAAATAAGTAGTACGATACCTGGTAAAATTTGAGCGATATCTACAAGAACTTGATTGATTTGAGTTGGAGTAACAGTAGCCTTATTTGTTTTATCAAATAGTAGATAACCAAATGCAAGCATTGTAACAATCATACTACCGTATCTATAAGCAAGAATTCTGCCACGGCTAATACCTCTACCAACACCCTTCTTTGATAAACAATGTTCACCTGTTACAAAATCACTTGGAACACCAGCAGAATATTTTAGGTATGTTTGCCAACGCTCTCTAAGATTTTTTACACAATGTTTACCAAAATATTTTTTTGTAAATGCATCTACATTTTCAGCAGTAATCTTTGCCTCAACAGGTGCATCGCTCTTATTCTTTTTGTTTTGTTTTGCTGCTTTTTTATCTAATTTTTTCAAATACTTTGTAACTTTATCACAATCCTTACTTAGCTTTGTAGTATAGCAGAAAGACTTTGAAATCAAAATTAGTAAAGCCCAAGCAACTATAATAAGCATAGCAAGAGGATAAACTACTTCGTATCCAAAAGAATCAATTGCAGAAATACTTCTATGAAAGAAATCATATATTCCCTCTAAAAAACTTGTGAATGTCATAAATCCTCCAAAAACTTAAACTATTTTATAGCCCTATTATATCACAATTAAACATAAAATCAACAAATATACTAGAATAAATCTATATTTTTATATAATTTTTATATTTATGAGTAAATATTTATTATATTATTTTATAGCAATTTCAGTTCCTTTTTTAAGATTTACAAGCACTTTTTTATCAATATTTGCACCAAACAGGGTTTTATACGCCATTTCGTACACATAAAACTGCTTTTCGTATAAATTAACCAATTCTTCATCTGATTTACCAGAATATTTGTAATCCACAAGATAAGTGGTATCTCCTAAAATAAGTAAATCCATTACACCTTGGATAATGATATCCTCGCTACTATTTGAAACACCCATTTCTTTTGAATCGGCTTTAATCAAAAACTCCTTTTCCCTAAAACACTTATTCATAGATGCGATATTGATAATATCAAGTTGAAGCACCTTAAATATCTCATTAGGATTAACTTGGCTTAATTCCTCGGTGGTTAAGATATTATTCTCAACCATTCGATTAAGCTCAACTATAACCTCATCAACGGTAAAACAATTAAAGTCAATGTATTGCATTACCTTATGGTAAATTATACCCACCTTGCTTGCTTTGTTTTCCTCTTGAATTTTGTAGTTATCCATACCCTTTTGCTTATTGATTGAGGTTGCTGAATAATTGACTAGCATATTAGTTGCCTCAAGGTGTGGATAGGTAAAATTAATGGTATCGCTTATAATTTTGGTGTACTCTTTATCCTGTCTACCGATTGTATATTTTCTCTCCAAAGCAATAGGAAAATAGGTATTATCTTGATAGTCTACAAACTCATTTAGTGTGCTATCTTTACCAATTGCATACTTTATCATACCTAAATAGCTGGTACAATCATTTACTTTGCTTGATGCGCTAACATTATCCACACCCAAAAGGTATAGTTTATTTTTAGCTCTTGTAAGTGCAACATAGAACAATCTAATTTGTTCCATATTTTTTTCCCTTTCGATGTAGTTCTTTACAAGTATTCTACCTAGGCTCTCCTTTTTGACATAATTTTTTGTATCGTAGTAGTATATACCTGCACCAATATGGCTATTATACAAAAATGGTTGCTTTAGGTCATCGGTATTAAATTGGGCATCAATATTTGGGATAAATACAATAGGAAACTCCAGTCCTTTTGACTTGTGAATAGTCATTACTTTTACTGCATCTCTATTCTTTGAAATGACCGTTTTTGTCTCTATATTATTTGTTTTTGAATACTCCAAATAATCTATTATATTATGTAACTTATTATTAGTATTAATTTCTATTATATAATTATTAAGATTTTTCAGCCTTTCCTCGCCATCTTTTAGAGAAGTAATATACTCATCAAAACCAGTATTAAGCAAGTTTCTAAATATGGTCGCAGTATCCTTGAAAGAAGAGGTAAATCTAACCTTATCTAGCAAATTAATAAACTTGTTTAATCTAGCTGAAATACCATCATTTTCCTGTTTTGCATAGGATAAAACAGCATTATAGAAGGTATCCTTTGGATATTTTACTCTAATATCTGCAAGCTCTTGCTCGCTTAATCCACCAAAAAAGCTTAGTAATGCTTTTGCAAGTGGTTTATCTTGATAAAAATTAACTGATAGCGACAAAATATTATTGATAATGTCAATATCTTGAACCGATAAATTTTGGTCAAAATCTACAAGGTTAAGTGGAATAAATTTTTCCATTCGTTTCGCCATTTTTGCAAACTTTGGCTTTGACTGAACAAGTATTGCGATATCCGAATATCTACACTTTCTATCATCAATATCGTATTTACCAACAAGGCTATTTATCTCATCAATTATGTACTGAGTTTCGTAGTCAATGCTTTCAACCTTATCGTCAATTTGTTCGTTCAAAACATCATATATGCCCGTAAATTCCTTTTTTGCTTGTTCAACTTTGTCAAAAAGCACAATTTTGCAATCGTTATTTTTTTCGATTTTTTCTTGAACTGAACCAATATGACTAAGCCTACTTGTGTTTTTATAATCCACCATAGAAGACTTTTCGGTCATAATAATATCAAAGATTTGGTTTACAAAATTAATCACATTACTGCTACTACGGAAGTTGCAATTTAGGTCGATAACTTCGCCCTCGCCAGTCCTTTTATAAGTGTCGTATTTTTCCTTAATAATCTTTGGTTCGCATAGTCTAAAACCATAAATACTTTGCTTTAGGTCGCCTACATAAAAACACTCATTTTTAGCAATTTTTTCAACAATAAATTTTTGGATATAGTTGGTATCTTGGTACTCATCTACAAATACTGCATCATATTTATTTGAAATTTCCTCTGCAAGTTCATCATTTTGTAACACCTTAATTGCATACCTTTCAAGGTCACTAAAGTCAAATTGATTTTCCTTTATCTTTAATCTATCGTACTCCTCAATGTATTTTTTTGTAAACTCCACAAGATTTACAAGCACCTTTTTTGTACCAAAATATCTTTCTTTTACGGTCTCGTATGGGCTAAATTCCATTAGTTGTTTAATAAGATTATCAATATCTCCTTTAATAGCTTTTATGCTATCCACATAGCCCTCTTTTTCGGTACTTTTTTTGCCTACTACACTGATACCAAACTTGTCTTGCTCGGCATAACTAACCATTTCTTCAAGGCATTTATTCTTTCTAAACACCTCCACCCTATCAATCAAACCATCTACATACTTGGCATTTTGTATTGCATTTGGTCGTAGTTTTTGCAATTCAATATAGCAATCGTTAAAGTTTGTAGTAAGCTCATTTACAATTATACTCTCCACATCTGCAAGCCCTTGTGGTGTGTACATTTGAAGTATTTGATTAGGTAAATTATCCTTATCAACCTGTGTTTCAATGTTATTTTGGATAATCTTAACCACTTCAAATAATTCGTCAAGTTTTCTATTTTTAGTAAGCACACCAACAAGTAAATCCACATCAATATTCGATTGTTTGTCGGTTGCAAATTTATCAATTACATTGTTAAAAGCCTTTAGTTTGTATAATCCCTCGTCCATTTCGTTAAGGATATCAAAGGTTGGATTAATACCAAGATAGTCAAAATGGCTTCTAATAATCTCCATACAAAAGCTATGTATTGTACTAATTTGGCTAAAAGGGATTAAAGATATTTGCTCCTTCATAAGTTTTGCATTTTCGCCACCCTCTTTTGCAACCTCAATTAGTTTATTGGTGATTTTTTCCTTCATTTCTTGGCTTGCCATATCAGTAAATGTAAGCACCAACATTCTATTAATAGGTATATGCCTATTTATAATGTTGTTCAAAACTCTCTCTACAAGAATGGTAGTTTTACCACTACCAGCCGATGCAGAAATTAGAATATTACCCTCGTTGTTAATAGCTTTTAGTTGTTCAGCTGTCCACTTAATTTCACTCATTTATAGCCTCTAAAATTGTTTCTTTTGTAATATTTTGCACCGTTCTACCACTTTGCTTATCAAATCCACACACACCCTTATAAATACAATACTCACAAGCATTTTCATAAGGGGAAGGGACAATATAGCCCTCCAAAATTTCTTTGCAAGCATTAGTTGTAAGTTCGTTTACATACTTGCAAACCTTTTCAAACTCCTTGTCCTCTAGGCAATTACTTTGAGTAGAACTATACAAACTGCCATCTTTTTTGACTTTAACACCCTTAATAAGCACACTACTACCTTGCTCAAATATAGTATTATCAAGAGCCTCCATTACATCGCTATTAGCATTGGTTTGACCTAAATATTGATACCTATTATCGCTATCGCTTGTGCGATACTTCACGCTTATTGGTTGATAATACACACCAGCCGTTCTCCACTCCTTATGTTTAAGAAGCAGTGCCGACAAATACATATATAGTTGGATTTTTTTACCCGAATAAACCTCTTTAAAGTCGCTTGAAACATATGAACCTGTTTTGTAGTCGATAATCATAATGTGGTTGTTATACTTATCAATCCTATCAATTTTACCAACAAGTTTTATAGTTTTATCACCTAAATTAATCTTAATTTCGTCCTCACCTTGATAACCAAAATTTACCTCAAATTCGTATGGAACAAACTTGGTATATTTAAGCCTATCTACAAGGTTTTGACAGGTTTCCTCACACTCTAAATATAACTTTTTAATAATAGGGACACTTGTCCTTTCCTTGATTGCTGACATTCTTGGTTCAGCGAAAACATCTTCCAAAATTTTATCAACCTTAACCTTAATTTCATTTGGTTTAATGTTAAAATCCGTTGTAGTTTTGAAGAAAGTTTCTAGCACTCCGTGGATAATATTACCTATATCCATACTATCAATATCGGCAACCTTTCTATCCTTTAGATTTAGTCCGTAATCCATAAAATGCTTGTATGGACAGTTGAAAAATTGTTCGATTTGACTAACGAAAGTATAGCTCTTTTGAAAATACAAATTGCCTGCATTATTTATTTTGTAATGCTTATTCACATTAGAAATAAACCTTACAACATCAGTTTTGTCACTATCATTGAGTAATGAATAAATAGCATCGTAAGGCTTTGCAATAGTAGGCTTATCTGCCTTTGAAATATCCCTTACAAATATGCTTTTCATATTAGCATAAGTAGATAACAAACTAGGCAATTCCTCCTTTAGTTTGTCCTCGCCAAAACGATTAGCAATATCACTAATATTAAAGTCAAAAGTTTGCACATCTAAACCAAACAAGTACTTTAACTCTCTAATTATATCTGATGAACTGCCGTTTTGTTCATTATAGCTAATTATAAGTTTATCTGTTGGAGTAACTAAAAGTTGCAAAGTATAAAACAACGCGTCTTCATTATTTGACTTTGGAGTTGGGCTAATATATAGGTCATTTTTAAGCATAATTTCAAGGTCGGCATTATTAAGTATTGCTGCCTCTTTTTGAAAATTTGGTATGTAGTTTTGATTAGCACCAAGCACAATCATATTATGTACTTTTTCGTACATACTGCTTGTAGCTTCACCTATATATACACTATCTACATATACTGGAACTAACCCAATTTCAATATCCGAATACATATTTTCAAGGGTGATAACAAACTCATCAAGAGTGGTTGCCTCCTCTCCCAAAATATTGTCAAATTCTTCAAGCACCTTGTATAATTCGTGGTACATTTGGTTTGTGATTGGTAGATAAAATTGATTATCATACTTAACCAAATCGTCCATAAATTCGTTAGTGGTTTCCCTAAAATTATTATCAAGCAAATACTGCTTCACACACTCGATATACTCGCTATTTGTATTCTTTGTTGCAAACACTTGTAGCATACCAATAAGTTTTGCTCTTACCCTTTCTGCACCCTCATAAAAATCATCGTTTTCGATATTGAAAGTATCCAAAAACCTAGAGTAATTTATACCATATTTTAGGATATAATTTTCAAAACAGTTATAATCTTCCTTTGATATTTTTGAGTATGGATTGCAAGCAACCTTCAACAAATAATCCTTATCGTAATTATTGATTACAGCCTTTATACTATCAAGCAAAAATCTTGTACCTGCACCATTAAGCATAGGTTCTTTTTTGTCGATAAAAAATGGTATATCGTACTTTGCAAACATCTTTTTTACAATTGGTACATAGCTATCCAAGTCGCCAAGTACAACCGAATAATCACGATATCTACACTTGCCATTTAGAATATCTTTTTTAATCTTTATACAAGCAAACTCAACCTCTTTTTCCACATTTTCATTAACAAAAATTTCTACTTTATCGGTAGTCAATTTGTCACATTTTTCATAACTAAACATATTGTCGCAAATATGGTTAAAGTCCTTGCTTAAACTAGAACCTTGCTCGTGTACATTCAGTTTGTTGCCTAGTTTTTTTGCAATATTTTCAAGTGCATTCAAGGTGTTATATGGAAAAATTCTCTCATTATTGCCACTATTTAGTGGAAGTGCAATATTTACTCCAAGCGAATATTTTGCAAGTTTTTCAATAATATTTAGTTGAACCTTTGAAAAGAAATAATAATCTAAAATATAAAAATAGCAGTCGGTAAACAAGCTATTATCCTCTATTGCAATAGCGAACTGCTCATACAAACTTGTTGCATCGTAGTAATTAGTTTCAAGCATTGCAACATAACTATCATATAAGGTGGCAATATCCTCTACTTTTAGCCTAGTAGCATTAGGTAAATGCAAGTTTTTTAACTCCTCAGACTTTATGCCACTATTACGAAGTACCGAAATTACCGAATACATTTCCTTGTAAAAACCTGAAAGTTTTTTGCAATTTTTGTACTTAACTAGCTTATCAGAGCAAGACAAAACAGCCTTCGTAAATAGCATTAAGCTACCTGCTGAAGATAAATACTTTTTACTAATATCCAAATTCTTCTCTGCAAGCCTAGAAAAAGATGTAATTTCAAGGTTGTCCATTCCACAAGTGTTAAGTTTATCAAAAATAATTTTTTCGCCCGTTAATGTAAACTTTTCTGGCACAATAACAATATGTTTTGCACCTGAACTAATGTTCTTTTTTAGTTCATTAAGTACACCATTTGTGGCATCATCAAAAGTTTTTGCAGTATATAAGTTTAACATATGCACCTCTTGATAATATTCTATCATATAATAGTGCTATTTTAAATAGAAAAAAGCCTTTTTATGATACATTAAAATATTTGTTAAATTATATTTTTTATGATATAATTAATTACGATGAGGTATTATATGAAAAAATCTATTAAATTTGTAACTATCACTGCTATTGTCGCAGTAATTTTACTACTAACCTTAACTGGCTGTTCTACTACTCCATACGATAAATATTTGAACATTAAATGGGACAAATCAGCTAAAGAGGTTGCAACATACAATTACACTTACGAGCAAACTGGCAAAGACACTATTAACGGCAAACTTACAACCACTATTTTTGAGGCGAAAGGTCAAACCTTTAAAATCGGGAATCAGGAATTTACCGATATAAAAGATGGTGCTTATTACGAGTATAAGTTGGAAGTTGAAAACGGCGACACTGTTTTCGGTCAAGTTTACTTCAAAGGCTATCAAAACCAATTCTTTAGACCGATTGCAAGTTATAGCAAAAAGGTTGTAGGTTCTAATGTTACTGAAACACAAACCACCTACTCTCACGATAAATGCACAACCGTATTTACAAATAACGGCAAAGTTGAAACATTATCTACCAATATCAATAAGAAAGGCATTGTATTTGATAATATCCAACTTCACGCAATCGCAAGAACACTTAACTTTAGCCAAAATGGTCAACTTGCATTCCAAACACCAATATATGAAAAGGATAGTTTGTATGCAAAGAATGTTGCTATGGGTGCTGCTCAAAGATTAAACTACAATATCCACAACAAAGAGGATAATGTTCTAGTTGACAAAACATACGAATTTATTAACGAAGGTAAAGAATTTGGTGCTGTTGCAGTAATCCTTACAATTAATGAAAAACCTGCTGGTATTCCACAAAGAATTGTTGTTGCCGACAAAGCATATTCAATTAATGGTACAACTTTTGACCAACCAATCATTAGGATTGAGGAAGGCGAAAAGAGTAAGGGATTATCAACTTATGTATTAACAGATATGGTTAAAGTAGCATTCTAAAAGTTTACAAATTATATAATTAAACCACCTATTTTTAGGTGGTTTTTTTGTTATATACTGCATATAATTTACTATGATTAATTTGTATTTTAATAAGCCGAATGATGCAATAATAAAAGTTGATAATACTACTATTTTAGACTACCATAGCCCAGTAAAAATATATAATCCACTGCTACTAGAATATTTATCATTTTCCCAAAATTACGATACCTTTTGTACCAAAATTGATATAAAAAAACAAATTTACGGGCAGAATACGGAAATTATACAATTCAATGAGGATAACTACTTGATAAATTGCTTACCAAACATCAAGACTAATTCTTATTTTTTAATGGATTACAAAAATATTGAGGACTACTCTTTTTATCTTGTTGGTGGTGGAAAATTCCAACTAATAATAACCCAAAATTCTAATATAATTAAGGTATTAAACTTACCAAAAAATTTACTCAACCCTACTC
>JAHHUG010000117.1 GCA_020024085.1 Christensenellaceae bacterium | reverse complement strand
TATATATAATATATATGTATTATAAAATCAAAATAATTAATATATAAAGCAAAAAAGAGTCTAAATTAATAGGCTCTTTTTTGTAATTGAGAAAAGATTAGAATATATAAATCAACACGGATATGTTGAGTTATTAGTAATTAAATAAAACTTCATTATCCTTTAGAATATATTTTAGTTTTGCAGTAAAACTTGCAATATCTCTTTGAATTTCTTGCATATCAATGATATTGTTTGTTTTTTTAAGCCAGTAACTATATGTGTATAAAGTACCAGCAGTGAAAAACTCTAGTCCATATTCATCACGGCAAGGTGAATTAGGGTGTTTTGCCATAAAATTCTTTATTGCAACTTTTAGCTTATCGAATATGATTGCAGAATATTGTTCGTTAGAAAGTAACATCTTAATCATATTATTTTCTTTTAAGGTAACTGTTAATTTTACGAAAAATGTTGATAGTGTTTCGTAGAAATCAGCAGTATTTGTTTTTAAGTAAGTTTTTGATAAATTATTGATTTTTTCATTAATAGACTGATTAAAAAAATCATTTAGGTCAACATAATGCAAATAAAATGTTTTTCTTGCAATATTTGCTAGTTTAGTAATTTCGCTAACGGTTATACTTGTAATAGTTCTACCTGTAAAATATAATTTTTCTATTGCTTTTTCGATAGCTTGCTTACTTTTTATATATCTTTTATCTGTAATTGCTTTTTCCATTTATCCTCTTTTACGGATTTTATTTATAAAATGTTGACAAATATCAAATTTATAGTATAATTATAATACACAAATGAGTATTAAGTCAATAGAAAAGTTTAGAAAAATTATAAAAACACTCAACAATTAAGAGTTAAAAGGAAAAATATGGTAATAACATTAGTAATGGACAAATATGTTGGCGATGATGGTAAAGTAACCAACGGAACAACTATGACTACTCTTAGGTTTGCAAAAAAATTAATGGAGCATGGTCATGAAGTTAGAATTGTCACCTGTACACCTAATACTAGCAGTAATGTTTATGTGGTACCAGAGTACAATATGGGCTGTTTTACAAAGATTACACATGCACAAGGTATGGCACTTGGTAAACCGGACAAAGAGATATTAAAAAAAGCTTTTGAAGGCAGTGATGTGATACACTTTTTAATGCCATTTATGCTTGCAAGAGAAGGTAAAAGAATGGCTGATGAGATGGGTATTCCTTCAACTTGTGCATTTCATGTTCAACCGGAAAACATCACTTATTCATTAGGGCTTAAAGGTAACAAACTTGCTAGTAATACTATATATAATGTATTTAGGGGATATTACAACAAGTTTAATCATGTACATTGCCCAAGCAATATGATTGCAAATCAACTACATCAACACGGCTACAAGGCAGAAACTCATGTAATAAGCAATGGTGTTTCTTCAGCATTCGTTCCAAAGGAGGTTGAAAAGCCTACGGAATACAAGGACAAAATCGTAGTAATGATGATAGGTAGATTGTCTAACGAAAAGAGACAAGATTTGATAATCAATGCGATTGCAGAAAGTAAGTATAAGGACAAAATTGTGCTTGTTTTATGTGGTGTAGGTCCTCAAAAGGATAAAATCGACAAACTTGCAAAGAAAAAAGGTGTAAAAGTAGAGTTCAAATTCCTTGCTGAAAAAGATTTAGTTGATGTTTGTAACTATGCAGATATTTATGTTCATGCATCAGATATCGAGATTGAGGCAATAGGTTGTATTGAAGCATTTTCTTGTGGAATGGTACCTATTATTTCGGATAATGAACTTTCTGCAACAAATCAATTTGCACTTACCGATTACAATTTATTTAAGCACGGCAACTATTTTGATTTAAGAGATAAGATAGAGTTCTTTATCGAACACGATGATATTAAACAAGATTTAAGCAAAAAATATATTGAGTACGCAAAACAATTTGCACTTGATAATTGTGTAAAAGAGCTTGAAAAAGTTTTTGAAAAGGCAATAGAGGAAAATAAGTCCCAAACAATGTAGGGTTGTCTTACATTATGATATATAGATTTCTCCAAAAAAAAGAAGGCACTAAATAGTGTCTTCTTTTTATATAGAGTTAATTAATTATTATTTATTAGAGCTGTCATCTTTGTTGTCGGTATCTTCGATAACTGGCTCTGTTGTGATTTCGCTATCTTTATCTTC
>JAHHUG010000116.1 GCA_020024085.1 Christensenellaceae bacterium | reverse complement strand
ATCTAAATGGTCCTTTGAAATATTTGTAATAACAACAGCTTTTGGTGTAAAATTTTCTATATATTCAAGTTGAAAACAGCTCGTTTCAACAACAAACAATCTATTAGGATTTTCATAAATTGCTTCACAAAACGAATATCCAAAATTACCACAAGCAACAGCATCAATCCCTGCTCTTTTACACATATTTTCTATAAGTTTTGTAGTAGTACTTTTACCATTTGTACCAGTTATTGCAATAATATTTTTTGAATACAAATAACCAAGTTCAATTTCACTTATACATTTTACCCCGTTATTCTTTAGCAAACTAATAACGGGATTATCTTTTTTGAACCCAGGGCTTACTACAACAAATTTATAATCTTCTTTTATATCAGTAACAAAATTTACTTTAAGATTATTTTTATCGGTAGAAAAAATTGTACAAAGTTTTGCAATTTCAGCATTGATACTTTCATCATCAATTTTGTTGTCGCAATACACATCTACACTTTCACCATTCTTAAGTAGCAGTTTAACTGCCCCTTTACCACTTTTGCCATATCCCAAAACTAGTACGCCCATAATACCTCACATAGATAGCAAACTAAGTAATCCAAATATAAAAGTAACTGCCATATACCACATACAAATTTTACCTTCGCTAAAACCTTTCTTTTCCAAGTGGTGATGATATGGTGCCATTAAAAACACCCTCTTTTTTGTCCTTTTAAAATGAAGTACTTGTATTATTATAGATATGCAACTAACTACAAACATTATGCCAAGCATTAAAATAATTAGTGGGTTTTTAGTAAAAACTGCTACCGTTGCAACTGCTCCACCAAGACCAAGCGAACCGGTATCACCCATCATAATTGATGCTGGAAAATGATTGAAACATAAATATCCAATCAAACTTCCAAGCATACAAATCGAAAGCATTGCTTGTCCGTACAAATGGTTACTTACAATGTCTCCATAATAGCTTGCAGTAATAAACTGAATAAAACTAATTATTGTAAAAAATAAAAAATATACTCCACTTACTCCACCTGCTAGTCCATCAAGCCCGTCCGTTAGATTTACTGCATTTGTCGTTGCAATGTATACAAAAAATATCAAAAATGGATATACTAATCCTAAATCAAAAGTTTTCCCGTTGGTAAATGGTAAAATTATACTGCTACCAATACTATTATTTTTATAGCAATACAAAGCTATAAGTATAGCAATACCACCTTGTCCAATAATTTTTTGGTATGGTTTTAACCCCTCATTTTTACTATAATGAATTTTGATATAGTCATCTAAAAAACCCAACAAAGTATAGGATAAAATTACGGCAACTGCAACCAAACTACTCTCTGAATATGCAAAAACTAGAGTATAAATTACGGTAGGGATAATAAAAATAAACCCTCCCATTGTTGCAAGTCCATTTTTTTGCTTATGCTGTTCGACATATCCAAGTATAGGTTGACCAACCTTTAACTTCTTTGCAATATAAATAACAAGAGGAGCAAGTAGCAAGCTTGTAAGCAAGCTACTTAATCCTGCAATAATTAATAATTTTGTTTTCACTTATCTAACCCCAAAATTTTATGTACTACTTCTTTATCATTAAATGGTATAATTTCACCATTGATTTCTTGATGTATTTCTCCACCCCTACCAGCAATAACTAATATATCATTTTGCTTCAACATACTAATTCCGTACTTTATCGCATCGAATCTATCAGTAATCACCGTATAATTGATAAACATTCCCTTTTCGATATCATTAATAATATCAATAGGATTTTCATATCTTGGATTGTCGCTAGTTAAAATTACATAATTTGAATAGGTAGATGCAACCTTACCCATAAGAGGTCTCTTTTGTTTATCTCTATTTCCACCACAACCAAATAAAGTTAAAATTCTACCGTTAGTTAAAGATTTTACGGTTTGAAGTAGATTTTTTAATCCATCTTCGGTATGAGCAAAATCAATTACAATTTTTTTATCGTTATAGTCAATCAAGTTCAGTCTACCCTCAACCTCTTTTAAATTTGCAATACCACTAAAAATATCATCATACGAAATACCCATAGTTTCAAGCAATGTGATAGCCGATAGTAGATTATAGACATTATATCTACCAAACAAATTACTTTTAATTTCGTATATTTTGTCAAAAGCATTTACAATAAATGTTAATCCATTTCGCATATTGATATCTATTGCAAATACATCAGATGGATTGTCTATTCC
>JAHHUG010000115.1 GCA_020024085.1 Christensenellaceae bacterium | reverse complement strand
GAATTATTTATTTTGAATACTTTTGATATATTTACAAGTTTGTTTCCCCTCTAAAGAAAACTTTGTAAATAGTTTTCTATAAATAACTATATTAATAATTTCAGTAAGAACACCCTTTTTAATATAAATCTACTTATTTTATATTGAAATAGGATTTGTCTTTACTCTCTCATTTTTAGATATTTGCAATAAATGTATTTGCTAAATATTCTTATATATTAAATATAATTTATTATATATAATATTAAGTAGACTATTGCCAAAAAGCTATTTTTTGTGTATAATACTTATTAGTATTTTAAAAAGAGGATATACATGGGAAAAGTAAAAAATTTAGTAAACCAAGGTGTTGGAATACTTAAAAATGTCAAACAGTATTGGAAAACACCTAAAGAGGGTTACTACCTTAGTTTTAAAGAAGCAACAGCCTATTGTATAGGTGGTATGGGTGTAGTTGGTGCATCTGTTATACCCATTTATGTAACACTTGCAATTGGATTTTATATTGCAGCTGCACTAAAAATTACTGCAGATGAAATTTTTATAATTGGTATTATCGGCAGTATTATTGCTATCTTAAAAGCCCCTCTATGTAGTTGGCTTGTAGATAATACAAGGTCAAAATACGGTAAGTTTAGACCATATCTAATATGGATGCCTATTCCACTTCTTGCATGTATGTTTGCAATTGGTTGGATACCTGATTTATTCCTTCAAGCAGGTAATCGTATCGGCATGCTTGTATCATATACAATCATATTCAATTTATTACAATTTTTCTATGGACTATACAATATTTCATTTATAACACTTGTTCAAGTAATTTCACCTTCTCAAAAGGAAAAAGAGCTATTAATGAGTGCCGGCTCTATTGTATATTCTCTTGGACCTTCAATAGTCAACTTTATATTCCCTCTACTAGCTAACCTACTATTTGCTACAAAAGCAGGTGGTGGTGACGGAATGAATGTTATTGGTCCTTACAAATGGTTGCTTCCACTAATTATGGCAATTTGTTTAGGACTAGGATATCTTACAGCCTTTGGAACAAAGGAAAGAGTTGTTGTAAGTAAACAATATGTTCAAAAAGTTAAGTTTTTTGATGGTATTAAACAAACTTTGCACAATAGATTTTTCTGGATTACTAATATTAGTGTAGCATTAGGTTGCTTTAGACTTGTTGGTACAACATTTGTTGCTACAATTTGTGCTTATCAAATTGATAACTCTTGGGCTCATAGTTTATTTACCACAATAATGGGTTCTGCTTGCGTTCCTGGTATGCTATTAGCTCCATTACTTATTAGAAAATTTGGCAAAAAGAACTTGATTTTGTTCAGCAACACTCTTGCAATCGTTCTTACTGCAGTTATGGCAGTACTATGTTTTGCACCAGGTGATGCATCAGCTTACATAATGATATTGTTCTCGTTCTTAATCCAACTTGCAAATGGTGTTCAAGTAGTTGTAAATCCTGCTCTTGGAACACAAATGTACGACTATCAACAATATAAGACAGGCAATCGTCTTGAGGGCTTCCTAGCTCAATTTGGTGGTATTATCGTTACTCTTATCGGCTTTGGTACAGCTTATGTATTACCATTCATTAATAAGAATTTTGGTTTTAATGGCGACCCTGAAATATTTAGACAAGCATCAGTACTATATCCTATCATTCAATGGAGTTGTGTTGCTGGTGTAATTAGTGGAATCCTTGCAACTATCCCTTATCTACTATGGAATATCAACGAAAAAAGACACGACGATATCATTGAAATTCTTAAGGTAAGAGCAAGAAGAGATGATAAACTTATGAGTATTGAAGATGCTAATAAAATTGAGGCTCAACTAGAAAAAGGCGAACACGACGCATTAAGAGAATACGACATTGAGCAATCAAGAATCTCGAGACTTGTTGAACCAAAATTTATGGTAACACCAGAAGCTACTGCTTTATACAATGAGATGTACAATATTAAGGATACAAATATTGAAAGCGAAGTTGCTGCTGACATTGTAGAATAATCACATATTTATTTAATAATTAAAGCATATCCTAGTGGGTATGCTTTTTTTTGAAAATTTTTACACATAATAATTATATATAGATTTATTAATAATAGCAATACTACTCTACTGTATATTGCTTATATAACAACATTAAAAAAATATCTTAATGTATTTTCCTAAATATTTTTGCAAAAATGAACAAGTGTGCAAAATATTATCGTACAAAAACCAAAAAGCAGAATTTTTATTTTTTCATAAATTATTAAACA
>JAHHUG010000114.1 GCA_020024085.1 Christensenellaceae bacterium | reverse complement strand
CTATTATCCATTTAATATTCATAAAAATTGCTTATATTATACTCCACTTCAATAAGTAATTATCTTCTATCAATTCTTCTTTTAATCGTTTTATAGATGTAAACAAGCAACGAAAAAACAAATAATATTGTTAAAATAAGTATTATTATATCAATTTGTTCCCTAAAATAAATGGATAAAATAGTTAGAATACTACTTGCAACGATATTTCCAAAAAAAATTGCAACAACAGAATACCAAAAATTAAGATTCATAAATACTGCAACCGTTGAGCCCGTATATCCACCAGTAAGAGGCAAAGGTAGAGACACAAAACTGAATACTCCAAAATATTTCCCAAATTGTTTTTTGTTAATTTTTTCTGCCTTTAACCCTATTTCATTCTCAAAGCCTACTGCAAAGCCTCTTAAAAGTCGAGTTTCTTTTAATTTATTGATAAATGGTTTAACAAATATCATATTAGGAATAACAGAAATTGCCCCACAAGCTGAAGAAATCAAAATGCACAAAAACGGATTTATACCCATTGCAATTCCAATAGGAACTGCCCCACGAACCTCAATTAGTGGCAAAATTGATAATAATCCAACAATTATGTAGTCGTTGTCCACTACCCCTCTAAGTAAATTAATTATATTTTCTACCATAATATAAAATACTCAAATATGCTTGCTATTTATACCAAATAAATATAAAATAAATTAGAGGTTTTTATGCAAAAATTACTAGGATTACTTAGAAAAGCGATTATAGATTATGATATGATACAAGATGGCGACCATATTGCCGTTGGAATTTCTGGTGGAAAAGATAGTATTGTTTTGCTTGCACTTCTAAATAGATATAGAACTTTTAGCAAGGAAAAATTTGAGCTTTCTGCAATCAATGTTAATATGAACTTTGAAGAAACAAGCAAGAAAGAAGTGGAAAACTTGAAGGCTTATTGCAAATCTATTGATGTGCCACTTTACATTGTTGATACCAACTTGGCAGAGCTACTTTTTGAAGAAAGAAAAGAAAAACGCCCTTGTTCACTTTGTTCGAAAATGCGTAGAGGTGCACTAAACACTAAGGCTAACGAGATTGGTGCAAACAAAATTGCACTTGGTCACCATGTAGATGATGCACTAGAAACATTATTTTTATCACTAACCCACGAAGGCAGAATATCAACATTCCCTCCCGTAAGTTATATGAGTAGAACCGACAAATATGTCATTCGCCCTATGATTTATATTGAGGAAAAACAAATTGCAAATTGTGCAAAAAAATTTGAGCTTCCTATCGTTTTTAATCCATGCCCTATGGATAAGCATAGCGAAAGAGCGTATGTGAAAAAGTTGATTGCAAGCATTGACAACGATATCCCTGACGCTAGAAAACAAATGATACGAGCAATTACAAACCCAGAAAGAAACAATCTTTGGGACAAATACAAACCAGAAGTTTAATATTTTAGACTTGCATACACTTAATAACTCAACAATATATTTGATAAAGGTAAACAACTAATCCACTAATAAAAAGCACCATATAAGGTGCTTTTATTCATACATTCATACATTAATTCTACATTGATTTCAAAATATTAACATATCAACATATAATCATATATTGTATTTAATCAATTTTATGTAAATTTACAACATTTTTTAAAAAAGAAAGCTTAATCAACCAAAACACATACATTAAAACTTGTAGTTTTGGTATTTCCTTTTTGTGCTTTCTCCTCCCCTGATGTGTCTAACCGAAAAATTATACTCCAAAATATCCTTTACTTCATAGTATAAATAACTGTTCAAACCAATAAGCCTTTTTGACATATCAAGATGTACTGTCGACTTCGACACACCAAAAACCTTTGCAGTTTCTCTAATAGTAGCTTTGTTTTTTACAATATAGTTTGCCTCACTCAACACTCTTTCTCTAATCATATTTCCCTCTAAAGTTTACTACTATATAACTTATATAAGTAATCTCTAAAATATGCCAAACTTTTTATAAAAGTGTAAAAAATAGTTATTTTCTTAGTTAAACTGGCAAATAAATTCACATAATACTACAATAAAAAACAAAAATTTGTAATGATTAAACCTAAAATATGATATTTTGTAACAACATTTTACAAAAATATACAAAAAAAAGACCGATAAAATCGGCCAATTAATATTTTAATTTGTAAAATAATTTTGTATTATCTACTTGATAAATGGTGCAAGCAAATATGTAATCACGACATATCCAAACTTTTAAATGCAAACCATCGTATGACAAATTATTATTGAAATTGTCATCTTTATATATTATTCTCTTAATC
>JAHHUG010000113.1 GCA_020024085.1 Christensenellaceae bacterium | reverse complement strand
AGTTTACCCTCATGTTTAAGATGTTTTCTTCCAGCAATAGCAAATACAATTATTTGTATAAAAGAAAGTATAGCAACAGCAACTGATGGATAACTAATCAAACCAAACCCTGCACCATACAAAATAAGTGGAACAAAGCCTGTACAGCTGAAGCAAATAGCATCTAAAATTAATCCCTTGTCACGATTAACAAAACAAGCAGTAAGTATGCACATTACAAGGTTTGAAATACCAACAACGGCTGGCAATGTGTAGTCAAAAACAAACACCCAAATCTGCTCGATTATGCCCATACTATGTAGCATAAAACCGATTACCCATAAAAATGCAAATATCAACAATGCTTGCCATAATATTTTACTAAAAATGCTATTTCTCGACAAAATAGTATTTTGCACTAAAACATATGCGTACAACAATGTTACACCTACAAGCAAATACCAAGGCATATCGGGTGCAACCAGAATATTTACAAGTGCAACAATCAAGAACACAACCGATGCAATCATTAAGTACATTGGGGTAAATGTTAGCAGTTTGTATGCCTTACCTCTTTTTTTCTTAATAGGGTAAACATACTCCTTGTTTACATCATTTACAACCTCATCTTGAACAAGAGGTCTTTTGCAAAGTGGACAAAAATCAGCCTTGCCAACTATTTCAGCATTACAATATTTGCACTTCATAATTTGCCTCCACCGAATTTGACATTACTCTGCAATTTACACCAAGTTCATTAATGACTTTAACAAATTCTTCCTCAATTTTTGTAGATTTTAATATACTTGTAAATGTAATACACATTTCATCTTTTAGCGAACCAATTGTCATAGAGATAGGTGTTTTTTTGTTTACGCTAATTGAATAACTTATAGTTTTTACACTCTCCATACCCTCTGGAAGATTTGCAATACCGATATTTGAAACGGTTGCAGTCTTGTTGCTTTTACCAACAAATAGGTTTGAAAAAGAGAAGATTGCTTGCTTAAACATAAGTGGCAAAAATCTAAATGGTATAAACTTTTCACTCTTAACTGTGGTATTAATTTTGCCTTGCATTAAGTCCTTATTGATATCTCGTGCTAAACTATCACGAAAACACTTCATAGCAGATTCTAGGGTTAAACCATCGTTTGTAGGTACTTGAACCCTCGAAAATAGCGAAAAGTTCTTAAGCGAAATAGAATCGAACATTTTTCTAAGGTTAATTGGACACATTATTTGGAATGGCTTTGTATCCTCTTTTTTGTCCTTAATTTGAGCATTATATAATGCTACACAAAAAGCTCCTCCAAGTAGTTCGGTAACGGTTGCATTTTTACTTTTTGCAAGGGCAACTATCTCCTTACTATTGTAAAGTAGATGTATTAAGTTGCTACCATAAGCCTTATTGATTAGCTTACCCTCAATGTGATATGCACTCTCTCCTGTAAGAGATTTTATCTTTAAATCCTTAAGCTTTGTTGGTATATAATTCGCCGAAAAACTATCTTCAAATTCTCTTACATCAATAGGCACATCTTTTGTAAGTACTTCTCCCTTATTGACTATTTTTTTTGATTGGCTCTCAAGATAATAGTACAATACACACTTCATAAATTCAGTGCCACCAGTACCATCGCATAATACATGGAAGAAATCGCCTACAATCAATTTGTTGTAGTATGATATTCTAAAGCAGTAGTCATTATTTCTTCTAAAGTCAATCTTTTTTAGCTGGACATCGTTTAATTCAAACAACTTGAAAGGTTTTGTATTGATATCGAAATAATGCCAAAACAAACCTCTTTTTAGCTTCGACTTGAATGATGGAAATCTATCAAAAGCAGTATTTACGGCATTCAAAAGCATTGCTGGATTAACATCGCTATCCATCATATATGTAATACGGAAAATATTTTGTTTTTCATCGGTCATAAGCATTGGATAAATCATTGCAGAATTATCTAACTTATGCCACCCTAGTCCTTTATTCATAACTTTATTATACTAAAATTTAATAATTATAGCAACAAAATATACACTTTATATAGTATATATAATATATAGTATATAATTACAAAATATATATTGCTTATTTTGACATTTTAGCTATAAATAATACAAAAAATTAATATAAAAAAAGACTAGCACATGCTAGCCTTTTTGCAATTTTGCATTAATTAAACATTAAGTAGTCTCCAAATTCTACCATTAATAATCATAAAGATTAAATCAAGAATCCAAATAATGTTCCAACCTAAAACTAATCTTAGAATAGCTGCAACAAATTTACCCTCTTTAAGTCTAGTAGCAATACCAAGTATCAAAGATGTAACTGGGATAATTGCTAAAATAATACTTACTACTCTGTTTAAACCAAAGTAATCTTTTTTTGAACTTGCCATTTA
>JAHHUG010000112.1 GCA_020024085.1 Christensenellaceae bacterium | reverse complement strand
GTATTATAGTATATAATAGCGATGCTATACATAAGGATTTTTAATATAATTATTTATTCCTAAATGAAACAAATTTTGCAAAACACGTTAGATTGATTTACATTTTTTTTCAAAAAAGTTATAATGGTATAAACGTATGTTATATCAAATGAAAGATTAGAGAGTATAATTATTGAGTAAATACAATATTTTTGATATATAAAGGAGAAATTGATGGAGATATTTCAACAAGTTTTATTGCTGATAGCTGGTCTTGGAGTTTTTCTATATGGTATGAAAATGATGAGTGACAGCTTGGAAAATATCGCTGGTAATCAAATTAAAACACTTTTTTCTAAAATAACTAGTAACAAAATTGTCGGTGTAGGAGTTGGTCTTACAACTACTGCAGTTATTCAAAGTAGTTCGGCTGTAACTGTTATGCTTATTGGTTTTGTTAATGCAGGATTGATGACACTAGAACAAGTACCAAGCATTATTTTTGGTGCAAATATTGGTACAACCGTTACTGCAATACTTGTTGCTGTTGGTTTTAGTGGTAGTTCGTTTAGTATTTCAACATTGTTTGCATCTCTTACTGGTATTGGTGCACTTGCAATGATGTTTACCAAAAAAGATAAGGTAAAAAAGGTTTGCACTTTATTTGTCGGTCTTGGAATGTTGTTCCTAGGTCTTGATGTAATGGGCGAGTCAATGGGCTCGGTAGGAGAGCAATATTCACATTTATTTGCGAATATCCAAAATGAATTTTTACTACTTTTAATTGGTATTGTGTTTACTGCAATTATCCAAAGTAGTTCGGCTGCTAGTGGTATTTTTATTACTATGACAGTTGCTGGAATGCTTACTCTTGAGCAAAGTTTGTATCTAATAATAGGTTCAAATATCGGTACTTGTGTAACAGCACTTATTGCTAGTATTGGTGGTTCAATTAATGCAAAACGAACAGCTTTACTTCACCTTAATATCAAGATATTTGGTACAATATTCTTTATGTTATTCTTGTTGATACCGGGTGTTGATTTTGCTAATTGGATGAGGGCTTTAGCTCCTGGAAATGATGCTATGCAAGTTGCACTTGTTCACACAATATTCAATGTGGCTGCAACAATTGTACTTCTACCATTCTCAAAGTGGCTTGTAAAACTTTCATGCAAGATGTTGCCGGAAAAAAATAATGGTAAGGTTCAAAGCGATATTCCTCATTTGTACTACTTTGAAAAACACATGATGTCAACCCCAATCGTTGCAATGGATTATCTAAAAAAGGAAGTTGTAAATATGGGTAATCTAGCAAGAACTAACTTGAATTTGTCAGTTGAGGGCTTTATTCAAAAGGATTCAAAGCATATTGAAGAAATATTAAAAAGAGAAAAAGAACTTGATTATTTATCAAAGGAAATACCAAAAATCATTGTTCAATTATCAAATGCAGACCAACTTTCACTTCTTGATAAAAAGATAATCGGTAGTTATTATCATGTAGTAACTGACTTTGAAAGAATTGGTGATTATGCAGAAAATATTACCGAATATACCGAAACTGCAATTAAGGAAGATACTACTATTTCTGAAGATGCCATAAGTGAAATTAAGCAAATGAAAGCATCTGTTGACCATGTGTATGACCTTGCTATGGATATATTCCAAAATGCCAAAGTTGAGTTTATGGATGAGTTAAATATGCACGAGGAAGAAGTAGATAAGGAAAAGGAAGTAATGGCATACAAGCATATTTCAAGACTTCGTGAGGGTAGATGTACAGCTGAGGCTGGTGCACTTTACTTGAATATGAGTAATGACCTTGAAAGAGTTGCTGACCATATGTGCAATATAGCAGATAGTATCAAAAATTTTAAGAACTATAAACAAAACAAATAATAATTAGGCACTATATATTGTGCCTTTTTTTATATAAATTTTTACAAAAATCCAGATACTTGAATATTTTTAATAGATAGGGTATAATGAATATAAGGAGAATATAATGAAAGAAATTATGCATGTTGGTGTGACTGTAAGCGATATGGATAGGTCACTAAAATTTTATAGAGATGTATTAGAACTTGATTTTATTGGAGAAATCATAATGCAAGGCGAAAATGCCGATGTGTTATTTGGTAGAAAAAATAGTACAGCTAGGGTATGTTATCTTAAGGGTAACGATAATATAATTTCTCCACCTGTTGAATTGATACAATTTACTAATCAAAAAATAGAAAAAACTTCAGCTGATTTATTCCGTACTTCAATTAGTGAAATTTGTTTTAGGGTTGATGATATCGAGAAGGAATATAATAGGCTATCTTCTCTTGGGGTAAAATTTATAAGCGAACCACAATATTATGATTTTACAAAATATGGATTTTCAAAAAGTAAAGCTGTTTATTTTTATGACCCAGATGATATAATACTGGAATTGATAGAAATAGTAGAGTAGAATTTATATTATACGATAAATATTTTAATAATTATAATTTTTTATTTGACAACTAATTATAATTTTGCTATACTTATAAAGTCGTGGAGGAATGGCAGAGCGGCTGAATGCGGCGGTCTTGAAAACCGTTGAGGTTAATAGCCTCCTGGGGTTCAAATCCCTATTCCTCCGCCAGATTAGAAATTGCCCTTGTTTGAGGGCTTTTTTTATACAAT
>JAHHUG010000111.1 GCA_020024085.1 Christensenellaceae bacterium | reverse complement strand
TTAGTAGTGTTAAGTTGTTTATTTGCTTTTACAGGTTGCAGTAAAGATGTAAAGAATAATGGTTTAAATAATTACATTAGTTATCTTCAAGAGCAATCCATTGTAGGAGAGAATGAAAACTATACTGTAATTATTGATGGTGGCAAAAAAGAGGAAGTTTTTGTTGATGATGGAAAAGTTGGAAAACTTGTTGATTTTACAAAGATTGTAGTTGTTCCAAAAAAATCAAATAATAAATCTACTATTGAGGTTAGGTTGATTGAAGGAAACAAAGATGATAGCATTGAGCTTACAAAGGACTCTTTTACTGGTAATTATGAAAAGACAATAAATAATAGGATAAATCCAAGAAAGGTAATTATCGCAAATGAGCATATTGACCTAAAGGATATTACAGTTGATTTTATAAAAAAGGACAAAATTATTGAAATTGTTAAAACCGAACTTAAAGAGCAAATTGATAGTGGTTACAAAGATAATAAGTTTACCAAGGAAATCTATATCAAATTAGTTCGTGATAATAACAATATCAAAGGCACACATTACTGGTATGTAGCAGTAATTGATGCCGAAAACAAATTTAGTTCTATTTTAATTGATGCAAAAACAGGTAAAGTGCTTAATAAAAAGATTGCATAAAGTTAAGGTATTCTCTATAAATTCTTTTAATTTATTTATTAAATTGAGGTATTGCAAATATTTTTTTGTAATACCTCTTTTTGTTTATGCATAAATAATGAATATATTGAACATTTTATTAGTTATGTATTGGGTATTTTGCATAATGTATATTCATTTATATATAAATATATATTATAGTAATATTCATTTTACATTACCTCTAAATTGTTGTAAAATATAAAAGATTTGACTAATGAATTGGAGATTATAAGATTTTATGGATAAAGTGATTATTGCGATAGTTTTTGCACTTTATATGTTAGTGATGATAGGAATCGGTGTTTATTTCTATCTGAAGAAGAAAAATGATAGCGATGCGTATTTGCTTGCAGGCAGAAGCCTTAATCCTTGGGTTGCATCAATGTCTGCTCAAGCCTCGGATATGAGTGGCTGGCTACTTACAGGTCTTCCTGGTCTTGCTTGTTCAATCACTCTTGTTTCGGTTGGTGCAGCAAAGGAAGCGATTTGGACTGCAATAGGTCTACTTATTGGTACTATCCTTAACTGGATTTTTGTAGGTAAAAGATTAAGGGTTTATACCGAAATTTTAGGCGATTCTCAAACTTTGCCAGAGTATTTCCAAAACCGTTTTGAAGATAAAAAAGGTATTTTAAGAGCAGTTTCTTCATTAATTATCCTTGTATTTTTTACCGTTTACACAGCTTCAATGTTTTCTGCTAGTGCAAAATTATTCAATAGCGTATTCGGTATATCTTACCTTGGAGCATTGTTCCTAGGTGCATCAATCATTGTTTGTTATGTATTTTTAGGTGGATTTTTAGCGATATCATATACCGATTTGATTCAAGGTTTGTTGATGTTCTTTACCCTTACAATCATTCCTTTTGTACTTATGGGTGCTTTAACACCTAGTCAAAACGAATTGTTAGGTAATCTTCTTGGTCAAATAGGAAATTTGCTACCAAACGCAAATAATGATATATCAGCAATTAAAATTATATCTTGTCTAGGTTGGGGCTTGGGTTATTGTGGAATGCCTCACATTCTAGTAAGATTTATGGCTACAAAGGACAAAAGGGTGTTTAAGCCAGCTACAATTATCTCTAGTATATGGGCAATTATCACTCTATCTGCTGCAATATTTATAGGTATTATGGGTGCTGTTTATGTACCAGAGCTTGCCGATAAGGAAAATGTTTTTATGGCTGTTGTTGGTAAACTTTTCCACCCAATTCTTGCAGGTATTATGCTTTCTGCTGTGCTTGCTGCAATTATGTCTACTGCCGATTCACAATTACTTGTAGCATCAACAGCTTTTGCTAACGACTTTTATAAGGTTGCAATTAGGAAAAACGCATCAAATAAGGAAATTGTTTGGGTAAATAGAATTACAATTATTATTGTTTCTGCTATTGCTCTTGTTATCGCACTTAACCCAAAAAGTTCAATTTTTACACTTGTTTCGTATGCTTGGGCTGGATTTGGTGCATCATTTGGACCACTTGTATTTTTCAGCTTGTACAGCAAAAAAATTACTCTAAAAGGTGCTGTTGCATCTATTAGTACTGGTGCTATTACTACAATCATTTTGTTTAGCCTTAAAGCAACAGGTGTAATTACAACTGGTTTTTGGACCATATACGAAATTATTCCAGGCTTTATACTTGCAAGTATAGTACTTTGGATTGTTTCATTAATCGATAAAAAGGGTGCAGAACCACTTTGCGAAGGTTTTGATAATATGATTAAAGAGTTAAAATCTAGCGATGCAAAGGTAAGTAAGGAGTCAATACTTAGCGAAGAAACTCTTATTGGTAATGTTGTAGCAAATGATGATAATCAAGTTGTAAAAACAAGTTCTGCTACCGAGGAAATGGTAGAGTGTACAGCTAATATGCCTGATACACAAAAGACTACATTAGCTAGTGAAAATAAGGAAGAAGAGGCTAATTCTCATACCGATAGTAAAAATGAGTAATAAAGCACTTTCAAATCTTTATAATATTATAATTGATGGTTAAACTGTCGATTATGAATAAATATTATCTATAATAAAT
>JAHHUG010000110.1 GCA_020024085.1 Christensenellaceae bacterium | reverse complement strand
GTAGTATTCAATATTTATCTTTTTTTACTTGATAAAAATCAATTATTCTATTATATTATATATAGAATAAATTGTGAGGTGACTTATGGATAAAATTAAAATGACCACACCACTTGTTGAAATGGATGGCGATGAAATGACCCGTATTTTATGGGACTGGATAAAAGAAATTTTAATTAAACCTTATGTTGATTTGAAAACAGAGTATTATGACCTTGGACTTGTAAATCGTGATTTGACAAACGACCAAGTTACAATTGATGCTAGTAATGCTACATTAAAATATGGTGTTGCTGTAAAGTGTGCTACAATTACTCCTAATCAACAAAGGGTAGAAGAATATAACTTAAAATCAATGTACAAAAGCCCTAACGGTACAATTAGAGCAATTCTTGATGGTACTGTATTCCGTCAACCTGTACTTGTAAATTGTGTTAAACCACTTATTCCTACTTGGGAGAAACCTATTGTTATTGCAAGACACGCTTATGGTGATATTTACAAAAATAGTGAACTTAAAGTAGAGAAGGGCTGTACTGCAGAATTACTTGTTACCGATGCAAATGGTAACCAAACAAAAAAACTTATCTATGATTTTACCGATAGTGATGGAATTATTATGGGTATGCATAATAAGGATAACAGCATTAAGAGTTTTGCTAGATGTTGTTTTAACTACGCCCTTGACCAAAAGTTAGATATTTGGTTTAGTGCAAAGGATACAATTTCTAAAATTTATGACCATAGATTTAAAGACATCTTCAACGAGATATTTGAGGCTGAGTATAAAGAAAAATTTAACGAGGCTGGCATTGAATATTTTTATACATTAATTGACGATGCAGTTGCAAGGGTAACAAGAAGCAAAGGTGGCTTTATTTGGGCTTGCAAAAACTACGATGGCGATGTAATGAGCGATATGATAGCAACAGCTTTTGGTTCACTTGCTATGATGACAAGTGTACTTGTATCTCCAAATGGTTGCTACGAGTATGAGGCAGCTCATGGAACAGTAACAAGACACTACTACAAATATAGAAATGGCGAGGAGACTTCAACAAACTCTGTTGCAACAATCTTTGCTTGGACAGGTGCTCTTAGAAAGAGAGGCGAGCTAGATAATTTACCAGAGCTTATGGCTTTTGCTGATAAACTTGAAAAGGCTTGTATTGATACAATCGAGGCAGGAGAGATTACAAAGGATTTATTACCATTGTTCTGCAACGACAATATCAAACCTCAAGTAAAAAATAGTAGAGATTTCCTACTAGCTATCCAAAAGAGATTATAATAAATAGGCCATAGTGCCTATTTTATTTTATTATGATATACGATAATATAACTTTAGTTGCAATTAATAGCAAATATATACATCAATCCTTGGGTATTTACTATCTTAAGGCTTACGCAAGGCGTGATGATATTAATTTGATTGAAACTAATATAAATGTAAATACCGATAAAATAATAGACAAGATACTAGAAACCAACCCTCAATTAGTTGGTTTTTCTTGTTATATTTTTAATATCGAAAAAACATTAGAAGTTGCTAAAAAATTAAGAGAAAAGTCTAATTGTAGAATTTTCTTTGGTGGCCCTGAAGCAAGCTTTGAAAATGATTATTTGTTTAATTATTGTGACCAAATAATTGAAGGACCAGGAGAGATTGCATTTTATGACCTAATTAACGGGGATACAAGTAAACGAATTGTTGGCGTTCCGGTTGCAAATCCACTTGAATATTCTCCTTATACAAAGGAATATTTTGATAATGCAAAAGGTAAAATATCATATTTTGAGGCATCTAGGGGTTGTCCATTTAGATGTAACTATTGTATGAGCTCAAAGGATAAACTACAACTTTTTGATATCGAACTTGTAAAAAAAGAGCTACTAAAATTTAAAGGTAGTGATGTAAAAATATTAAAATTTGTAGATAGAACATTTAATGCAAAAGTTGACTATACAAATCAAATTTTGCAGTTTTTGATAGACAATTTTAGCCAAGAAAATATTACATTCCATTTTGAGATTGCACCTGATATTATACAAGATAGCACACTTAAAATAATCAGTAAAGCAAGACCTCATTTATTTCAATTTGAAGCAGGTATTCAAACATTTAATGATAATGTCCTTAAAAATACAAATAGAAAATCTAATATTGAAAAAGCAGTAAAAAATATCAAAACTCTTTTATCATTTAGAAATTGCCATATTCATAGTGACTTAATAATTGGACTTGTTAGTGAAGATATGAACTCACTAAGGAATTCATTTAATTGCCTATATAATATATGGACAAATCAAATGCAAGTGGGCATATTAAAGGTATTAAAGGGTAGTCCTCTAAAGGAAAATAGTAGTGATGGTTATGTCTTTTCAAGTACACCACCTTACGAAATTATTTCCACACCTACAATGTCAAAGGAAGAAGTTGATTTAGGTAAAAAATTAGCATACTTAATAGATAAGTATTATAATACAAATCATTTTTATACAACACTAAGATATCTTGCTACAAAGTATGAACCATATTTGATGTTTACCGATTTAGCAAAAGTGGTTAATTATGGTGACGGAGTATTTGTATTATACGAACAATTATATAATCTTGTATTAAACTATGGTGAAGATGAAAACCTAATAAACGAGTTATTAAAATTTGATTATTTTATAAGTAATAATAGTAAAAATTTACCTCCAGTTATAAAAAGAGAATATAGT
>JAHHUG010000109.1 GCA_020024085.1 Christensenellaceae bacterium | reverse complement strand
TAAAGCCAGGTTATGCAGGTGTAGAAAACCCACTTTATAAAGATGAAAGTAAGGTTACATTATTACTTGGCGATGCTAGTAAAACAGTAGCTGATTTAGTAGCAAGATTAAATCAATAAAACCTAACTAAATGTAATTAAGGGCAACTTCGGTTGCCCTTTTTTATTTGCTATACTAACATAATATAATACTTAAAGTGTCGAAATTGTGTTATAAAATGCCGATTTATGTAATTCGGTTATAAAATAATTGCTTTAGAAAGTACATAAATTGAAATAAAACAATTAGATAAAAATTATATAATAATATATATATTAAGTATTATATTGACAAATGATAAAAAAAGTATCATACTACAATAGATAAAACAAAAGGAGTTAAAAATGAGCGAAGCTTGTAATCATAATTGTTCTACTTGTTCGTCAAAAGGCGAATGTAGCAAAGAGAAATTTAATGAAAACAGTTCGGTTAAAAAGGTTATTGCTGTTGTCAGTGGTAAAGGTGGTGTAGGTAAATCATTAGTTTCTGGTTTACTTGCAGTAGAGCTTTCAAGACTTGGCAAAAAGGTTGGTATTATTGATGCTGATATCACAGGACCTTCTATTCCAAAGATGTTCGGCATTCACGATGGTGCATACGAAAGCCCATATGGAATACTTCCTGCTGAAAGTGAAAATGGTATCAAAGTAATGAGTTTAAACCTTCTTGTAGAGCACGAAGATGACCCAGTATTTTGGAGAGGTCCTATCTTGGCTGGTACTGTTAAACAATTTTGGCAAGATGTATATTGGGACGAATTAGACTATATCGTAATTGATATGCCACCTGGAACTGGAGATATCCCACTAACAGTTTATCAATCATTACCTATTGATGGTATTGTTATTGTTACTGCTCCTCAAGACCTTGTTTCATTGATTGTTAAAAAGGCTTATAATATGGCTACTGCAATGAATGTACCAGTACTTGGTTTTGTAGAGAATTATAGCTATGCAGTTTGTCCTGATTGTGGCAAAAAGTTCTCAATCTTTGGTGAAAGCAAAATTGACCAAATCGGCGAGGAACTAGGTGTTCCAGTACTTGATAAACTACCTATTGACCCAGCTATTGCAAAGTTGTGTGATGATGGACTTGTTGAAAGTGTTATGCCACATCTAATCGACAAAACTGTTGAGGTTGTTGAGAGCCTATAATATAATTTTTGTATATAATTAACGGTGATATTATCACCGTTTTTTATTTTTAAAATTATAATTTTCCGTTTGCTTTATTGATAAAAAAATGGATAAAATACTAAAAAAATAGGTAGTAATTAGTTTTACTACCTATATATTTTATTATCATATATTGCGATTATTTGTTAATTATTATTTGTAATTATTTGTTTTGGAGGTTTTTTGCCCATATATTGATATAGCTTACATTCAATATTTCCATTGAATAATTTTCTGTTTTTTGTAGCCTTTTTACCAAACACTTTTTCAAAATCTTCATATGGTGTAATTAGGTAAAGTGACCAGTTATCAAGGGTGTTAAACATCTTTGCAATATCTCTATATAAAACCTTAATTTCTCTTTCTTTTAGTAGCCTTTCTCCATATGGTGGATTTGCAAACATTACACCATAATTGTACCTTGAAGATATCTCTCTCATATCCATTTGTTGAAAGTGTATATAGTCTTTTACCCTTGCATTTTCTGCGTGGTGGCGAGCAATCGAGATGCAATTTTTATCAATGTCAAAAGCGTTAATTCGTAATTTTTGCCCGTAAATTACATTATCTTCAGCTTCCTGCTTGGCTAAATCGTAATATTTGCTGTCGCAGTTTTCCCATTTTTGATACATAAAATCTCTATCAATACCACTTGCAATATTAAGAGCGTACCTTGCTGCTTCTATTGCAAAAGTACCACTTCCAGTAAAGGCATCAATCATTGCTTTGTCCTTATTAAAAATGCTTAATTCAATGATAGCACTAGCAAGTGTTTCCTTCATAGGAGCTTCAACAGAAAGGTCACGATAACCTCTTTTATGTAGGGATTTTCCGGTGGTATCAAGGTTAACTGTTACTATATCATTTTCTATTGCAATTTCTATTAGGTATTCGCTACCTGTTTCGGATAAAATAACGGTTTTGTACCCCTCTTTCATTTTATCAATTATTGCCTTTTTAGTAATGCTTTGAGTAGAGGAAAGTGCAAATAATTTAGAGTTATGGCTTTTTGCAACAATGTGTATAAAACCGTTTTTTGTTATGATATTTTGCCAGTTGATATTGTAGATATTATCGTATAGTTCATCAAAACTTAATGCAGTAAATTCTGCAATTTTTATTAGCACTCTTTCGCCAGTTCTTAGGAACATATTTAGTCTTGCGACATCTTGCATTGTGCCAGTAAATGTTATTCTTCCATTAATTGCAGGACCTACTTCGATTCCAAGATTAGCTATTTCTCTTTTGGTAATTGCCTCTATTCCAAAAGCTGTTGTAACGGTTATTGTAAATTTTTCCATATTTTGATTATAACATATAAATGTATTGTCAACAATTATTTTGTACTACCATAAATGATTGTCTTATTATAAATTTACTAAAAATGGGAAACTATCTTTATTGCTTTTATAGTTGTAATGTATTTTACTGATAATATTTTATCGCAGAACAAATTTGATATATAACATCATTTTTTATTGCTATTAATGTTAAGGCTATACTCAAAAATTTTTTTTATAATTTGAAAAATTT
>JAHHUG010000108.1 GCA_020024085.1 Christensenellaceae bacterium | reverse complement strand
TATCATTATTAATAATTATTTTTTCTAGCATATTACAATCGTAAAAAGCATTGTTTTCGATACTTGTAACAGAAGTTGTAATATTTATAGCAGATAGATTAAATATTGAATTAAACGCTTTTGTTTTAATTGTAGTAAGTGAGCTATTGCTTTCAAAATTAATATTTTGGATATTGCAATTACTTATAGCATTATTTTCAATAGTTTTTACGCTGTTAGGAATAGTAAGTGTTTTCATATTTACAACTGATAAAAACTTGCTAGGGATTTTTTCAACCTTTGGTAGAATTAAAGTTTTTAAGTTATTGCAACCAATAATTTGTATGTTGTTTAGACTGCTTAATTTTGATAAATCAATTTTTTCAATATTATCTATAATAATTGATAAATTTGTAATATGCACATCTTCACTAAAAGAAATTGATGTAATATAGTTTAGTTCTGATATAGTTTTAATATTAATATCTTTTACCTTTAATCCGTCAATACTTGAAGGGAAAACAACATCTTTATCTAGTGGGCATTTATATAAATTTGTGATAGTGCAAGTTGTGTTATCGTTGTTTTTTTTGTATTCAAAAATACCTTCTTCAAACTTTGCATACACCTTAATATCTTGTTGTAATCGTAATGGATAAATTAATGGTTTTGACGAAAAGTCGGGTTTACTATACCAATTTACGAAATGAAACCCTTGTTTAGATGGTTCTGGCTTTGTATGAATAGATATACCAGTATCAGTTTTATATACTGTTTCGTTATCTAACATATAGGTTACGGTGTATGTTTTTTCTTCTTTACTGCACCCTACTAAACAAAAAGTAAGGGTAAATATAATCATAATTATAGGAATTATTTTTTTTCTCATAATTTCTCCTTTTAAAATAAAATACCCTAGCAAGTAGGATATTTTACATTAACTATATTTCTCTATTTATATTTTTTCGTAGTGATTCAACTATATCAAATATTCGTTGTAAGTCGTCTTCGTTGTAATAATCAATATAAATTCTACCTTTTTGATTATTTCCAAGAGCCTTAACTTTAGTGCCAAATATTCTCTTCATATCATTGATTAATTCTTTAACTTCTCTTGATTGAGGCTCTTTTTTTCTAGGTCCTTGAGGGATAAGTTTTCTATTAAAATATAGCTTAACTTGAGTTTCAAGCTGACGAACACTCATTTTATTATCAGCAGCTTGCTCTGCCAATTTTACTTGATAAGCCTTATCATCAACTACAACTAAAGCTCTTGCATGGCCAGCAGAAAGTCTACCCTCACGAACAAGCTCAATAACAGGTTTTTCTAGTTGAAGTAGTCGTAGTGTGTTTGTGATAACTGGTCTACTTTTACCAATTTTGCTTGCAACTTGCTCTTGTGTTAAGTTGTGACTAACCATAAGTTCTTGAATAGCTTCAGCAGCTTCGATAGGGTTTAAGTCCTCTCTTTGCAAGTTTTCGATAAGGGCAATTTCCTTAACCTCTTGTTTGGTTAAATCTTTAATTACAGCAGGAACAGTTTTTAATCCAGCTTTTTTTGAAGCTCTAAATCTTCTTTCGCCTGCGATAATTAAATATCTACCATTATTTTCTAGTAAAATAAGTGGTTGTAATATACCATATCTGCTTACAGAATCAGCTAACTCATTTAGAGCATCTTCATTAAAGAATTTTCTTGGTTGGTTAGGGTTAGTGTCTATTAAATTTATATCTATTTCTTCTACATATTTTCTTTCAGTAGTGTTTGATTTTATAAAATCATCATCTAAAATATCACTAAATAGTGCTGAAAGACCTTTACCTAGTGGATTTTTTTCTGCCATATTTCACCTCTAAATTTTTGATTGTCGTTTTACAAATTCGATAGCTAATTTAGTATAAGCTATTGCACCATTACAAGTTTTGTCGTAGCTAACAATAGGTTTTCCGTAGCTTGGTGCTTCTGCTAATTTTACATTTCTTGGTATTTTTGTTTCGTAAACAATATCGCCGAAGAATTTTCTAATTTCATCTTCAACTTGGAATGAAAGTTTTGACCTTGGGTCGAACATTGTAAGTACAACACCCTCAATTTCAAGATTTTTGTTAAGAAATTTTTTGACTATTCTTACAGTATTGATAAGTTGGCTCAATCCCTCTAGTGCGAAAAATTCGCATTGAATAGGAATAATCAACGAATCACTAGCAGTAAGAGCATTCAAAGTTAGTAGTCCAAGAGAAGGAGGACAGTCTAACATTATGTAGTCAAATTTGTCTTTTACTGGCAATATTTTTTGCTTTAATATTTTTTCTCTGCCTTTTTCTATGCCTGCAAGCTCAATTTCTGCACCTGCAAGGTCAATATTTGCTGGTAGTATTGATAAATTTTTGATACAAGTGTCTTGCAAAACATCATCATCAAGAATAGATTTATCAGTACAAAGTAGATTATATACAGAGATAGCATTTTTAGATTTTTCTGCACCTAGTCCACTGCTGGCATTACCTTGAGGGTCCATATCAATTAGTAATACTTTTTTGCCTGCAACTGCAAGATAACTAGCAACATTGACACAGGTTGTAGTTTTACCAACTCCACCTTTTTGGTTGGTAAAAGTAATTATCTTTCCCATTAAAACCTCTAAATATTTATTATCAATTTCATTATAACATTTTTTAAAATAAAATAAAGTGTTTTAACAACGATTATATATTTATTTAAATATATTAATGTATTAATTTTATATTTGATTTGATAAAATGAATTTATAGTTGGTAAAATTG
>JAHHUG010000011.1 GCA_020024085.1 Christensenellaceae bacterium | reverse complement strand
CACTCCTGTGAAATGCAAATACCTCTCATTTATTATGCAGTTGTCAATGTACGAATTGTCCTATTGGACTGGTGGGCTCAAGTGGACTCGAACCACCGACCTCTCGCTTATCAGGCGAGTGCTCTAACCAGCTGAGCTATGAGCCCGTAATTTTTGGTGGAGATAAGCAGGATCGAACTGCTGACCCCCTGCTTGCAAGGCAGGTGCTCTCCCAGCTGAGCTATACCCCCACGGTTTTTTATTTCCGCTATCTTCAAGCGACAGCCTAATTATATTACCATACTGTAATACATATGTCAACAAATTTAGGCAAGTTTTTTGAAATATTTTGTAAATTTTTTACTTTATTTCAATTGGTTTGAATATCTAAATATTTAGATTCAATTCTTTTACAAAATGCTGTATCTATAATAAACACTAGCATTTATAAGTTTTTACCCAAACTTATTTACTCGTTTTTCAGTTGGTTACTCTATTATACTACTTTTTAAAAATTTGTAAAGCAACTGAAGCTAGAAAATTGAAAAAATGGGATTTTTTTGCAAAAAAACTTCTAAAAATAGGGTATTTCGCACATGTAGGAGCTGTTTTTGTACCAAATTAAAGCATTGATACCTATAATACCATAAAAAATAAGGATATCCAACTAGGATATCCTACAAATAAACCTATTAAAGCACCATATAGAAATTCAATAAATCCTCTATCTTGGTCAAATTGTTTTGCATAGCCTTTACGACCTTTAAAGTATTTTTCATACCAATCCAGCTTGCTTTTATTCTACGACTATCACAACTTTCTGTTGCAAGCAAAAATCCCTCAATTACAATTTTGCAATCTTCCCTATCCTCATCGCTAAGGTTAGACTTTTTTACTGCATCATACAATCTTTGTGCAAGATACTCGGTTTGCTCAAACAATCCACCATTAACAATAGTGATTTGTTTATCAGCGATGGTGATTTCATCATCTTGAGGTTTAACCTCTTCGCCCGAACAAACTGCCCTCATTGCCTCATAGAATGGTGTGATAATTGTATCGCAAAAAGCATAATACGATTGATTATGAGATGCACTAGGGAAATAGTCAATTACAAACTGTGGGAAATTGATAACACCCTCATCAAAATCAAGCAATAAGCATACAACAAGAGGAATAATTTTTGAATGGATGGTTGGTAAAGTAAAAGTTTTTACACCATTGAACTCCATAGTACATTTGTATAGTTCCTTTTTGTAATCGAAATTTTGTTTATACTTATTGATTACTGCATTAAACTCATCATAATATGCAAGACACCTCAAAAATCCTTTCATTGGGATATTGTATAAAATAAATTTTGAACTAATCAAATTATTATATTGTGTTTCAAGGGCCCTTAAAGCCTCACCATTTTTACTTTTGTTTAGCATATTCACCTCTTATATGATTATAGCAATTAAAACCTTAAAATGCAACAAAAATATATTTTTTCGTTTTGGTATTATTTTATGTTGATATTTATAATTAGTTAGTATATAATATATATATAAAATATGTACTAATAGAGAGGAGTATGTAAATGAAATCTGTAACAATCAATTTAAAAATGGCAGAAAACGTTAAAAACTTTGTACAAATTACCAATAAATATGACTACGATATGGACCTTCGTGCAGGTAGACATGTTATTGATGCTAAATCAATTCTTGGTATTTTTTCGCTAGACTTATCACAACCTGTTTTTATGGAAATCTATTCTGATAACTGCGATGATTTGCTTGCAGAGTTAGCACCTTTTATCGAATAATATATTTAGATAATATCTATATATAATATTTATACTATATAATATTCGATAACCACTTATATAATTTTGGACAAAAGTGGTGCATTTGTATTCCCGACAGGGAATATTTTTGTATTTACAACTAAATATTGCATAGATATTTATGTATTAAAATAAAAGACTGAAATAATTCAGTCTTTTTTTAATATCATTTTTATTAAACTTATCTGCCTTTTATATAAGTTGCAGAACTGCTCTTATGCTTAACATAATCCATAAATACGAAATTACACAAAACAATAGAATAATTCACTAGGGATTATATTAAATAAAGAAAACAGTACTTGCAATTAAAAGTTGTGCAATATAATACAATGCGTGGTTAATTACTACATTAACAGGAGTATTTTTATCCTTACCAAAATACATACCACTTAATATTAAGTCGCTAAGCAAGAATGAAACTGCACCAACAAACATAATGATATAAGCTGTTTTAAAATTACTTACAACCATTACATAGCCTGACATACAAGCAGTGAAAGCAAGGGTAATGCCATACACCATTGAAGGTATTTTGAACTTGCCATAATCTAGCTTTAATGTAGGTCCAAGCAAAACTGCGATAATACCAACAACTATTGCAACAACAGGAACAGCCCAATGAATACCATAATGTATAGCCATACCAACAATAAAGAAAATATGACCAATAGTAAATGCAGTCATACCACTAGCAAGATAAACAGAAGATTTTTCTGGATAAACTACCTTTAAATCTAATGTGATATCTCCAATCATACCGAATATTAAACCTAGTGCAACATACATAAACCAATCAAGTCCATTAGGATTTACCTTAACTGCCGCAAAGGCTGTAATAATAAAACATACACTAGCGAAGGTTTTTGCAAGTAGACCTGCTACACCACCTTTTTTAACTCTAATAACCAAAAATGCAATCGCAGACAAAATACCTGCTACTAATGCTAAATAAAAATACATTTGACCTCCTATGTATTACCATTTATTGTGTACTTTTTCGGCAAAACCGATTTCATTTTTTAATTCTATCACACTTCCATCATCAAGCACAACTTTTCCTGAAAACTTTCCAAAAACTTGATGCTGAATAGAACCCATTACTTTAATATCAATAACAGCTGACCTATCAATAATAGGAACAAATTTCAGTTCAAACCTACCATCATTAGAGGTAAACTGCCATTCACTCATATAGTCATCTTTACCCTTTTTGTCGACCGGAATGTTAAATGTGATTTGGTCTAGCTTGTGAGCAACTCCATCAACAAACAACATATTTTCGCTTGCTGCTGAAGTGTTACCGAAGCCATATCCAATATTAAAACCAAACTTTCTACCATCGGGAAGAACAGTGTTCATAGAACCCCAATACCATGTATTATTATAGCTCCAAACACCTCTACCCCAATCAAGTACTGCTAGTGAATAATCATCATCAAACACATATTCCGTACTACCAAGTTTTGCATAACCCCTAGCCTTTAGACAGTTGATTTTTTGATTGTAGTAAAACTTATTTTCCTTTTCAAAAAATGGAGTTGCAATAACCATACTATCTTTTGGTGGTTCAGTCAATGTAATATCCACTATCAAATCCTGCTTATCCTTATAATTTTTGTAATTACAAGTTAATCTTCTAGTAGTGCCATCATTTGTAAAACTGAACTGTGCTCTTTTAGTTGAAGCCTTGAAATCGCCAACCTTACTTGTCCGTGGAGCATTATATTTACCTAGTGGAAACAATGTAGGCACACTGCCAGTATATTGACTAGGCTTGTTATAATCAATAATTGATGCACTTAACAATCCCATATAACCATTATCTGCAATAGTTAGTGCAACAGCATAATCCTTATTAGTAATTAGATAATAATCCCACTCTTTAATAAGTAATTTGCTTGCTTTGATATCCTTTCTATCATAATCGAAAACTAAATCGAACGCATACCCTGGCTCATTAAGAACACCCTTTTCATTCAATAGTTTCCCAGCTTTTTCAACCTTATGATTCATAATATTCCCCCTATAATACAAACCCTATTATTAATCTATGTTCACCAAATAGCAAGTTTATATAGCAATAATGGTATTTTTAATACAATTAAATATATATGTTCATTATATCATATAATAAACCTAAGTCAATATTTACATATAAAAACATCTTGACTTTTTAACTGCTTATAATGTAATATAATATAAAAAGGAGCATATATGAAAAAAAGTTTTATTATAGTCACCGATGCTACTTGTGATATCCCACAAACAATAGAAGCAAACGACTTTTATATTATACCTATGGAGTATTTTATTGATAGTGATATCTATACATACGGTAAAAAAGATAGCCTATCAAATAGTGAATTTTATGCTTTGTTAAGAAATGGTAAAATTGCTAAAACTTCTCAAATATCTCCAAAAAATGGCGAAGATTTTATTAGACAATTCATTGTTGAAGGATACGATGTACTTAACATCAGTTTCTCATCTGGATTATCTGCAACAGCAAACAATATGGAAATAGCTTGCAAAAATCTTCAAGCCGAATTCCCAGAGAGAAAAATTTATTCTATTGACTCTAAAAATACTACAAATGGTTTGGGAATGCTTTGTTTAGAAGCTATAAAATTAAGAAACGAAGGTAAAACCATTGATGAGGTTTTTGAAAGACTAAACTACCTTGTCCCAAAACAAAATATATACTTCACAGTAGATGATTTAATGCACCTTTATCGTGGTGGTAGATTACCAAAAGCAGCAGCTGTTGCTGGTACTATAATGAAGATTAAACCTATCCTATATATTACCCCTGATGGCAAATTAAGGAATATAGAAAAAGTAATGAGTAAAAAACTTTGTTATAGGAAAATGGCAGAAATTGTTAAGTATCAATCAAACGAACTAACAACCTATTTTACCATTGCAAATGCAGACAATAGAGAGGAAGCTGAAAAACTTGCACAAAAAGTAAGTGAAGTTACTGGAATTACCGAATATTATATTACCGAGTTATCTCCAATAATAGGTACACATACTGGTCAAGGTGCTCTTACCTTAGGCTTCTTTGGTAAAGATAACATCGACATCAAATCTGCAGAATAAAAATCAAGCACCTAACTTTAGGTGCTTTTTTAATAAAAAAAATATAAATATATCAATATAATTATCAAACTTTATCAAAACATACCCAAATACACGTAAGTATAATGTATGATATATTGCATACAAACTAATAAAGATTAAAACATAAATAGTCATTTAAAATAAAAAAACCACTAAAAAATAGTGGTTTTATTTTATTATTTTTCCTTTTTAACTGCTGTGTTTTCTTCCTTACGGTAGATAACAAACTTTTGCCAACAGAACTCCAATACTCCGTTAATAAGCATTGAGCAAACTTCAATAAAGAATTGAGCACCGTCACCCATAACACCGACTAAGTGTGCTGGCATTGTTCCGTTAAACCATAACTTAAATGGGAAAAATGGAACATAGAACAAGAATGCTAAAAACATCGCTCTAGGAATATTTCCTGCTGACTTGAATGTAAACTTTCTATTAATAGTAAAATTCCAAAGTACTGACAATAATAACGCAATGAATGTTGGCACAAAGTTATTAATAGCCAAGTTTTGTTCTCCAAAAGGTATTGTACCAGGAACTTGTTTCATACACGCTGCCAAAATTGAAAATGTAATAAATTCAATCAATCCTGCACTTGCTGTACAAATTGCATACTTTATAGGTTGAGGAATATGAAATTTCTTTTTCGCCTTTTTTTCAGGCAATTTTGATTTTTCACTAGGTAAAATTTCCTCTACCTTTTCATTTTGACAATTAGTAGGCAAACTCTCATCTGCTACTGGTTTTGAGATAGGCTCTTTATCCACGATTATATCCTCCTTTTCGTTTAATACTTGGCCTACAAGTATTTGTGCCTCTAGTTTATCAGCAAAATCTTCCTCTTGAACATCAATTTGTTCAGCCAGTTTCATTGCTTCTTCATTTAGTTTAATAAGTTCTTCTTTATTTTCCTTTGTAAGTTCCCTATTATAAACTGTTTGTTTATCCGAAAAATTCTCTAGTTTTTTTGTATTTTTATCCCCCATATTACAACAATCTCCTTGTTATAAATTAATACTACTATATCATATTAAATTGTAAAATTAAATAGAAATGCAAAATTTATTTTGAACTAAAACAGTTTTTTGTATAAAAAAACCACTATCTCTAGTGGTCTTTTGCCAAATATTATCTAAAAGATTATTATAAACTTAAAATTATTGATTTGATATCTTCGATATACTTATTTGCAAGACTTATCGCATCATTCATAGTTTTGCCACAAGCTGAAGAATACATTTTTAATTTTGGTTCAGTACCAGAAGGTCTTACGCAAACCCAATCGCCACACTCAAGGTTATATAAAATTACCTTTGATTTAGGTAACAATATTACTTCGGTATCGCCATTTGAAAACTTTCTAATACTTGAACTATAATCTTCGATATTATCTACTTTATTTCCAGCAAGCTCATCAATAAACTTTTTTTGAAGTTTTGACATAATATTTGCCATTTTGTCCATTCCATCAAGACCTTTGAATTCGATTGAAACACTTAACTCCTTATAGTAGCCAAACTCCTCAAACAACTCTTGAAGTCTTTCGTAAATAGTTTTGCCTTGCAAATAGTAGTAGCAAGTCATATCGCAGAAAAGCATACTAGCAACAACAGCATCTTTATCCCTTGCGTGAGTACCACAAAGTGAACCATAACTCTCCTCATAGCCAAACATATAGGTATATTCGCCTGTTTTCTCCCACTCCTTTATCTTTTCGCCGATAAACTTAAAGCCAGTTAAAACATTGAACATTGTTGCAGCATATTTTTTTGCAACCTTTGATGCCATATTTGTAGTAACAATAGTTTTAATTACTGCTGGGTTAGCTGGCATAGTACCCTTTTCAATATTCCTTTTTAGGATATAATCCATTAAAAGCACACCAATTTGGTTACCATTAAGCAGTACAAATTCGCCCTCATTATTTTTAACAGCGATACCCATTCTGTCACAATCAGGGTCAGTACCGATTGCAATGGTACTATTAACCTCTTTTGCAAGTTCAACAGCCCTTTCCATAGCTTGAGGCATTTCTGGGTTTGGCAATTCAACGGTTGGGAAATTACCATCAAAGTTAGCTTGACTTTCAACAACTGATAGTGGCATACCCAATCTACTTAAAATTGTAGTAACGGGAACATATCCTGAACCATGAATAGATGTATAAACAATCTTGATTTCGTCCTTAACCTTATCAATGCAATCCTTTGATAAACATAGCTTTTCAATGGTGTCATAGTATGCACTATCCAAGTCCTTGCCGATAATGTTAATATAATCTGCAATCACCTTGCCTTCGCTATTACGGATATCCTCTGCTTTGATATCTACATCAACCATTTCACTAGAGAAGTAGTCGGTGATTTCGTTAATGTATGCAACCACCTTTTCGGTGTCCTCTGGTGACATTTGAGCACCGTCCTCCCCGTAAACTTTGTATCCATTGTACTCTTTTGGGTTGTGGCTTGCTGTAATCATAATTCCACAAAAAGCATTAAGATGTCTTACTGCAAATGAGCAAACCGGAACGGGACGAACATTCTCAAACAAATAAACTTTAATACCGAACTTTGCAAGTACCTTTGCTGATACAATAGCAAACTCGGTAGACATAATCCTTGTATCATAACTGATTACTACACCACGGCTTTTATTTACCTTATCTGTTGATAGGATAAACTTTGCAAGTCCTGTTGTAGCCCTTGCAACAGTGTAATTATTCATTCTATAAACACCTGTTCCAAGCACACCCCTCATACCAGCAGTACCAAAGCTAAGTGGTAAAGTAAATCTCTCTTGTATTTCATCTTCGGTTAAAGCAATTAATTCAGCCTTTTCATCACTAGTAACCTTAGTCAACCAATAGTTGTATTCTTCCAAATAATTCATAACTCACCTCTATTATTACTATTCTAATAGTAAACGAAAAATTAGTCAATATTTTTAGTATGCTTATTAAGTATATATATACTTTTAGAATTATTTTATTAACCAAAAACTAATCTATTTGTAAGGTCAATTCATCTTGTGGAAGATAATAATCGTTTCTAATAACTTCACTAAAAAACTCTCTACCGTTTCTATAATATATTAACTTTGCATAGCTTTTAATACCATTTTTACCCTTTCTTTCCTCGGTTGAGTTTACAATAGTTTTATACGGTACTACTTCGGTAACTTTTGCCTCCCGTTTAATTTGATAATCAAGCTCCATTCCATACACCTTAAAAGTAACCTTTTCGTTATCGGCTTTTCCCAAAATGTACACCGGATAATCGGAGATATTTTCAACCACAAGGTCACTCCAACTACTTACCATACAATCGGTTGAAGGCTCTGTATAGGAAACAGGCAAACTATGTTGGCGAGCCTCATTTATAACAAGCCCACCCAAAAGCAAACTATTATATAATGTTGTAGAAACTTGACACACGCCACCACCTACACCCTCTACAAATTTTCCGTTTGCAATAATTATGGAAGACAAAAAACCATTATCTAAACTTCTTTTTCCTACAACTTCATTAAAGGAAAACTTCGATTTTGGGAGTATAATTGTACCATTAATTTTATTTGTCGCGTGCTTGATATTATGTTTTCTATTAGCACTACTCGTTGAATAAAATGTAGTATATTCACTCCTAAAACTTGTTTGTTTGATAAGGTCATCTTTTTTAACTTTTGGTTCAACTATTTCATAATTCACATTTAATATGATATTTTTGTGAGATAAACTGTCGATTATGTCATTAACTAACTTATTTTCGTTTACCTTTATTCCATTTATACCATCGGTTATTGCAAAAGGATTTTCCTTTGTCTTGTCAAATTCAAGGGTAGCATCAATCGGCTCTATTTTTTCACTATTTAAGAAATTTTGTACATCTTCATACAACGAAGTATTGATATTTTTAAGTACATCAATAGTTAGTTCGCCATTATTTTTTTGAATATTATTGATACTACTTTCCTTTACTTGATACTCTTTTTCCATACTATTTTTACCTTGTAATTTAACATATATTGTGGTTGTTTCATCACACCCAGATACCACAAAACAACTTGCAATTACCAGTAAAAACATTAACAATAATTTCTTTTTCATACTAATAGTATGGTTAAAATTATCAATTTAATTAGCCTACACTATAAGCCGATTTATTAATAAAAATATTGTAAATTAACTAAATATAAATTATTTTATTCCCCAAATAATATACCACTTGATGTGTAATTACCACTAATTCAAACCACACACATCTAAAATAAATATCCTTAAACCAAACATAATTTAAAATAAAAAAAGAGCAAAAATATTGCTCTAATTAATATATCGTTTATTAAAATGCTATTTATATTCTAAACCAAGTTTTTTACAAGCCTTTTCATCAAGTACTGCATTTGCAATACCCACCTCGCAATTAGGTTTATGTGTATGAAAATCACTACCACCTGTTGCAATCAAGTCGTACTTTTCTGCAAGTTGCAAATAATGGTCCCGTTGCTCCTTTGTATGCTTTGGATAATAAACCTCAATGCCTTCAAGTCCATATCGAAGTAATCCCTCAATTAAACTTTCCAATACATTTTCAAGGTAATATCTTTGAGGGTGGGCAAGAACTGGTACACCACCATATCTTTTTATTAGTTTTACTGCCTCGTAAGGTTTTAGTCTAACTGCATCAATATGGCAAACACCATTTGTTCCAAGATAAATATCGAATGCCTCGTTGATATCTTTTGTGTAACCCTCTGCAACCATTTCCCTTGCAATGTGCATTCTGCCGATATTGCTATGGTCATTATCAAGAGCCGACCTATCAAGCTTAATTTTCATTTCTTCTAGCTTATTAAGAATCCTCTCATTTCTTGACCTTCGCATACTTTTAACATTTTCCACAACTTGCAAAAACTCTGGATTTTCGTAGTCGATATTATATCCAAGAATATGTATTTCGTTATTTGCAAAAGTAGATATCTCTATTGCTGGGATAACCTTGATATTTTTTGATTTGCCATACTCAACAGCCTCTTTTACACCTCTAACAGTGTCGTGGTCTGATATAGCAACAGCATCTAGTCCTTTAGCAATTGCCATATCTATTACTTCAGCTGGAGTAAACAGGCCATCGCTATAAACCGAATGATTATGTAAATCGCATTTTAACATAAAAACTCCTTATTCCTCAATAAATTGAATATTTTCTACCTTGTCTAGTCTATCTTTAATAATGCTTGACCTCTTGGTTGTAATCTCAATCGTGTTATTTACTTCGGATAATTTCTTTTGAATCTTCTCTAAATTATCAGTAAATGAAGCAAAGTCCTTTCTAAATTGATTAAACATTTTCCAAATTTCTTCACTGCTCTTTTGGATAGCAAGTGTCTTAAAACCAAGTTGCAAACTGTTAAGTAAAGCTGAAATTGTAGTAGGTCCAACAATTACTACCCTAAACTCTCGTTGAACACTTTCTGCAAGGTCGTTTATCCTAAGAATTTCTGCATACAAACTTTCGGTAGGCACAAACATCAATGCGAAGTTGGTAGTTTTTGGTGGGTCGATATATTTATCTCTTATTGACCTTGCTTGCTTTTTAACTGCCTTTTCAAGCTCTTTAACTGCATTATTTAGTTGTTCGGTATTGCCATTATTTGAAGCATCAACCACTCTATAATAGTCTTCTATCGGGAATTTCGAGTCAATAGGCAACAAGATTTGGTTTCTATCCTTACCAGGAAGTGTTATTGCAAAATCGACAAGATTATTATTTTTAATATTGACACTCCTTTGATATTGGTCGGGAGTAAATGTATCCTCTAGGATTGCATCAAGGGTATTTTCACCCCAAACACCACGAGTTTTTACATTATTTAACATCTTGTTAAGGTCGGTAACACCCGTAGATAAATCTTGCATTTGCTTAAAGCCCTCTGTAATACTATTTAGGCTTTCGCTAATAATCTTGAATGAGTTATTAAACCTTTCATTAATGGTAGATGTTAGTTTCTCATCAACAATTTGTTTTACCTCTGTTAGCTTTTGGTTAGTGTCATTATTGATTTCGGTAAGTTTTTGCTTGGTATCATTATTGATTTCGGTAAGTTTAGTATCAAGTACTTGTCTAAGCTCCCTTTCTCCTGCGATATTCCTTTCGTTTTGCTCTACAAGTATTCTAGCAATGCCCTCGCTCTCATTTTGTTGAATAACTCTGTTATCCTCTACACTTTTGATAAAAGCATTATGTAGACCAACAATTTTTTCTGTTTGATAGCTACTATTTTCCTTAACGGTATTATTAATGCTGTTACCTATGCTATCAACAGTTTTTATCATTGTATTTGAAGTGAAATTAGTTGAAGATTGGATATCCATTTTAATGCTATTTTCTAAAGTGTTTATCCTATCAACCACCTCTTTGTTGTCGGAAATGTCAGTTTTCTTTTTGCTAAGTTTAACAACAAGCACAATCAAACCTACTACAAGCACTATTAGTACCGAAAGTAGCACTATTATTAAAGTGTTTTCCATTTTTCCTCCTTGACAAATTGGGTTAAACTATCGTGATTATTGTCTACCTTGCCTATAATTACCATTTCAAGCAATTTCAACAAAACTTCACCCGTTTCTTCCTTTTTTACACCTAAATTTTGCAAATCCACACCCGATACATCAAGGTCAGTTACTCTCATAGGCATAGAATCTTGAAGCTCCATAAACCTTGAAACAGCATCAATTATAATAGTGTTTCTAACCATTATTCTTGATTGTCTTGCAAGTAATAGTGTATTAATTATATTATAATAATGAGTTAATAATATGTCAAGTTGCATTTTGTTTTTTACTTCAACAAGTAGCCTTGTAAAGCTAATCAACTCCAAAATATTTTTTCTTGTTTTGTTTGGTAGTTTATCATTTTCAAAAAGTTTATCAACTTTTTCAAAAATCAATCTTTCAACACTTTGAATATCCTTAAAACTATCTATTTTTACATCACTTGCAAAATCCAAGATATTATAAAAGTATCTTTCAAAAATCGCAAGATACAAAAACTCAATTGTAGGGCAATAAACAGCAAGACCATCTACCACCTTGTAGTTACCTAAAACAGCCTTTTGTTGATACAATGAACCAATAACTCCACTTTCATTTAGTAAGTCAACATATTCAAGCATACCATCAAAATCAACCTTTTCTATTGTCTTTTTGAACTCTTCCACGATTCTCTCCTTTGATAAGTTTTTTATTAGATTACTACACTTTCTGCCCGTAAATAATGTATTTTTGTCAATTTCGAAGCCTAAAACCACAGCTTGTCGAACCATTCTTAGTATTCTAAGTGCATCTTCAGTAAAGGTAATTTCTGGCTCTCGAACGGTTTTGATAATCCCATTTTCCAAATCTTTAACGGAGCTTGCTATATCAATTAATTTATCGTTTTCGATATCGTAGTAAATCGCATTGATTGTGAAATCACGCCTCAAATAATCCTCACTTAAACTCACATTAAAGGTAATATTACTTGGGCTATGGCTACCATCAAGAGAGTAATTATCCTTTCTAAAAGGTGTATATTCGTACCTTTCATCATCTATCGAAATAATCACTGTACCCAATTTTTCGTTTACAACATTCGTCTTAAATTCGGTATCTTGAAGAAGCTTTACAACCTCATTTGTTGTAAGGCTTGAGCAAATATCCACATCAATAGTGTGTTTTGATAACAAAAAATCTCTCACATATCCACCCACTATATATAGTGGACTAGCATTGTGAAAGATTTGGCTTAATTTTTTTAAATTATTAGAAATAATCACTATTCTTCGTAAATTTTAACTTCTTTCAAGTTTCTATATTTCTCATTGTAGTCAAGGCCATATCCAATTACAAACTCATTAGGTATTTCAAAGCCTACATAATCGCCCTTTAAGTCAACTTCTCTCCTAGAAGGCTTATCAAAACAAGAACATATCTTCAATGTTTTTGGCTCTCTTTTTAGATATTCTTTAGATAATTCTTTTAGTGTAATGCCTGTATCAATAATATCTTCAACGATAATTACATTTTTACCTTTGATATCCTCTCTGGCGTCCTTTAAAATAGTTAAAGAACCAGTAGACTCTGTACCCATATAACTTTTTGCCTCAATAAAGTCAATGCTAACATCTCCAGTTAATTCTCTCATTAAATCAGCAGCAAAGATAAATGAACCTCTTAAAACTGGTAATAAAATATAAGGTTCGCCCTTGAAGTCCTCGTCGATTTGTTTTGCTAATTCTTTAATTCTTGTCCTAATTTGTTCTTCTGAAATTAATGTCCTAAATTCCATTATCTTTCTCCGTATTCATTTTGTATATATTTTGACTTTTGTCATTAATTTTTAATTTGTCACTAATTGCAAGCCCTACAATCAAGTAAACCTCGCTATCCTTTGCTACAACTAAAATATCATCTCGCAATCTAACTGGCACTTTTTTATCAGTTAGATAATCGCCAAGATTCTTTGTGCCACCACCAAATTTAGTGAAGTAGTCCCCCTCCATTCGATGCCTTATTATAGCACCCTCTGGCAATTTATCGTAGTCGAAGTAAAGTCCACTTTTTACATCAAATTCGCCCTCAACTTTCACAAACGACACTTTATCATTCAAAATAAACTGATTAAATGGCAATTTGAACGAAATATTGCTATCTTCAAGATTTGTATCTTTTACAATAACAATTCTATTGTACTCCTTAAATGCTGTTGTATTGTATGGCATTTTTAGAGATTTTCCATTTTCAAGGGTGGCTAAATTGTCCATTAAAACATAATGCCTATACTCGATATCTTGAGTAATACCTAGCATTACATATGCTTTTTTAATAGACTTTCTAAATACCTCTTTGCAAGGTAAGTCAATAGGAACGCTTACCGATTTATCATCTAGTTTTTCCACAATTACTAGGCTATCAAAGTAGCTATCAATACCATCAGCAATATCAGAAAGCCTTGCAATAGAATCCTCAACCTTTGGATATCTTTCCTTAATAAGTGGAAGCAACGAATGTCTAATAAAGTTCCTTGTGTACCTTGTATCGCTATTAGTTTCATCTTCAACATAAGGGATATTATTTTGCTTAATATACTCCATAATATCTAATTTATCAAGGTTGATAAATGGTCTAATTATACCCTCATTTTGTTCCCTAATTCCAACAAGTCCATCAATGCCAGTACCACGAAAAATCCTCATTAAAATAGTTTCTACTTGGTCCTGTTTGTGATGAGCAAGTAAAACATACTTTACACTGCCCTCGTTAAGCATCTTGTTAAAACACTCATAACGCAATTTTCTTGCAGCTTCCTCAACGGTCAAACCCTCATTAAGAGCAATCTCAAGAGTATTAAGTCTAATACTATTAAATTTGATTTTGTGGTTAATGCAATAGTTTTTTACAAACTCGCTATCTCTTACTGAACTTTCGCCACGAATACCGTGCTCAAAATTGATAACCAAAAAATTGGAAAAATGAGTAGAAACATAATGCAAAAGTGCCATAGAATCACTTCCCCCACTGCATGCAACTGCAACAGGCTCATCTTTAATTGAATCTATTAGCTTTTTATTAATTTTTGCATCTATCATATTCATAGATTATATATTATATTGATATTATTTGCAACACTTTTCCAAACATCTATATAATTTTTTTCAATATTATACCATTTTACTCAAAATGTTATGATGCAACTTTATTAAACAATCTAGCTACAACGGTTGATACATCATCGGTTGCACCCACCCTTATTGCCTCCTTTGTAATTATATCGGCAATGGTTTGAGGGTTGTTGGTTTTTGCTTCCTCAACAAGCTCGATTAGTCTATCATTATCCACCACATCGCTTACTCCATCGCTAACTATTGCAACAATATCTCCAGATACAAGCTTTTTACTATCCACATTCACATTAATATCGTCCATTATGCCGATTGGAACACAACTGCCACTAACCACCTCAAATTGTTTATTGTGTTTTATAAAGCTATCCGTTGCACCCATTTTGATAAAATCTGCCCTTCCAGAAATTAAATCAATAATAACCATATCCAAAGTTGCATAATCATCATCTGAAGTCAGCGTTAGCAATTTGTTTACCATTGACAAAATTACCTCGCTATTAAACCCTGCTTTATAAAAACTTTCTATCATTGCAAGAGTGGTTAATGATTTTACATTTGCCTTTTCGCCACTACCCATACCATCAGAAAGTGCAATAATCACCTTATCATCACTTATCCTACGAACAAGGTCGCTATCCCCACTTACAAGATTATCTTCTCTAGTTACACCACACTCTCCAAATACCACATCAAAATTAGGTTGTTCAATTAATTCAAGGGCACATTTTTGACCAATATTTTTAACCGAATTCATCTTAATTATCATTCGTTTTTTTAGCAATTTACTAACAATTTTTGTAAGGATTTTTTTGTTAATATCCTCCTCTCTAACTACCAAAGAAACTTCCGTTTTTTCCTTATTTTGATACACGATTGCCTCATAGCAAACCACATTATGCATAAGCAATTCATCAATGATTTTTTGCTCGTTATTTTGGTCAAATTTTACCGTTTTGCTAATGTCATTTCCCACCTCATTTAGTATGTCACTCATAGACTTCATTTGGTCGGAAAGTGTCTTTGTATTTTTGTTTTGAATATGCTCAATTTCCTCTCGTTTTATGTAGTTTTGTATCTCCTTATTTATGTTTTTTAGTATCAAATCCACACTACCACATCTACTCGCAACAAAGGGTGGAATATCCAAAATTGTTGCCTTGCCTCGCTTCAAGCAACTATATATCATTTTGTCAAAAAGAGCTGAAGTGTCATCTTCTAGCATATGCTCACATTCCTCTCTTTTTTGGCAATTTTTACACATTCTGCCCGTAAATTGCTTGGAAATGAGTTTACTTTTCTCCTCAATAGTTCTTTCTTGCTTATAGCTACTATCCAAAATATAGTGCATATCCATAAAGACATTTGATATAAATTCTAGCTTATTGCTTACGTCCATTCTACTGCGATTTACAATATTTTTGGTTGCGATTCCATCACTTTCTATACAGAAGTTTGTTGTCAAAAATCTTCGTACTTTTTTTGGTAAAAGTATAAATAAAACTACTGCTAAACATAACCCGATAATGTTATAGAAAGAGTAGGTTGGATAGCTTGAAAAATACAAGCCAACTAACAAATCAATAAGGATAATACCTACCCCTGAAAAGTACGGTATTTTTCTGAAAATACATACAACAAGTCCCCATAAAATAGTTGTTGCAACAAACAAAATATTTCCCGTATTAAGTGTTACGCCAAGCCCTAAAACAGCCGACAGACCAAGAGTAAATGAACTGGAAAAATATGTAGTTAAAAGTATTAAAAATGGAGCTACTAAAAAGTAGAAATTAAATTCATAAATTCTTGCCGAATATAAAGCTAGTCCTATTACAGCAAAGAACACTCCACCTGCCATAATTTCATCACTATTTATCCTATATTTTAATCCTCTAATAAGCACTAAATTTGCAACAATACAAGCACAATATGTAAACACAGCACCTAATAAAATAGATACAAGTGCATTTATCATATTATCGGTTGTAACAAATGCAAAAATTACCATTGATGAAACAAAAGCATAAATATTTATGTACAACATACTTATCGGGTATTTTAATTTGCCGTGTACAAAATACGCACCTAGAATAATTAAACTCGGTACAACCGACATCACTGCACTTTCCACCGAAAAATCTACAATAAGGTTTGAGCAAATATACATTATAGATGCAAGCACAATATTCTGTTTAGTATAAGCAAGTGCTACAAATATTCCTAGCGAAAACGGTCTAAAATTAGAAAAAGTCGTTGCATTACTAAGTAGTAGAAACAGCAAAAAATACAGTATATATTTTAGAATTAATTTATAATTTATAGTTAGTTTTTTCATATTTCCCCCTAACATAAAAACTATAAATTTCCTATACTAAAAAAACCTTCTGTCTATGTCGATAAAACATAAAACAAAAGGTTTTTAACACAAAATATTACTTAAAATGTCGAATTGACTATATAAAGTATATCTTTCCACTATTATAGTCCACTCTAATTATCACTTCACCTATTACATCAGATTTCTTTATAGCACCAAGAACTCTACTATCTTCGCTATTATTTCTATTGTCTCCCATTACAAAAATTTCATCTTTTTTAACTTTCCAGCTCATTCCATCAAAGGTATGCTTCATCGGTTCTTTGATATAATTTTCCACAACGAGTTTGCCATTCCTATATAGCTTTCCATCAATAATCGCAATCGTATCGCCCTCAAGTCCAACTATTCTTTTTATCAAATTTTCATTCAACTCTTTATTGTAAAAAACAACTACATCTCCATAATCAAGCCCATAAATCCTTGATATGATTACCTTATCATTTTTACCAGAAACATTGAAATTCGGTTGCATTGATGCCCCAACCACAGTAACCGAGTCAAATATTAAAAAAATGCATAAAACTAATAATAGAGTTATTGCAAGGGTAATAATTATGCCTTTTTTATGTTTTCTTAAATCTCTCTCTTCATTCATTAGCCTTATACACTTTAATTTTTTACTATTTAATTATTATTTATATTATACCCAAATAATATTATTAAAAATAACAGTACCAATATTTTTTAATTCAATTTTTTTAATATTAGCAAATCCGTCAAGGGATATCATTTCAAAATTCTTAAACTCAACATCAGTAAGTTCAATTTCTTGCCATTTGTCACATTTACCTAAAAATACCGACACTTGATAAGGAACAAGCTCCTCTTCTTCAAGATTATATACGACAATATCTATTGTAGTATCAATATTTGTATAAGCGTCCATTTTTAAGGTTGCACCAACGGCTTCTCTAAACTTTTGATTGCCTACCCTAAATGTGTACAAACTGCCACCACCATCAAGCCCAATACCCTTTACGCCATAAGCACCATCAACTTTTACAATCTTTTTTCTATCAAAAGCAAACGAATTGTTTTCGCCATAGAAATAATCATCTTCCATTGAGGTATTATAAACAATCCTTGTAGGCACTTTTTGTACAATATTAGCATTACTAATCTTAAGTTCGCTTGGAATAATTGATATTTGCTTGCTTGAAAGCACCATTCCGTCCTTAAAATAAGTGTTTACATAGCAATATACAACATCATCAGCCGACTCAATCTCTAGTGGAGTGATATATTCGCCATTGCTTAAAGCAGTGTATTTTTTGATTTGTTTCCACTCTCTAATGCTATTATTTTTCTCTTTAGATGATACAAAAATACTAATTTTTTCTACATCATCAGCATTGGTTTTGACATTCAAGTACAATCTATCATCACTATTGCTGAATGAAACCTCAGTTTCTTCAATCTTTTTGAAGTCTTTAAGGAAAAATCTTTTTGTCCAAAGCTGAATAGTATTAAACGCCTCAAGAGTAATTTTCCTTTCTGCATTGTGGCAAATAGACATATATTTGTTTTTTGAACTAGAAAGTCCCAAAATCTCTGCAACTCTATCAATATTACTACTAATATTATTACTGCCACCTACATATAAGATTGGACAACTAATATATTTTGCATAAGATTGAGGTGCAAGTCCTGCAAGCCAAGCAGTAGGATAATCACCTTTTATTACTGGCTTAAAGTAATTAGACAATGTCTCGATATAACCACAGCCATTGATTGCAATAAAAGCATTTACTCTGCCGTCCATACCAGCAACCTGCCAGCCGATATTAGCACCAAGCCCAACACCTACAAGGCAAATCCTTGGATTGTCAAGTTGTTCAGCAAGAACAGTGATTGCCCTTCTTGCAACTACATTCCACAAATACCAGCAAGTGTTTTTAGCTCCGTTAGATACATCAATAATATTTTTTACCGATTCGATATTGCCATAATAAACAGAATTTGGATATTCGGTATGTTTTTCATCAATACCAGCATAATCAAAGGTAGCATAAATCATATTATTATTTAGTATGCTATCTAAAACTTCTTCCTCGATATTATTATTAACTCCTTGTATAATTAAAATGACAGGTGCATCTGCTGGTGCATCTATCCTTTTGGAGTATTTCATATAGGCACGAACCTTGCCATCTTTGACTTCACTTGCAGTGAACATAATCTCGGTAGTTACAACATCTTTTTCTGTTACAAGATTAATGATAGAAACCTCTGTATCAGTACTTACCGGATTAAAATCGTGCCAAATTTGCATTGGTGACATAATAGTATTTTTTTCAATCATACTACTATTATACTTTTTATTTGTATTTTTGTAAACATAAATGACAAAATAAGATATTTTATATTTTTTATCATTTTAATACTAAAAAATCACATATTCGAATATATTAAACTAGAGGTATTGTATGGACGACTTTCAAATTGCAGATAACAAGAGCATAAAAGAGCTAAATATCGAATATCAAAAGGCACTAGGTAATGGACAAAAAATAAGAAAATTAAATATTGAGATAAGTAGCGAAGATAAGGATAAATTAACTAATATTTTGAATTGCTTCAATATAGAAAAACAAATTATTTGCTTTTTTAATAACAATTTTAACGGCAATAATGCACTAAAAGAATGTATTGAAATATTAAAGGATATCTTTGCAGTGCTTGATAAAATTTGTTCAGTACATCTATGCGACTACAAATATTTTAGTACAAAAAAAGTATATAGTTTTAGAGAACTGTTTGAACAAAACTTTTTAATTATCAAAAACATTAATCATTTTGAAAATAAAGAACTAAAAGAAGATTTACTGAAAATCAAAAATAGACAAATCGAACTAATGCTCATTTTACTTCCGTTTATAATATAACGAAAAAACTTGTATATCTTATACAAGTTTTTTCTTTCTTATTTCTTCATCGTACTTGTATCTAATGTAAAATTAATATCTAACTTTAACTCGCTAATAAAATCCTCTTCGTTATGAATTTTTACCTCATTAATGATATTAAATTTTTCCATTAAATGCAGTATATCTAGTTCGTTTGTTTTTATTACATTGATAAAATCACTACCCATTTTATTAAGTGTTTTTTCAACTATATTTTTTTCGACATCTGTTATTTTTATTTTATTTAGTTTGTCGTATTTTGACACAATACAGCTTTCATTGTCGTATATTGTTAGATTAACATCGTATTTTGCTATATAATTATTATTTTCAATATAAAAGTTTTTATTTATTGATACTTTATTAATCCATAAATCTACATTATTATTATCATCTAAAACAAAAGATATACTTCCACTTTGCCCCTTGTTTTTCTCGTTTATCAACTGATATATTAGGTACTGTTCATTGTCTAATAAAATAGATGCTCTATCATTAAAAGCGTATCCTTTTTCTATTTTAATAGATAATGACTTCTTACTATTATCACTACTTTTGTTTGCAAAAAGCTGTTGATTATCGGTTGTACCTTCACTTTCCTCCTCATCTTTTTTTTCTTTTATTTCAAGATAAGGAAGGGTTACAACTCCCATAAAAGATAGGGAATCTCTGCCTAAATCTTTTATATTTACCTCAAGAACTGACACTTTTTCTTTATTTTCTCTAATAGCTGAACCAATCTCATAACTTTTTAGTTTATTATCCGATATTTTAGAGCCGATTACCTCACTTGGCTTATCGGTTACAACTACAACTGCAACTTCTGGTATATCCTTTAACTCATCGCTATCCAAATATTTTATCGAATTCTGTTTAATCAAATTTGAAGATAAATATAGTATTTCAATTTGAGCAAGACTGACTTTTTTATTACTGTTATTTTCGATATCTAGTATAGCAGAACTAACCGAATTTCCACTACCTTTCACAACAACATTTTCTCCATTAGATTTATTAGGATTTGCCTCTATTATTACCCCAAAACCTTGCTCGTTCTCCTCTATTCCAATACTCAACGCAATCAATCTATCATTAAGAGAATATACTGGTGAAAACCTCGCCGTTATTACAATAATTATAAAAGACATAAACAATATAAAAAACTTATTTTTCAGTATCTTTTTTACCATTCTGCCCCCAAATCTTCATAAATAGTATCAAAAACATAACAATCATAAACAAATAAAACATTATAAATCCAAAATAATCCACTGCTAATTTCTCTACAACTTGAACATCTTTTAAGTAGAAAACCAATAAAAAATAGGTTATAAATAACGGAATTATACTTACATTTCTTCTTGTTTTTGTCATTACTTGAGTACTGCATTTTAATGCGATAACAAGAGCAGAATTTGTAATAAATGAGCAGGTTAACCAACAAATTATACCTATCCAATCAAGTCTACCAAAAATCATATTATAATCATTAAAAATACTAATTTTCACATACAAATTATCTACTTTACTAAATGCACCACCATAAATACTTATACCAAAAACAACTATCATTATAGTGAATAAAATACCTATACTATATCCAAGAGTACCTACAAATTTTCTTCTTTTTTTCTCCCTTTTGTCTTCTATTTTTGTCATTATTAATGGCAAACTATCAAAAGACCATACAAAGTAGGAAAACACACCATTATACCCCTTTGTGTATTCCGAAAGTAATGGTAAATTATAATCAAACTTCATTTCTACCCTTAAAAAAACAAGGTTCAAAAGTAGTAATAATGATATGATAGGAAGCAATAATTCGTTTGTTCTAGCTAGGCTATTAAACATATATCTACTAAATGCGATAGTAGGCAACAACAATATTATATAAATCAACCAACTAGGCATTTCGCCCATTAAATATGTTTTTACAAAACTTGCCTGCTCCGAAAAATATACTAGCATTTTTAGGACAAAAAATAAGGTTAATGCAACCGACATAATCACTCTTCGTTTGCCATTCAAACTACCCCAAAAATCATTTTTTGCAAGTTTATATACTGCAATACTTGTCAAAATATCCACCAAAAGATACATAATTACAACCAAAATTGTACTAGATTTGTAACCATTATATATAATTGTAGCAAAATTATTTAGCTTATATGTGACAGATAGCACAACACTTATCAACAAAAATTGACTTGTAGATATTTTATTCTCCATCTTTTTGCCTTACCTTATTTTTATTATTGTAGGATAAAGGTCTCAGTTTCATATCCCTTAACCCCACTTTATTTACCCCATCTTTCATATCCGAATATATCATTGGTGCATATGGTGCAAGATAAGGAGTATCATATATTTCAATCCTTGCCATATATCCAATAGTTATTAATACTGCACTTACAAGTCCAAACAAACCAGTTACCGTACAAATCAAGACAAAAACTATTCTAAGCACGCTAATTGAACCGACTAGGTCAGGTAAACAATACATACCTATCGAAGAAAGTGATGCAATCAGTACTGCTGGCGAACTGATTAATCCACTTTTTACACCAGTTTCACCTAACACAATTGCTCCAACAACACCTAATGCCATACCAACATATTTTGGCATACGAATACTTGCCTCATTCAACACTTCAAACAATAAAATTACAAAAAGCATCTCAAGTGAGGGCGTAAGTGGAATATTTTCGGTACTATTTGCCACACTTTGAAGCAATTTTATAGGGAACATTTCGTAGTGAAATTCCTGCATCACTACATACAAACAAGGTAAAAATACAGCCGTAACCACTGCAATTAACCTCAAAATTCGTAGCATTGTTGCTCTTGGCGAGCGTACAATGTAGTCGTGGCTATCTTGTAAATCCTCAATTATCGCGTATGGATAGGTAAGAACAATCGGCGAACCATCAACTATAATTGCAACTTTACCTTCAAGCATTTTTGATACACAAATATCTGGTTTTTCGGTAGTACCTTCCTGCTTGAAAATAGAATAATTGTTGTTGCTTAAAAATTTTGCAACATACGATGAATCTAATATTCCATCAATATTAATTTTTTCTATCTTTCTTTTTAGTTTATCCACTAAATGATTATCTGCAATACCTTCAATGTAGCAAATTGCAACTGAAGTTTTTGTATATTTACCCACTTTTAAGGTATTAATTACAAAATTATTTGACCGTAATCTCCTGCGAAGCAACAAAGTATTAACTTTCATATCTTCAATAAATCCCTCTCTTGGTCCTTTGACCACCATTGAAGTTTCTGGCTCGCTAATACTCCTTGTAGGATAACTTTTGTATGAAAGGGTATACATTTTGTTGTCCTTGGTAAAAATTACAACATCGCCATCTGCAATAATATCAACTGCATTTTTGTAATCATTTATTTCGATAATTCTTTCAAAATAAGTAAGTGTATTTTGCAAAAAATCTATATCTATATTTTTATCGTATTTTGTAGTAATTAGAGGAGTTACAAGTGTTCTTTCTAATAGGTCTTTATCACTAAATCCATCTAAATAAACAATAGCTAATTCATCTACTTCAAATTTAATTTTTTTGATTTTTAAGTCGCTAGTATTATGAAAAGTACCATTAATTTTGTTTATAATATTATCCAAATTACACCTCTAAATAAGTGTTGACACAATAGTATTTTTTATACAAAATTACATTTTAATTTGTTCTATACAATTCAATTAATCAAGCGATAATCAATATTTGAAAATTTACATAGTATAATATTTAAATAAGTATAACAAATCAATTTTTAGGTTTAGTATTGACTATATGTTGATAAAATTATATAATTTATATGTACAAAAAAATATACATTTGAGGTTAATGTGAAAATATTAGTTTGTTTTAAGGTAGTAAAAGATGTCGATTACATTCTTCAAGAAGACTGGGAATCTGTCACAAATAATACAATGGACTGGAAATATGTTAAAAATATTTTTAATTGCTACGATGAGGGTGCTTTAGAAAATGCTTTAAGACTAAAAGATTTGCTAGTAAAAAATAATATTGATGTTCAACTTGATGCAATTACTACAACCGAAGTTAATTGCGACCTTTTTAATAAGCTATTACTAGCCGTAGGGTACGACAAAGTTGTTAATCTAAAGGGCGAAGCTGATTACTTTACACCAAATAAAAATGCTCAAATTATATATAACTATATCAAAAATAATAATTACAATTTGATATTAACGGGATACGAAAATGCAATCGGCAACAACGGAGTTTTCCCATACAAGCTTGCCGATTTGCTAGGACTTGCTACTCTAAATAAAGTAACCGAATTTGAATATACTGATAAAATTATTGCAACTGTTGAAAACAATGAAAATTATTTAAAGTACGAATTAAACGATAATGCACTATTAATTTTCAAAAATACAAACAACTCTTGCATACGATTTCCTTCTTTAATGGATAGATTAAAAGCGAAGAACAAACCAGAGATAATTGAGAATATTTCAAAATATAATGACAATATATTAGAAAATGATTTGCCTATTATCAAAACTTATCACAAGGAAGAAAAACTGAATACAAAATATATTTCTGGCTCTATTTCCGACATTATTAATGAGGTAGAAAAAGAGGTAAAATATGAATAAGAATAAAAAACTGAATACCATAATATTATTG
>JAHHUG010000107.1 GCA_020024085.1 Christensenellaceae bacterium | reverse complement strand
ATAAAATGCAAGTCGAAGAGGAATTTTATTTTGAGTATATTAACTATTAAAGATTTAACACATACCTATGATGGTAATATTTTGTTTGAAAATGCCAACTTAAATATTAATAATGGCGAGCATATTGGTGTATTTGGACTTAACGGTGCAGGTAAATCAACCTTTATGAAAATCTTATGTGGCAAGGTCATGCAAGATGAGGGCGAAGTTCTTTGGAATAGGAATATTCGCTATGGATATCTTGACCAATATGCCGATATTGACAGAAGTCAAACCGTTATGGAATATTTGCTAGGCAGTTTTGACGAATTGTATGCACTAAATGATAGGCTTGAGGCTGTATATAAGGAGATTGAAACAACTACCGATTACGACCTAATGGATAAGCTTGTTATTAAAAGTTGTGCAATGCAAGAAGAACTTACCGATAAAGGTTTCTACGACCTTGATGCTACTGTTAAAAAGGTTGGTAATGGATTAGGTCTTAATCAAATAGGTTACGATAAATTGATTTCTAATTTATCAGGTGGTCAAAGGGCAAAAGTTATGTTGTCAAGGCTTATTCTTGAAGATAATGATGCAATGTTACTAGATGAGCCAACAAACTTTTTGGATATAGAGCATATTGACTGGCTTGGTAAATTTTTGGAGACATACAAGGGTACATTTATCCTAATTTCTCACGATATAGAGTTTTTGAATAGAGTTTGTCATATTATGATAAACATCGAAAACAAGCAAATTCGTAAATATACTGGTAATTACGAGCAATTTATTGCTCAAAGAGATGCAAATCTTAAACAGTATGAGGAAAATTACGAAAGGCAACAACGAGAAATTAAAAAAATGCAAGATTATATACAAAAGAATAAAGCTCGTGCTGCAACAGCAGGTATGGCAAATTCAAGGAAAAAAATGCTTGATAGAATTGAGGTAATGAATAAACCTATTGTTCAACGAGAGGCATATATTGATTTCCCTTATGAGTTGCTTTATACAAAGGAAATGTTGGTCGTAGAGGACTTGCTTGTTGGTTATTCTTCGCCTATCCTACCAAAGTTCAGTTTGACTATGAACTCGACTGATAAGGTATGGATAAGAGGTACTAATGGTATAGGTAAAACAACTATTCTAAAAACTATTATAGGTAGCCTAAAGGCTTTTGGTGGTTCTATTCACTTTCACCCATCTGCAAAACTTGGATATCTTCCACAAGATGCTGGAGAGAGTGAGTATGAAAGGAATGCTGTTAATTACCTTAACGAAAAGTATCCAAAAATGAGTGGTAATGAGATTAGAAATGAGCTTGCAAAAGTAGGTATTACGGGTGACCTTGCAATAAAACCACTTAAGACTTTGTCTGGTGGAGAAAAGGTTAGAATTAGGTTGCTTGAACTAATGCAAAAGGAATCTAATATACTTATTCTTGACGAACCAACAAACCACCTAGATGTAAAAGCAAAAGATAGTTTATTTGATGCTTTAGCAAAATACGAAGGTGCTGTAATACTTGTTACTCATGAGCCTGATTACGCAAAAAGATTGTGTAATAAAATTATTGATATAGAGTAGTAATTAGCAGAAAATAATACTTAAACTGCTGATTTGACTATATAAAGTATGTTTATTGTCAAAAAGAGGTATGAAATGGACAAAATTAAAAATGGAGAGGTAGAGGGAGACATAGTAGCAAAACTCAACAATACCCAATCTGCCGACGAAAAAAATGAGCAAGAAGTAAAAGTTTTTGATGGTGCTGATGAGCCTATCATAATTGAAAAAGAGGTTGTAAACCCTGAAGAAAACCCTGTTAGTAATACAGTTGTTATGACGGATAAAGAACCTAAAAAAGACAAGCCTAAGGAGAAGAAAAAGTTATTCGATAAAATGAAAGAGGCTTGGAAAAATACTGATAAAAAAGAGCTTACTCTTATTTATTCGTTTTTGATTATTGCAGCATTTATTAGAGCTGTTGCAATGCATACTTTTGCAAATCCATTCAAGGTATCTGCTGGTGGTATTACTGGTCTTACTACAATTCTTGTTAACTACGTTGAACCACTTAAAAATGCATCAGATATATTGATGTTTGCATTTAATTTTCCATTATTAATACTTGCATTTTTCTTCCTAAACAAGAAATTTGCATTATACACAATACTCGAAACCATATTAACATCACTTTTCTTAACATTGCTAAAAGTTGTTAATTTCCCAGTATTTACTGGTGAAGAGCATTTCCTTGCTGCTATTATGACAGGTGCTCTTAACGGATTTGGTCTTGGACTATTACTTAGAGCTAATTGTAGTACTGGTGGCAATGATATTGTAGGATTACTTATCCAAAACAAGTTCCCACAAGTAAAAGTTGTATGGTTAATACTTATCCTTGATAGTGCAGTTGCTATTTCAGCAGGTTTTGTAAACCAATTTGTTATACCAGTTGGTGCTACTGCTCCTGAAGGAACAGGTCTTAATATTTGTATCTATTCATTTATCGCTTTGTTTGTAAATAGCTTTGTTGCAGAAAAGATTCAAAGAGGTTTTGTATCAAGTGTTAAATTTGAGGTTGTTACATCAAAACAAGACGAAGTAGGTAAGGTTATTACAGATGTTTTCCATAGGTCAGCTACAATGTTTGAGGGATATGGAATGTATACCAAAAAACCTCGTACAATGATTGTTGCAGTTGTTAGAAAAAGAGAGGCTGTTTCACTTAAAAAGATGATTAGCGAGATTGACCCTAAAGCATTTTTCTATGTTACAAATATCCACGAAATTGTTGGTAATGGCTTTATGGTTCAAGTAAATGCAAAGTCAAAAATAAAATAATTTTTATATAATTTTATAACAAAAATCCACCTTTTTTAAGGTGGTTTTTTTTATTTTATAAACCATTATTTAGGATATTTTAATAGGTTTTAACTTGTTTATGTATGGCATTTTTATACAATTT
>JAHHUG010000106.1 GCA_020024085.1 Christensenellaceae bacterium | reverse complement strand
GATGTTTTTTCTTTATGTTGTCTTAATCCCTTGAAAGCATCTTGGTAATTTACTTCTTCATTAGGATTTTGGAAAGCATAAGTTGGCTCTTGCTTGATGTTTACAGTTTCAATTTTATTCTTGTCGTTAATAATATTTTGTTTTCCATCATTAACAAGTTTCTTTTCTCGAATAATATTTGCTTCAGTACTTTGTTTTGGAAGGTCTCTATTAAGGTTGAACAAATCAAAAATAACTTGAGGTTCTCCCTCCAATTCTGTTGGGTCTTTCTCCTTAACAACTTCTTGAGGTGCTATCTTATTACCTTGTTTATCTCTAGCTAATTCCTCAGGAGATTTTAGAGCAGAGTAAAATGAAGAGTTGTTTTGGTAAATATCACTAAGGCTATTTTCCTCTTTTTTATCCGACTCTTCCTTTACCTTCAAATACCTTTGATATAAATCACTTGAAGTGTTATTTGCATTAACTTTTAATACATCATCAAATTTATTATCCATAGCTTCCTTGCTGTTAGTTTTAGAATTTACATTAGTTTTTTCAATTGATTTTTCAGAATAACTATTATCAACTAAATTGTCTTTTTCACTAACATATTTACCTTTTCGTACCACTTGGCGAATCTTCTTCGCCAAAGCTCATTACCTTACTTTGTCTATATTTACCAATACCAAGGATTTTAGCAGCTCTATCTTGTGCTTCTTGATGTGTCCTATTTACAGTTTCAGGAGCTACATAGTTAGCAGGTCTAAATGCTTGAGCTTGCTTATCTTGGTCAGAAGGTCTAATGTTTTCATTAGCTCTTAAAGATTCTTGCATTCTATTAATAAGTGGAGCTTCAGGCAACTTTGAATTTGCAGCATTTAGAGCTTCTTGATATTTAGAATTACTATTTACAATAATACCAGAAGGTTGGTTTTGTACAATAGCAGGAGCTGGCTCTGGAACTGGTTGTTGAACTGGAGCAGGTTGAACAGCCTCTTGTTGAGCTTGAGCTTGATGTTTTTCTCTTAATTGTTCATTAACAATAATACCAGAATGTTGTCTTACTTCAATAGGCTTCTTCTCGGCATCTTCATAATGAGTTTTACCATCAGGATACCTATCTACATAAACAATTTTTTCTACCTCGACAGGTTTATCTACATAGACAATCTTTTCAACCTCGACTGGCTTTTCTACTTCCTTTTCAATATATACAGGCTTTTCAATATATACAGGTTTTTCAACGACCTTTTCTACAACCTTTGTTTCGGCAGATTCCATAGCAACCTTTGTATAAGGTCTTAATTCATTAATATCAAATGGAGTCTCATCTTGGGATAAATCAAATTCCTTATCGCTAAGCAATCTATCCAAAATTGTACGAGAGTATTCATATTCAGCTTGTTGCTTTAACAAATATTCTTCACCAAGTTCAGTTAAAGAATAATATCTTCTTCTAGCGCCACTTGTATCATCATCGGTACCCATATAAGAGTTGATTAAATTTTGCTTTTCTAATCTTTTCAAACAACTATATAGAGTAGGTTGTTTAATTACATATTTGCCATTTGTTTTCTCTTCAACTAGTTTCAAAATATCATAACCATAACTAGTTCCATCATAAAGAGCTTTTAAAATAATTGTTGTTACATTTCCTCTAATTAAATCAGAATTAATAGTTGAAATATCCATTTGTACATCTCCTTCACTTATCCAAATGTTAAAAATAAATCTCACTTTTGCTATTAAAAATGGTAAGTAATAGTGTAGTATAAAAAACTACTTTATTCTACCATTTATATTACTATTATATATTATACAATATAATAAGACAATAATCAATAAGTATAATAAAAATTATTCTATAATTTTAATAAAATTAGAGTAATCTTAAATTATTATTATATAATTATTCATCTCTTAAAGTAACAACATTTGCAGCATTTTTTCTAATATCTTCACTAATTGCAGCATAGTGTTTTTTAGTGGTATTTACATCTGTATGGCCTAGAACTTCTGCAACAACATAAATATCCCTTGTCTCTCTATATAGTTGAGTACCATATGAGCTTCTTAATTTATGAGGAGAAATATTTTTAAGAGGTGTTGCAATTTGTGCATATTTTTTAACTAAATTTTCAACAGCTCTTACAGTTATTCTTTTGTTTTGCATTGACAAAAATAATGCTTTTTCATTTTCATCAACCTTATCGTTTTCCATTCTTTCAAGATAATAATCAAATAGAGTATCTCTAACTTCGTCAGAAAAATATAGTATAACTTGATTTCCACCTTTTCTGGTAATTTGGAATGCGTTTTTTTCAAAATCAACATCATCAATATTTAGCCCAACACATTCACTAATACGAATACCTGTTCCAAGAAGTAGTGTAGTAATCGCTAAATCCCTTTTATGATTAATTTTATGATATGAATTCTCTCGCTTGCTTAGTCCTTTGCCATTATCAACAGTATCAATAAAATCGGTTATTTCATCTTTATCTAATCTTATAATTTCCTTTTCATGTAACTTTGGCATGGTAATTTTACTAGAAACATTTTCATCTAACTTACCTTTATTATAAAAATACTTAAACAAGGACCTTACACTTGAAATTTTACGAAGTTTAGCTTGTTCATTATTCATGCAGATATTACCAGATTCATTAGTGTACATTGATAAATATGATAAATAAATCTCTAAATGAGTAAGTGTTACTTGATTAAGTTCAGTTAAGGTAAATTTAGTAATTAAAATATCTTTAAAAATAGGAATTTGGCTAGTAAGAAAATAAAAAAATGTATAGAAATCCCTTGCATAACCAACTCTAGTCAAAATAGAATATTTTTGTTCAATACCTACAAAATATTCGTAGCAAAAGTCGGGTAGTGTAGCAAGTATATCATTTAATTTATTACGATATAAAATATCTCTTTCTTTGAAATAATCGTTATTTGTGTCCATATATTTATTATATCATTATAATAAAAGAACCACAATACAAAATTGATATAAAAATAAAAAGAGTAGCTTACCATATAAAAACAA
>JAHHUG010000105.1 GCA_020024085.1 Christensenellaceae bacterium | reverse complement strand
AAAAAATTTTCCATTGTTTCATAATTTTTAATAAAATAATTATCCTTATATTTTACAATGCAAAATATATAATTATTCCATATTATTATTAATCCAAAAAAAAATGCCATACATAAATGTATGACACTTTTTTATATATTAGGGATTATAGAGTTAGTTAAATTAAACTGCAGGAACTTCTGGAGCTTGCTCAACTGGAGTTTCGTTTGTCTTTGCCTCGAAAGGAATTCTCTTTGTAGAATTATCACTGAACTTGAACTCGTACTCGCGAGCAACTTCATCTTTTACTACATTGAATACCTTTTTGTTACCAGTTTTTTGAGTAATCTTGAAGTTTTTACCATCTTTTGAAACAACCTTATACTTGTTTTTCATACCGTTTTGTACGATTTTTACTTCCATTTCGTTTTTATCTGTTTCACTTTCATACTCAAGCTCATATTTGATAGGTTTTTCGTTAGGCATTCTAATTTCGTATTTGTATGTCAATTCTTGCTCTTCAACGCCATCTTCTGTTTCTACTTCGAATTCTTGTACTACACGAACTTCTGCACCATCTTTTCTTGTAAAGTCAAACCAAATTTTTGATTCTTCTTCATCTTCTTCTTTTTCCACTTTTCTACCACCGGTAACATCAATTACAACATCATCAGCAACCATTTTACCAGTAATTGTTGTTTCAGTTTCAATCTCGTTATCTTCAATATCAACTTCTTCCTCACCAGCTGTCTCGTTGTAGTAAATAGTGCAAGCATCTTTACCAACTTTAACATTTAATTGGTTAGAATATTCAACACCATCAAAAGTAAAGGCAATCTTATTACCGTTTTCATCTACTTTTGGCTCGCTCTCTGAAGTATATCCACCTGAAAGCATATCCTCAAACATACCAAGATATGTTTTAATAACATTGTAGTTATCCATTCCAAAATCATCTGCTTCTGTTGCTGCTAAAGCTGAAGCTGATGCTTTATTACCAGTTAGACAAGAGGCACTAGATGCAGCTGCTACTGAAAATACTTCCTTTGCATTGGCAACCCTTGAACTTGGTGCCTTTTTGTTACAAGCTGTAAGACCAACCACGCTTGTTGCTACAAGAGTTGTAGCCATTGCTGTTAATAAAAACTTTTTACCTAAATTTTTCATATTTTACCTCCAAAGTTAATTTTCGTTTTTTAATATTTTTTGTATGAAAAAATTCTAAATCATTTCTCTTTTTGTTTGTTTCTACTATATATACAATGGAAAACAAAAAAATTATAATATTTTTGAAAATTTTTTTTATTATTTTTTTTATATCCCAAAATAACATTTTTATACAAAAAAACAGGGTAGCAAATTCGCTACCCTGCAATTATAATATTTGTCTTTAATTTAGTCATCTTTTTCTTCTGGGAAATAAATATCTTCAATAATATCGTCTAAGTCGTCGATATCTCCAGCTGGAACATTATCTAATATATCTTGATATACTCTTTGTAATTGAGTATATTCCTCAACTAAATCTTCATATACATCATAGAAATCTCTTCTTGACATACTATCAAGGTCAATATCATCATCAATATCATTTTTGTATTCTTTTTGATATTCTTTTAAGCAAGCAGCTATTTTAGGGTTATCAATTAATACTTTTTTATCCACATAGAACTTTTTGATTGTCTTTAAATCAAACATATCAGTTAATGTTGGATTTTCTAATTTCATTTCATTAAAGATATTATCAAGAAGTTCTTTAACAATAGGTAATTTTGCCTCAATGTAAACTTTGATATCTTCCTTGAACTCTTGATAGTACTTATCAATATTTTTTTCTATATCGTCCTCTAAAATATCTAATTCTTCCTCTGATAATTGAGAGATATTTTTGATTGATAAGGTTGACTCTGCAAGTTTTTCTTGAATATTAGTTTTTACTTCACTAAATTGTTTTGGTTCAAAAGTACCATTGCTATTTTTTACAACAATTTTAATTTCGTTAGTTGCCTCGATATATCCAAGCTTTGCCATTTCATCAATAATAATATCGGTTGCACTATCAACTGTGATTTTTTGACCTTTGAACTTTTTTAGTCCATTACCTTGTAGTATCAACATACCATTTTTACTAAGAGGTCTTATATTATCTACAAATTTGTCATCACCGTAAGTAATTTCAATACTTGGAGAACTATTATCAATACCTGCTTGAGCAAAAGCAACATTCTCTACAATCTTAATAGACAATTTATAGCTATTAACCACGGGAACCACATTTGTATCTGCTGGGTTAAGCACCATTATAGGTGTAATTATTGCAATAAGCAATACCATTACAGCCAAAATAGGAGTTGCGACATATTGCCATTTAATACTTTTTTTCTCTTTAGTAGGAATGTTTATCCTAGCTTTAATATTATCTTTCAAGTCAGGGGTATAGTTATTAAGTTCGTCTTTTAGTTGTTTTTCAAATTTACTCATCATATACCTCCTTATACATTTTTTCTACTTTCTTTAATATTTTATTATATTGCCAATTAATTGTAGCTATCGGCTTATTAACCATTTTTGCTACTTCCACTCGTCTATAACCATCTACAACCGTAAGTTTAAGTATTTTCCATTCATTCTCTTCTAAATGGGCTCTCGCAAAATCCAATAATGGTGTAAAGGTATCAACCTCATCACACTCCATATTTTCAAGATAATCTACACCCACAAGCCTTGAATCTCTTTTCACTTCATTTAATGCTTTATTCTTAGCCGTAGTTAAAAGATAGGAATAAATATTTCCATTTTCGTCGATATCATCAAGTTTGTTCATAAAACTAATATATGTATCTTGCATAATATCTTCGGCAAGCGAATAATCCTTAACAATGCCTTTTATCATAAAGAATACACCGTTTTTAGTCGCATCATATAGGTCGTCAAAATATTCGGCATAACCTTTTTTTATCTTTTTTATTAAGCTATTCAAATCTTTCTTCATTATGTTCTATAATTCCATTCTAAATTATTTACAATTTAATTTACATAAATTCTAATAAAACT
>JAHHUG010000104.1 GCA_020024085.1 Christensenellaceae bacterium | reverse complement strand
AAAATACATTTACTATGGATTTTTAATTTTTTTAAAGGTATAATTAAAAAAAAGAAAAGTGAGGAAACAAAATGTCTGATTTTTACGCATTACTTACTAGAATGAAAAATATTGAAAGATGGGCACTTATGAGATGCAATGTAAAAGAAAATGTCCTTGAACATACTGCCATTGTTGCATTTATAAGTCACTCATTAGGTATGATAAACAACAAAATTTATAATGGAAATATTGATTGTAATTTACTTGTAACAATATCATTATTTCACGAATCAAGTGAGGTACTAACTGGCGATTTGCCTACACCAATCAAGTACTACAACAGTTCTATCAATAGTGCTTACAAGGAGTTAGAAAGCCTTGCAAATGAAAAATTGATAGGAAGTCTACCAACAGAATTTAGAGAGGACTACACTACAATACTTAACTACGATAAAGATAGCTATGAGTACAAACTTTGTAAATCTGCCGACAAAATTGCAGCATACATTAAAAGTGCCGAAGAAGTTAAGTCGGGAAATAGCGAATTTAACAATGCAAAGAAATCATTGTATAAGTCAATTACCGAAATTGATTTACCTGAAGTAAAATATTTTATAGCAAACTTTTTGCCAAGTTTTGAAAAAGATTTGGATAATATAACATTATAAATTTACTATTCAAAATACATTAAGTTTATTATACAAAATACGCTATAATATAATACTTTACCAAAAATGTAGAAAAATTCAACCAAATAATACAAAATAAAAAACGGCTATTTCTAGCCGTTTTATTATATTAAACCGTTTTTTATAGATTAGATAATATATTTATCTTCCTTTTGTTTAGCATTCTTTAGTTCTTCTGCTTTCTCCTCGTAACCACCACGACCAAACAAAGCATAAGTAGCATTTTTACCTTCCTCAACACCTGGTTGGTTGTATGTATTAATGTTAAGCATATCACCAATATAAGCAGTTACAAACTCAAAGAATTGCAATAACTCACCTACGGTAAATGGATTTACTTCATACAAAGTAATTGTGTTGTTTGCTCTCTTTGCCTTTGTAAGAGCATATTCTGTTGCCATTCTTTCCTTTGTGATTAACTCGTTAAGAGTGTGTCCACATAGGAAGTGTACATTTGGCATATCCTCTAGTCCCTCTGGAATCTCAACAGTTTCTCTAAACTTTTCTACGCCGATAAATGTGATAACCTTATCGAAAGGTCCTTCGGTATATAGTTGAACTTGGCTATGTTGGTCGGTTACACCTACTGCTTTAACTGGAGTTTGACCAGCATTAACAACATTACCATCGTTATCAACAGCCTTACCTAAACTTTCGCCCCATAATTGACAGTACCAATCAGCAATAGAGCTAAGTGAATCGGCATAAGGCATCATAACTGAAATATTTTTACCCTTCTTAATAGATAAGAATTGAAGTAATGCAAGCATTAAAGCTGGGTTTTCGTAAATATTCTCGTTGTGTGTTAAATCGCAAACAGTAGCAGCACCATCAAGTAAAGCTTCAATATCAATACCCATTACTGCATATGGAAGTAAACCAACTGGGCATAGGCAACTAAATCTACCACCAACACCATCTGGAACTACAAATGTGATTAAACCTTCCTTGCCTGCAATTCTAATTAGGTTACCTGTTGCAGCATCGGTTGTTGCAATAATATGATTTTTAACATCAAGACCTAACTTGTTTTTTAATAAATCATAAATAATCAAGTATTGGCTCATTGTTTCACTTGTTGAACCACTCTTTGTGATAACATTAAACATTGTTTTTGCTGGGTCAATTACTCTAAGTAATGCTGCCATTCTCTCAGGGTCTACATTGTCCTCAATAAAAATTCTAGGAGCTTTTCTCTCCTCTTGTGGTAATAAGTTGTGATGTAAATCGGTTAAAGCATTGATAACTGCTCTTGCACCAAGTGCTGAACCACCAATACCAAGTACTACAAAGTTTTCATAGCCTTGTCTTACAAGATTTGCTGTTTCGTTGATACTTTCAACGATTTTTTCTTGATTGAATGGAAGTTCTGTCCAACCTAACCAACCTTTACCTCTATTTTCTTCAACAAATCTATGTGCTTTTCTAGCATATTTGATGTTGTCTACAATTTCTTTATCAGTAATACCCTTGTCTCCGATAAAATCACTCATCATATTGTTGTAATCAAATCTTAAAGATAATTTCATTTTTGCCTCCTAAAAAAATCTTTTTGCTCTCTCGTATGTGTTTAGAAGATATTCATAACCTTCTTTAATTTCATCAAAACTATTGTAGTCGTTTGAATAAACCTCCATAATGCAAGTTTTGTCGTATCCTGCATCAATAAGCCTACAAAACAACTCGTAAAAATCAACTTCGCCCTTGCCACAAACTGCAAGTTTACCGTTTGAATCATAGTCGCACAAATGCACATTGACAAGCCTATCTCCCATTTTTTCAAGGTATTTTTCGTATCCAATACCCGATTGCATTGCCTGTTTTATATCCAAACAAGTGTGAATACTTGGTGCAAACTTTATAAGTTCGGTAATAAAATCTGGATAATTGTAGTATGCCCAATGCACATTTTCGTATGCTAAAGTTACACCCTTTTCACTTGCACGATTGCAAAGTTGCTCCACATATTTACCTACTATTTCCAAATTGCATTTAGATGTCTTTTTTAGCTTCATTCCACCATGGAATGTGTAAACTTTTGCACCTAGTTTATTTGCACCATCTATCATTTTATCAAAGTACTTTAGTGCATCATTTCTTGTTCTATCTGCAACATTGAATAATTGAGGTTCAAAGTTATTGGTTAGTGCGTGAACAGAATAAACCTCCAAATTACCCTTTCTTTTTAGTAATTCAGCAATAAATTCGGGTTCATATTCCATAAAAGTAGTAAGAAAAGTCTCGCAAACTGGAACATTTATCCTATTTAATTCGTTATATACATCTTCAGTTACCATTTTGCCAAAGTAACTAGCTGTACTTACACCTATTTTCATACTAACCTCAATTATAAATAATATCACAATACCCTAAAT
>JAHHUG010000103.1 GCA_020024085.1 Christensenellaceae bacterium | reverse complement strand
ATAAAGTATTGATTATATATTAATAATAAAGTAGCTTTTTTTATTGAAATTTTTTACGTTTTATTGTATCATTAAAGTATGATTAATATTAATAAAGTTTGGAAAGAAGCAAAAGAAGATTTATCTTCAAAAATGCTTGCAATAAGTTTTGAGTGTTGGATAGAAAAATTAGAACCACTTTGCATTACTAATTCTCAATTAGTTTTAGTTGCACCTAATGAGGGTGCAAAAAAGTGCGTACTAAAAAACTACAAAGATTACATCACTTCATCAGTTTCTAAAGTAAACAAAACACTTACTGGTGCAATAATTATTATTGAAAGCGAAAAAGATGAATACTTAAATAATGCGATAGTTGATGAACCTAAAGAGGAAAAAAAGGAAGAGTTTGATGACGGATTTACTGCCTTTACAAAGAAGTACACTTTTGATAATTTTATTGTAGGTAAATCAAACGAGTTTGCTCAAGCAGCAGGTTTTGCAGTAGCTAATGACCCAGGTAATCAATACAACCCTTTGTTTATCTATGGTGGTGTTGGACTTGGTAAAACTCACCTTATGCACGCAATAGGCAACTATATTAAAAAAACAAAACCTTATCTTAAGGTTAGATATATCACAAGTGAAACTTTTGTAAATGAGTTTGTTGAGTCTATCAAGCATACTTCAAAAAATGACACAATGCGAGAGTTTAGGGAAAAATATCGTTCAGTCGATGTTTTAATGATTGATGATATTCAGTTTATTGCTGGTAAACCAGGTTTTCAGGAGGGTATCTTCCATACTTTTAACGACCTATACCAAAACAATAAACAAATTATCCTAACTTCAGACCGACCACCAAAGGAAATTTCACCACTAGAGGAAAGACTTCGTACAAGATTTGAGTGGGGCTTGATTGCCGATATTCAACCACCTGACCTTGAAACAAGGATTGCAATTCTTGCAAAAAAAGCTGAACAACAAAACAAAAATTATTCTCTTGATTTGCTTACCTTTATTGCTGAAAAGGTTGATAGTAATATTAGAGAAATGGAAGGCTTGTTGTCAAAGGTTATATTCTACTCTGACCTAATCAAAAAAGATGCCACAATCGCTATTGCTGAAGAGGCTCTTCGTGATTACATAGATACAAAAAAGGAAACTATCACAGCTTGGGATATTATCAATGCTACTTGTAGTTACTTTAATATCACAACTACCGATATCACTGGCAAAAAGAAAAATAAAAATATTGTTATCCCAAGACAGATTGCAATATACTTAATTACAGACCTTATTAACCTACCTCTAGTATCAATAGGAGAGTTGTTTGGTGGCAAGGACCACACTACAATTATCTACGCTAGAGACAAAATAAGCGACCTAATTAAGACTGACCCAAAAATAAAATTACAGGTAAATGATATTAAAGATATGATTTACAAAAGGTAATTTGTGGACAACTTTTAGTGAGTATGGATAACTTGTGAATAATCCACAAAAGTTATCAACATACCAAAGCACTATATATTGTAGATTTTGTATAGCATCTTCACTATATTTTGGTATATTGTTGAGTTATCCACTTTATCCACAATCTTATAAATATAACAATTATTTAAAAACTATATATTAACTACACAAAAAGGAGAAAATTTTATGAAAGTAATATGCAATGGTAACGAACTTAGTGATGCACTAAATAAAGTAGTTAAAGCTATGCCTATTAAAAGGACCATGCCTATCCTTGAAGGTATTCATATAAAGACTGATGGCGATATTCTAGTAATCTCTGCTACCGATATAAATTTATTTATTCAAAAGAAAATTAATGCTGAAGTACTTATCGAAGGCGAAATTGTTGTACCTGGTAAGTTTTTCTGTGAGTTTGTAAAAAAGATTAATAGTGACAGAATCACTCTTGATGCTACTGATGATAAAAAACTTAAAATTGTTTACGGCAATAATGAAGGCTTTGTAAATCTACTAAATGTAGACGAGTTCCCTCCATTTGAAAATGTAAGCGAGGAAATCACCTTTAATATCAAAAAGAAGGACTTTAGGGAACTTATCAATAAAATCAGCTTTGCCGTTTCTACCGATGAATCAAGACCTATTCTTAAGGGTTGTTGCTTAGATGTAAAAGATAACCTAATTACTGCTGTTGCAAGTGATGGATACCGTCTTGCACTTGTAAATAAACCTATTGAGTACTCTGGCGAGGGCAGAAAAATCATTATCCCTTTAAGAGCTATTAATGAGATTGTAAAGCTACTAGATGAAGATGAAGACTTTGTAAAGGTAAATATTGATAAATCAATGATTATGTTAGATATGTTCCATACAAAGATTGCTACAAAGTTAATAGAGGGAGATTATATAAATTATTATAGAATTATTCCAACCGTGTTTGAAACAAGCCTTGTAATAGATAAAAATTCAATAGATAGAGCTATCGAAAGAGCAGGTATTATTTCTCGTGAGGGTAACAACACTGTTATTCTTGATGTAAAGGAAAATGAACTATTAATTAATTCTCAATCAGAGATTGGTAAAATTAACGAAAATATCGCTATCAAATTGATTGGTAAAGATATTAAAATAGGTTTTAATGTAAAATATTTGTCTGACTGTATGAAAAATATTACCGATGATGAGATTTCTATTAATTGTAACTCACCTTCTTCTCCTACAATCATAAGACAAGTAGACAGCGATAAGTGTGATTACTTATTTATGGTTCTTCCAGTTCGTATTAACTAAATAAAATAGTATAAAAGAGTTGCTTTGTTGCAACTCTTTTTTGTTTTAAATATATTATATGTAATAGAAATACTAAATATATAATTAATTATATAGATATTATCTTACAAATAAAATAATAGTTAAAAATATAGGCTTAAAAATAGTTTGTATTATCACATAGTAAAATAAATCTCAATACAAATAGTAATGTAAAAATTTAGTGCAAAATTTTATTATAAAAATATACTATAAAACCAAAAGTAAAATTTAAAATAAAAAAAGGATAGAGAATATCTATCCTTTATGGCACCCTTAGAGGGGTTCGAACCCTCGATACCGGCGTGAGAGGCCAGCGTCCTAGACCGCTAGACTATAAGGGCATAGTTCAGTCGCTTATTAATATATCATAAAACGACTGTATTTACAACTATTTTTGAATACTTTTATAAAATTTTTATTATAAATTAATTTTTTTTATATAATTGCTTCAAATTTTATTTTATTATATTTAGATTTATAATCATTTAGTAAGTTTGCTTTGACATAAACTACTGTTTTTTCTGCATTAGATATTGTACTATTA
>JAHHUG010000102.1 GCA_020024085.1 Christensenellaceae bacterium | reverse complement strand
TTTTTTGTAAAAAATGAAAATTCAGTATTTACATTTGCGAAATACATATATATAATATGGGTAAGAGGTAGAGATATGGAAGTAGATGAAATAAATGTAAAAATCTTGAATTGCCTTAGAGAAAATTCAAGAGAGAATGCTTCGATAATTAGTGAAAAAGTTGGTTTATCTGTTTCAGCTGTTATTGAAAGGATAAAGAAACTGGAAGTAAATGAGTTTATTAAAAAATATACGGTAGTACTTGATAAAAATAAAATTGGTCGTGATGTTACTGCACTTATGCAAATCACACTAGACCACCCAAAGTATACCGAAAATTTTATTAACAAGGTTAAAAGTAATAATGATGTGCTAGAGTGTCATTATCTAGCAGGTAATTATGATTTTTTAATAAAGATTTGCACAAACACCACCGAAAGCTTGGAAAAAATACTAAACAAAATTAAAGCTATCGAGGGTGTGTCAAAGACAACTACAATGATTGTATTGTCGACCATTAAGAATGAATATTCTGTATTACTTTAATATAGTATATAAATACAAATAACCATATATCATTTAGGAGGGAAAAATTATGATTATAGGTGTTCCAAAGGAAATAATGAAAGGTGAGTATCGTGTTGCAGCGATACCAGAAACAGTAAAGAAGTTGGTTGATGACGGCCACAGAGTTTTGTTTGAAAAGGGTGCAGGCGAAGGTGCATTCTTCCACGATGACCAATATGCAGCAGCAGGTGCAGAGCTTTATAGCGATGTTCAAAAATTATATGATGATGCTGAAGTTATTTTAAAGGTAAAAGAGCCACTTTTCAACGAAGAATATAACAAAGATGAAGTAGATATGATGCATAGAGGTCAATATCTTATCACATTTATTCACCCAGCAAGCCCAGTAAATCACGAAATGGTTAAAAAGATGGCAGCTAACGGAGTTATCGGTCTTACACTTGATGGTGTTCCTCGTATCTCTCGTGCTCAAAGTATGGACGCTTTATCAAGTATGAGTACTTGTGCTGGATACAAAGGTATGATTATGGGTGTTGACGATTTACCAAAGTTTATGCCACTTATTGCTTGTGCAGTTGGTATGGTTAAACCATCAAATGTACTTGTTATCGGTACTGGTGTTGCTGGTATGAGAGCTATTGCAACAGCAAAAGCACTTGGTGCAAAGGTTAAAGCTATTGATATTAGACCTCAAGCTGAAGAAAATGCAAAGAGTGTTGGTGCAGAAATCGTTCCTTCTGGTGTTCCAGCAGAAATCGCAGTTGGCGAAGGTGGATATGCTAACAAACTTCCTGATGAGTGGATTCTTAAGGAAAGAGAGAATATCCGTGCAGCTGTTGAAGATGCAGATGTTATCTTCCTAAGTGCACTTGTTCCAGGTAAGATTGCTCCTCAACTTGTTACAGAGGATATGGTAAAGAATATGAGACCAGGTTCAGTTATTGTTGATATAGCTATTGACCAAGGTGGTAACTGTACTATCACATCACCAGGTATTAAGGAAAGAAAACACGGTGTAATGATTCAAGGTATCAAAAATATTCCAGGTATGTTACCTACATCTTCTACATGGATGTTTGCAAACAATATTTACAATCTTGTTAAATATCTAAATAAAGATGGTGCAATCGCACTTGACCTTGAAGATGAAATTTGCAGAAAGATTTTGGTTACAAACGGAACAGAAATCGTTCACGTTGGTGCAAGAGAAGCTATGGGATTGGATTAAATCTACATACAAAAAATTAATATTTATTAGCTATGTCTGGGATATTTTTATCCCAGCATAGTTATAAAAAGGAGAAAATTATGGATTGGAAAGCTCCCGTAATAAGTGTGGTAGTATTTATTATAAGTGCACTTGTTGGTTATTTTGTAATAAACAAAGTTCCACCTCTACTACATACACCTCTTATGAGTGGTATGAATGCACTTAGTGGTATTACCATTTTGGGTTCACTTAGCTCAACAGCTGCTGCAATTATTTGTACAGAATTAGGACTAAGTGTAGTAGGACAAATTTTAGGTGGTATAGCTATTGTACTTGCTATGATTAATGTAGTAGGTGGATTTGGTGTAACTCACCGTATGCTTAGAATGTTCAATAAAAAGAAAGGAGATAAAAAACAATGATTAGTCCAACTGTTTATTATGTCCTTGTAGCACTTCTAGCACTAGGAGTATTATTGGGCATTTATCTAATGAGTAAAGTTAAAACATCTGTTGTAGGCAATGCTTTTAGTGGACTTTGTATGGTTCTTGCTATTGTCTTAACACTTGTTCAATATGAGATATTTGATGTTTGGGTATTATATCCATGTATGGCAATTGGTGGTGTAATAGGTATTGTATGGGCATACAAAGTTAAGATGATTCAAATGCCACAACTTGTTGCACTATTCAATGGCGTAGGTGGTCTTGCATCTGCCCTTGTTGCTATGATTACAATGCTAGGCATCACTATTGATGGCAATGTTAATGCATTCGTAATGGTTACTGCTTGTTTAGCTCTTGCAGTAGGTATGATTACCTTTGTTGGTAGCTTTATTGCAGCTGGTAAATTGCATAAGATTTTACCTCAAAAAGCTATTGTAGTAAAGGGACATCAACCTTTAATGATTGTATTTATGCTTTTAACTGTTGCATCAATTATCCTTAGTGGATTCTTCGAGACAGTTCCTAGCTATATTGCACTTGTAGTTTGTCTAATTGCAAGTATCGTATTTGGTTTGTTATTTGCTATCCGTGTAGGTGGTGCTGATATGCCAGTTGTAATTTCTCTACTTAACTCTTTAAGTGGTGTTGCAGCAGGTATTGCAGGTATGGCAATTGGCGATTATCTATTAGTAGCAATTGGTGGTATCGTTGGTGCATCAGGCTTGTTGCTTACTCAAATTATGTGTAAGGCAATGAACAGAAAGCTTGTAAACATCTTGTTTGGTATTTCTCCAAAAACTCATTCAAAGCCACAAGCAAAAGCAGAACCAGTTGTAGAAAAGGTAGAGAAAAAGGAAGCAGAGCCAGTTGTTGAAGAGGTTGTAGAGAAGAAAGTTCGTGATGTAGATATCCTAAACAATGCAAAAGAAGTTATCATTGTACCAGGATATGGTATGGCACTAGCGCAAGCACAACATACAGTAAAACAACTTGCAGATAAACTTGTAGCAAAGGGAACAAAAGTTAAATATGCTATTCACCCAGTTGCAGGTCGTATGCCAGGACATATGAATGTATTACTTTGTGAGGCTGATGTTGACTATGAGGACTTGTACCAAATGGAAGATATCAACGACGAGTTTGAAAATGCTGATGCAGTAGTTGTAGTTGGTGCAAACGATGTACTAAACCCAGCAGCTAGAGAAGCAGAGGGTACACCAATCTATGGTATGCCAGTACTAAATGTTGATAAAGCGAAGTATGTAATTATTTGTAACTACGACTTAAAGCCAGGTTATGCAGGTGTAGAAAACCCA
>JAHHUG010000101.1 GCA_020024085.1 Christensenellaceae bacterium | reverse complement strand
CAATATTGTTCTTGCACTAGGTTTTTTTGAGTCATTGCATATTGTTCATAAACATTTGATTAATAAAATGCTTCATTTATCAAAAGAAATTGTTTCAGAAAGTTCAGTATTTACATTTATTAATTCTCCATTTGAGGTACTTGGAAAAGATACAAAGGAGATTTTAACCTTTGATGAAAGATGTAGTGTTTTTGAAAGTTTAGGCATTGATAATGTAATTTACGCAAAAATGGATAATGATTTTATGTCATTAGATAAGAATGTATTTCTTGATACAATTTGTTCAAATTACAATGTAAAAGGTATTGTTTGTGGTGCAGATTATACTTATGGTAAATTTGCAAGTGGCAATATAAGTACTCTACAAAAATACTGTTTAGAGAATAATATTGTACTAATTGTTGATGATTTGATAGAAATTGACAATGAAAAAATTAGTAGTACAAGGATAAGAAATTTTCTTAAAGAAGGCAATATTGATAAAATTAATGAGTTGCTAGGTAGTAGATATTTTATTAATGGAGAGGTCATTCATTGTGCTGGTCGAGGTAGATATTTAGGTTTTCCCACTGCTAATATTTTGATTAGCGAAAATAAAATGGCTCTAAAAAATGCCGTTTATCAAACAATAGTTAGCGTTAAAGGTAAAAGGTATAAGGCTATTACTAATGTTGGCGAGAGACCTACATTTAGTGAGGATTCTTATATTATTGAAAGTTATCTTGAAGGTTTTAATGAGGATATCTACGGTGATATTATTACTGTTGAATTTGTTAAAAAACTTAGAGATATTATCCATTTTGATACAAAGGAACAACTTATTAATCAACTTGAAGCTGATAAACTATCTTTGGAGGAGTTGGAATTATGATAAAATTTGGTGTTGCAGGCAATAGTCAATCATTTTATGATGAAGGATACAGTCATACCGAGCAAGTTCCACCTTGGCTAAAAGCTCGAAATCTTGATATTTTTGAGTATTCTTTTGGTAGAGGTGTTAGATTATCTAGTCAAACTGCCGAGAAGATTAGAGTTGCATTTGAAAAGGAAAATTTGGATATTTCTGTTCATGCACCTTATTATATTAATCTTTCTAATCCCGACAATGAAAAAATTGAAGGTTCTTTTGGTTACATATTAGATAGTTTGCAAGCTGTTAAGTTGCTTGGTGGAAACCGTGTTGTTGTACACCCAGGTGCTCAACAAAAGCAAGCTAGAAATGTTGCTGTTGATAATGCTATCAATAGTTTAACTAGATTTAAGGATATTAAACGAGAGAGTGGTTTTGAAAGTGAAATTGTTTGTTTGGAAACTATGGGCAAAATAGGTCAAATTGGCACTCTTGATGAGGTTATTGCATTTTGCAATATCGACGATAGTTTTTATCCTTGTATTGATTTTGGACACATAAATGCAAGAGAGCAAGGCAGTCTTAAAACCGTTGAAGATTTTGAAAATTTATTAAAAACTTTGATTAATGGTGTAGGATACGAAAAGGCACGAGATATGCATGCTCACTTTTCAAAGATAGAGTATTCTACCGGTGGTGAAGTAAGGCATTTGACTTTTGCTGATACTGTTTACGGTCCAGAGTTTGAACCACTTGCTCAAGCATTAATCAATAACAAACTAGAGCCTACTATTATTTGCGAATCTGCTGGCACTCAAGCTGAAGATGCAATGTATATGAAAAAGGCTTATTTTGATTTAATTAATGGTTAATAGTAGCATTGTTATTTACTATTAATTGATTTTATGATAAAATACTATTGTTTATTAATGTTATGAAGGTATAAAATGTTAGCTAGAGATTTTTTTAATAAAATAAACAAAGTTGATGCAGTTATTGTATTTGATGAGGTAAATACTTTTTATCTTAGTGGATACTCAAATACTAATGCTTATTATGTTATCCTAAAGGATAAAAGCTATTATCTAACAGATAGTAGATATACAGAAGAGGCAAAAGCAACTATTGATGATGATTTGGAATTTATATCTATAACATATGCAAATACATATGATACAATCAAAGAAATACTTGATAGTCATAATGTGAAAACAGTTGGTTTTGAGGATAATAGAATAAAACTACAAGATTATTTAGATTTGAAGTCTTCTCTTGATTGTTTTGAATTGGTTGGTATTGGTAATGAAATTGATGCTATCCGTGCTATAAAATCAGCTGATGAAATTGCGAAAATTAAACACGCTTGCGATATTAACAATATTGCATTTATGAAAACTCTTGAAATTGTAAAAGAGGGTATTACTGAAAAAGACTTTGCATTAGAGCTTGAATATCAAATGCTTAAAAATGGTGCAAATGGAATTGCTTTTGATACAATTGCTGCCTTCGGTACAGATACAAGTAAACCTCATGCACACATTAGCGATAGAAAGCTTGTTAGTGGAGATTTGGTTACTGTTGACTTTGGTTGTAAATTTGATGGATATTGTTCAGATATTACTAGAACCTTTGCCTTTGGAAATATTGACAAAAAGCAAGAAAATATATATAATATTGTTTTAGAGGCTAACTTGCTTGGTTTAGACACTGTTCGTGCTGGACTAACAGGTTTTGAAGTAGATAAGGTTGTAAGAGATTTTATCGGCTCTAAAGGATATTATGATAAGTTTACTCATGGATTGGGACATAGTGTTGGTATTGAGATACACGAGAATCCAAGACTAAGTACAACTTGTAATACAGTTCTTCAAGAAAATATGATTATGACCGTTGAGCCCGGTATTTATATTGAGGGTGAATGTGGTGTAAGAATTGAAGACAGTGTTGTTATAACTAACGAAAAACCTGTTATTTTGACAGGAATTGATAAAAAATTATTAAAAATTTACTAATTACTAGGAGGTAATTTATGGGCCAAATATTAGCAGGTGACATTAGAAAAGGTGTAACCTTCCAAGTTGATGGCGGTGTATTTGTAGTTGTAGACTTTCTACATGTAAAGCCAGGTAAAGGTGCAGCATTCGTTCGTACAAAGATTAAAAATGTTATGACAGGTGCAGTACTTGAAAAAACATTTAACCCAACAGAAAAATTTGATTTAGCTCTAATCGAGAGAAAGCAAATGGAATACTTGTATTCTGATGGTGATTTGTATTACTTTATGGATGTAGAAACATACGAGCAATTACCTTTAACAAAGGAAACTGTTGGTGATGCAATGAACTTCATTAAAGAAAATATGCAATGTACAATTTCATTATTTGAAGGAAGTGCATTCTCTGTTGAACCACCAAACTTTGTTGAGTTATTAATTACAGTATGTGAACCAGGTGCTAGAGGAAACTCTGCTCAATCAACCAACAAACCAGCTACACTTGAAACAGGTTACGAGATTCAAGTTCCTATGTTTGTAAACGAGGGCGATACAATCAGAGTTGACACAAGAACTGGTGAATATATGTCAAGAGTATAATTATTTTTGATTTTAATATTTATAATATAGCCAACATTTATGTTGGCTTTTATTATATAAAAATATAAATTATATAATATTAGTTATATAA
>JAHHUG010000100.1 GCA_020024085.1 Christensenellaceae bacterium | reverse complement strand
TTTATTTTTTTATTCATATAATTAAGATTTTATAAATTCTACGGTAATACAACCTTATAAATATTTTATATAATTGCTAAATATCTAAATTTTACCTGATTTTTCCTCATCGGTTAATAGTGAAATAAGTTCATCATTGCCACTATTTAGTATTGCATTAACGGTTAATCTATGCACCCTTTTTACTCTTAAAAAGTTTTTTCCCATATGCTCAACTAAAAATTCTAATCCTTTTTTCCCCTCTCTAGCACGAAATAGTAGGTTCTTAAGCTCCAAAAAACTAGCTAAATCCGTAGGCACATCTTTAAGGGCAATATCCTTATTGTACGGGCAAACCCTTTGGCAAATATCACAACCAATGATATTATTTCCTTGAGCTTTTCGAGCTTTTTCATCACCAAGGTCAGTTAAATCTTGATAATTTCGTAAACAATCTGCCCTACAAAATCCATTGTCTAGTGCATTATTTTTGCAAGCCCTTATACACTTATCACAGTTTTCACATAGCTTTTTTGGTACATAATTTCCTAATTTTTCGTATTGTCCAACAATATCAATTGCTTGAAAAACCACCTTTGTTCCGTACTTATTAACAGCAACAAGCGTAGTTTTTAGTTTTTCGCCAAAGTTTGCTTTTACAACAAGTGGTTTAATGTATTCGCTAGACATTGTAGCAGAATAACCGTTTTCGTTAAGCGTGTTTACAATATCTTTCGCAATAAAATAACTGATATTGCTAGTATAGTAGTAACTATCAATTTGACCATGGTTTTTGTCTAACAGTTTGTACGGATTATACCCCATACAAAAAACGAGGGTACTTTTGTTCTCCCCCGTTGACAAAATAAAATAGTCCTCTTTATTAATATATTTTTCTACTATTTCAGTTACTTTCATAGTTCTAATGCAACTTGATATACATCATTCTTTGATAAATTTCTTTCCTTTGCCACCTTTTTGATTGCCTCTTTTTTGTCCATTCCTAGCTCGATATATTTTTCTAAATGCTCTTTGATAGACAAATCCTCAAATTTAGTATCTTCCACTTTTGGCTTTACAATAAGGACATATTCGCCCTTTGTATTGTCAAGATTAAGTTCGCTAAGTTTAGTTAAAACCACCGTTTCGTAAATTTTGGTAATCTCCTTAACAACAACAATATCCCTATCTCCAAGTTTATCCAACAAGAATTTGCATTCCTTAAGAATATTGTGTGGCGACATATAGAAAATTAGTGGAACACCAACATTTTTGTACTTTTCAACAAGCTCTATTCTTGCCTTATTTTGCTCGGGCATAAATCCAAGAAAGCAAAAACCAGTTGTTTCTGTGATTCCACTAAGGGCAAATGCACTAACAACAGCTGATGCACCGGGTACAACAGTAACTTTTAGATTATTTTCGTATGCTTTTTTTACAACAACAGAACCAGGGTCGCTAATACAACACATACCAGCATCGGTAATAAGTGCAATATTTTTACCGTTTTTCAATTCATTTATAATGTACTCACTACCCTCTTGCTCCTTTTGTTTGTAGTAACTTACAAGTGGTTTTTTTATCTCGTAATGAGCAAGCATCGGCATAGAATGTCTAGTGTCTTCGCAAGCAATAATATCCACATCTTTTAGCACTCTAAGAGCCCTAAGTGTGATATCTTCAAGATTTCCTATTGGTGTTGCAACTAAATATAATGTACCTTCCATTAGTCCTTTTTGTAAAATTCCTTAACCTTGTCTGTTAGTGAATTATCCTCGTTATTTACAATGATAGCAGGAGGAATAATTAACCCCTCATTGCCATTTTTTACTGCCTCAACAATCACAGTATCAACATTTTTGGTTGATTTTGGTTGAATCATATTGATTTGTTTTACTCGCAAATTGTTGTTTTCAAGTAGATTAATTAGTGTTGCAAGTCGTTTTGCTTGATGCACAATGTAGAACTTGCCACCAAATTTTAGTAAATCTCTAGCAACAACCACAATTTCTTCAAGGGTTACCTCGATTTCGTGTCTGCAAATTGCAATTTCGTCCTTTAGTTGAGTATCTCCTGCACCAACCTTTTGGTAAGGTGGATTGCAAACTACCCTTGTCATACTATTTTTGCCTAATATTTCGGTCGCCTTTTGCATAGGAGAATGAATAATCTCAATTTTATCCTCAAGATTATTAAGTATAACCGACCTTTTTGCCATATCAAACATTGAATCTTGCAGTTCTATGCCATACACTTTTTTGGGATTGCATTTTGTAGCAATAATAGTTGCGATAATGCCACTACCCGTTCCCAAGTCGCAAACGGTATCCTTTGAGCCTGCCCTTACCATATTAGCAAGCAAAATTGAATCTGATGTAAAACAATATAATGACGGGTTTTGAATAATTTTTAACCCGTCATACTCTAAATCGTCTAATCGTTCGCCTACTTTTAAATTAACCTTCGACAACATCAATCACCATTTTGCCTGAAATACCAGCATAGACCTTAACTTCAAGCTCATATCTACCTAGAGATTTGATATTTTCTTTAAGAACAATCTTCTTTTTGTCAATATCAATGCCTTGATTTTTTAGTGCATCAGAAATATCTTTTGTGGTAATACTGCCATACATTTTGCCATCGCCACATTTCGCATACACTTTAATTACCATATTTTTAAGCTTTTCAACGGTTTCTCTAGCCTCAGCCATTTCAATTTGTCTTCTTTTTTCATCGCTTGCATTTTTTTGCTTAACGGTGTTTATTACATCACTTGTAGCCTCAACAGCAAGTTTTTTCTTTATCAAAAAGTTTCTAGCGTATCCATCGTTTACTTCGATAACATCGCCTTTTTTTCCTTGTCCCTTAACATCTTGACTCAATAATACTTTCATATTTTCACCTCTATATAAAAATATATCATAAATTACAGGATTTTTCAATAATTATCTAGCTTTTAATGTCAATTTTCGGTATAAATATAACTTGTTTGTAAATAATACGATTATGGAGGTAATTATGACTAAAATTGAATGCTATACTGAAAACTGCGAATACAACCTTTGCAATAAGTGCAATGCCGAAATGGTAAATTTTGATGATAAGGGAAACTGTTTAACCAAACAAAAGCGAGCTGGTGGTGTACTTGCCCAATCTTTTGCCGATATCGAAGCAGGCGAAGATTTTAGCCTAGCAAATTTTTCTAGTGATATCAAATGCGAAAACGAAGGCTGTTGTTATAATTGCAGTTGTAGTTGTAATAACGATAATATCAAAGTCGATGATGGCTTACTTAAAACAAATTGTGTATCAAAACAAAAACGAAGAAAATAACATTTTTTAGCATAATAGTTGAAATATTATGCTAATTACATAAGTGTAATTTAATATTTTTATATTGATAATATTTTCCATATTATTTGTTTTATATATAAAATACACTAAAAAACCAACTAATCTATCCCTATTAGTCAATAATACAACCTTCTTTTTATTGAATAATTTGCATCACTCTATTGTAAAAACAAAATATCAATATAAAAAATATGTATTCTAAGTAAAATACATACCAAGTTAAATACAAAAAATATAATTTCAAAATTAAATACATACCAAGTTATACAACAAGAATATATTATAAAACAAAAAAATACTAAACTAAACGTACATTTTGTCAAGTACAGT
>JAHHUG010000099.1 GCA_020024085.1 Christensenellaceae bacterium | reverse complement strand
CACAATATTTATGTCATATCAATAATTATGATAAAATAAAAAAACATATTTCAATAATTTGTTGATTTTCTTTGAAATATGCTTTTTTTTTGAATCAAATTTAAAAATTTGAGCTATTTAATTTTATATTTGCTGTGTCTTATAATAATTGTAATTACAAATATTATTAGTGCAACTACAAGTGTAACACAAGATATTACTATTGCAACTATTTGATTATTTGTAAGTCCATTTTTGATTAGGTTATCAGAGTGAATAAATCCTATTTTATCTTTATATTTTACTTTGTAAAAATCTCCATTAGTAGATAAAATTTCAACCGTTTCGCCATCTTTAATAGTAGTGATTACATCGCTATTTGTATCAGCAAGTTGATACATTTTAACATTTTCGCCAATCTTTTTTGATTTTACAATCATTGTTGATATAGCTTGTATTTTTTCAGCATCTTTTGTGATATCATTTTGTATTGCGAAGTATCTTTTGCCTTCATATTCCACTTCGTACCATAGGTAATCTTTATCAAAGTTTTCAGTAGTTGATAGTACCCTCATTTTTGTGTTGTCGCTGGTAATATCTATTGTAAGTAGTTTTGCATTTTTACAAACCGAAGGATACATATAAAGGGTAGTATTAGTTATTGCTTTTCCATTAAAACTATTGTTTATTTTTGCAACATCGTTTAAGGTATTTGAATAAATAAAACCAATTTTGTTATCGTACAAAACCATAACCTTATCGGTAAATATAGTAGTTGGTTCATTGAATACCCATACAATTTTACCACTAGGAATAATGTTTGCAATTTCTAGGTTGTCAAGGTAAGTGTACATTATTGTGTCAGCAGTAGTTTTTTTGACAGACATTTCTTTTTCAAGAGGTTTTTTTGCAAGTGTAACAACTTCGGTGCTAATTGTTGTTTGGATATTAGTAAAGTTGCTATCGGTAATTTTGTATAGTAGGTTGCTACCATTGTCGGTAACAAACAAATTATTATTTACAATCGCAATATCGGTAAGGTTATTAGGATTATAAAATGTGTTATTTAGTTTTATAATTGTAGCTTCCTTATACTCATTTGCAGAATTTTTGATATATGCAATATTGTTTTCAAATAGCAAATAAACATTGCCGTTTTTGTCAATTTCAAAGTCAATAATTTCACTTGTTATTCCCTTTGAAGTAAGGTTAATATTGAATGAAATTCTAACTAATTTTCCATTGTCAAATATGTATTTATCAATGTTGTTAGCAGTATAAATATATACAAAATCGCCTTCTTTATTTAGTGCAAAATCCTTGATATATTCTGTTGTAAGTAGAGTAGTTGTAGTGTTTGAAGCTTTATCCAATAGTTGAATAGTATTATCAATTTGCAACAAAATTGTATCTTTGTAAGCACTAATTTTACGGATATTTGCTATATCAATAGGCTTATCTTCCATTGTGTTAATATTGTAAATATGTAGCTTATTTGCAGTAAAATAATAAATAGTATTATCATTTATCTCAAAATCAATAATACTTTCACTACTGTCAAGTTTGTATTCTAAAATATTATTGATATTTGTAATATCTTTTACTTTATTGTTACCCAAGTCAAGTACATATGTATTATTATTGTTGTATTTTACTGAAGTAGGCTTGTTTAACTTATCCTTAAAGTCGCCTGTCATACCATATACATTTTGTGTAGGGTAGTTATCATTTTTTGTAATTAAATCATTGATATCAAATTCAACAATATCCTTCGAACCATTATCGCAAATAAACAAACTATTTCCTGCAATTTTTACATCATCAACTTTTTTAATATTCAAATCGCTATTTTTTAGTGATTTAAGTAATTGATTTTTATTGTCTTTAATATTAATATATGTTTTGCTATTATTCTCTACCGTAGAGGTATTGTATTCAATAATATAGTTATCATTAAAAAGTAATTTGTCGGTTAGTTTTAATATTTGTTTTGTGGTTTTTGATTGCCTATCGAAGCTAGTTAAAAAGTTATCTTTGGTGTAGAAAATGAAATTTTGATTTACTACAAGATTGGAAATTAAAAATAAATTAGCTTCGGTTTCTTCAGGTACTATATCGGTAAATACTCCATTATCAAGTGTGATTGAGTACAAGATTTTTTTCCCTGCTAATACAAAATAAAGTATATTATTATTTAGGTAAATATCAAAAATTGAGTCGTTTTCTATTCCAAGTTTATGTAGCTTTGTTTCAAAGTCGTTTTGTAAATTGTTAGTTGGATTTTTTCTTGAAATAATATTTACTTTATCACTAGCTATATAGCAAATTAGGTCGTTAGAAATTTGTAAACTTCTAATATTTGTATCGGCAACTTGTATAGGGTTCATAAATCTACCTTTTACAAATAATTTTCCGTTGTCGTAAATTACAAGTTCACTTCCCGTTACACCAATACTTGTAGGGTTTTCTAGTTTTACATAGGTATCTTCGCTAGGAAATACCACAGAATAATTGCTATCTGTTTCTGTCGTAGCAAATGCAGTTACTCCTGTTGTAATAGAAATTACAATTATGCAAATTAGCATAACTGGTAAAAATAATAGTAATCTACTTTTCTTTTGCATCATACACCTCAAAATTTGTTAAACCTTGCTTTTATTATATAGTTTAATAGTATAATAGTCAATAATTATCAAAATACAAAGTATAAAAGCAGGTAATTGTTGAAAATTTTTTAATGATATGCTAAAATGTTTCTAGGAGTTAATTATGAATAGAAAAAATAACAATAAAAAAAGAGAAATAGATTATATTCCACAAGGTGATGAAACAGCACTTAACACAAAGGTGGAGGAGCTTGGTTTACACCCAAAAACTATGGAATTATTTTTAAAAAACCATATTCTTACTGTTTACGATATTGCAAAGCATAATAGCAAGCAATTATTCAAAATACAAGGTTTTGGCAAAAAAGATTTAATCGGTGTAGAAAGGGAGCTTGGTAAACTAAATATCAGCCTTGCACCTCTTCCTGAAGAAAAGGTAGAAAAGCCTGCCGAGGAAAAAGCTGATAAGCCTGTTAAACTTGAAAAGGTTGAAAAACAAGATAAGCCCGTTAAGGAAGAAAAGCCTAATAAGACAGAAAAGCAAGAAAGGGTAGAAAAAAAGGAAATATCACAAAAAGATGTTGCGATTGCCGATATGGGACTATCTGCAAAGACTTATAATGTGCTTAAACGAGGCAATGTGCTTACTGCATCTCAAATTGCTGAAAGAACAGAAAAGGAACTTTTCAAGGTTCGTGGAATGAATAAGCAAGGTGTAGAGGAGTTAAAGTCTAAACTTGCAGAGCTTGGTTTATCGCTTTCTACAAAAGAGGTAAAGAAAGAGGTTAAAAAAGAGCCTATTAAGGAGCAACCTAAAGAACCTAAAAAAGCACAAAAGCAAAAAGATACCGAATACAAGAGAATTTCAAAGGGCGAAAAATTTGGAATTGCAAAGGGTAATGAGGTAATTATTCCTGCTATGTACGATGAAGTATTTATGGTTAAGGAAGATATGGTTTGCGTTGATGTTGATGGTTTGTTTGGTTATGTAAACCTTAATAACGAAATGGTTATCGAGCCAAAATACGAGCTTGCACAAAGTTTTAGTATGGGACTTGCTAATGTTATGCTAAATGACAAGTACGGCTACATTGATAAAACTGGCAAGGTTGTTTTAGATTTCAAGTATGAACTTGCAACACCATTTGAGGAGGACTTAACTGCTAGAGTTAAACTTGATGG
>JAHHUG010000098.1 GCA_020024085.1 Christensenellaceae bacterium | reverse complement strand
CATCATTATTACTTTTAAGTAGACTTTTTTTTGTAAAATATCATAAAACCTATTTTCTTTTCTTGACAATAACTTTTTGAAAATGCTAAAATCGTACAAATGGAAAGTAAATTAAAAATATCCAATATGGATTTAACAGAAAAACCACTTTTTGGTAAAATGATTTTATTCACCCTGCCACTTATTGCGACAGGTATTTTGCAATTGCTTTATAATGCAACCGACATAATAGTTCTAGGTCACTTTGCTAGTGATAACTCGGCAGGTGCAGTTGGCTCAACAGGTGCATTAATCAACCTTATTACTAACCTATTTATTGGTTTGTCAGTTGGTTCATCAACAATTGCTGCAAAATACATAGGTGCAAAGGACTTTGAAAAGGTCGACAAAGCAGTACATACGTCTATATTACTTGCACTAATTTGTGGTGTGGTTATAAGCATATTTGCGATACCACTTACAAAATATTTTTTGATTGCAATGAATGTTCCAGAAAACATTTTGCCACTATCAACACTTTATTTACAAATATATTTTGCAGGTTTGCCATTCAGCTTTTTGTACAACTTTGGTAGTGCTTTACTTCGTGCACAAGGAGATACAAGACACCCTCTTATTTTCCTATTTTCTGCAGGCATAATCAATGTAATACTAAACCTTGTACTTGTAATTGTATGCAAAATGGACGTAGCTGGCGTTGGTATTGCAACAGTAATTGCTCAATTTATTTCTGCACTATTAGTTATTGTATATCTAATAAAACAAAAAGGAATTTGCAAACTTTATCTAAAAAAATTAAGAATAGATACAAAATCTCTAAAGGAAATTATCAAAATTGGTTTGCCAGCAGGTTTAGAAGGCTCAATATTTGCAATATCTAATGTAATTATTCAATCTGCGATAAACTCTTTTGGAGACCTCGTAATTACAGCAAATGCTGATGCTTGGAACCTTGAGGGCTTTGTATATATTTCAATGAATGCAGTAAGTCAAGCCTGCCTAACCTTTACTGGACAAAATTACGGAGCAAATAAGCCAGAAAACATTGATAGAACACGACTTAACTCGTTGATACTTTCAGTAAGTATAGGACTTACTATGGGACTCTCTATCTACTTTGCTAGCGATTTTTTAATGAAGATATACACCACTAATCCAGAGGTTATTGCTCTTGCCCATGAACGATTTCAAATTGTATGCACCGTATATTTCCTATGTGGAATAATGGACGTACTTGGAAATAACATGCGCGGTATGGGACATTCCTTTACCCCTATGATACTTTCATTGCTTGGTGCTTGTGTATTTAGAATAATTTATATATACACTGTTTTCCAATTTTACCACGAAACATTCGTGTTGTACCTTGCATATCCTATCAGTTGGATACTTACAATTTTGCTTCAATCAATAAGTTTATACTTTGTACGAAAGAAGGAATTTGCATCAATGAAAAATCCACAACAACCTAATTTTTAATATCTAAAGCACTACAAAAGTAGTGCTTTTATTTTTAGCCATATTTTCATCTATCAATCTATTTCTATACCACCCAACCATACCTTTTCAAGTACAACTATTCAATGCAAAATAAAACACAACTATTCACTATAAATATACAAATTCAAGTACAAGCATACCCCATATAACTATTCAAATAAATATGTATTAAAAAAGGACACTTACAAATTTAAGTGTCCTTAATTTATTAGCTAAATAACTAAAGCAGCATTTTCTTAATAGCAAAATCACGGTATAAACTACCGATTATGCAATTATATACATTATTCGTGCTTTTCTGTTTCTTCCACTACTGCAACATTTTGTGCTTCGGTTTTATCCTCTACAACAGTTTGTTGTTCTGCTGCAACTACTTGATAAGGTAGCATACCTTTCTTTTTGTAAATAAGCCAAAATGGAACAAGTATTGCAAATAAAAGTACAAAACCAACAGCAAGACCGATACCAACAGTAGCACCATAACTCATACCACTTTGAGCAACAAAACCAAGTACAATATAGGTTATAAAACAAACTAATGCAACAAGTAATGCATAAGGCATTTGAGTTTTTACATGGTCCACATGGTTACATTTTGCACCACTAGATGCTAGAATAGTTGTATCAGAAATAGGTGAAATATGGTCACCTACAACTGCACCTGCAAGGGTTGCTGAAATACATAATATTGTTGGAGTAGTTTGTCCTGCACCAAGAACAGCTGTTGCAATAGGAATCAAAATACCAAATGTTCCCCAGCTTGTACCAGTCGCAAAAGAAACTCCCATAGCGATTAAAAAGAACACTGGAGGCATAATACCAAGAGCCATGCTATCGCTTTGTACAACCGATTTTACAAAACCAGGAGCGTCAAGTCCATCAGCACCGATGATTGCAGAAATTGTCCAAGCAAAAGTAAGGATTAAAATTGCTGGTACCATTGACTTAAAACCTTGAACGAATGAGTCGGTAAAGTCTCTAAAGGTAATCAACTTTCTAGGCAAATATAACAAAGCAGTAAATATTACTGCAATGGTTGAACCAATTGCCAATGATAAACCTGAATTGCAATTTGCAAAAGCAAGAGCTACATTTGTAACTTCTGGGTTTGGATTAGTTGTATCAAGGGTAGGGAAATAACCTGTATAAATCATTGAACAAACGCAACTAACAATAAGTACAACAACTGGCAACACAAGGTCAAGTACTTTACCCTTGTCATTTACCTTCATATTTTCTACATCTTCAGTAGGAAGGTCTGTTTCGCCAGCATAAAGGTCTCCTTTAAGTGCTGCAATCTCATTTTTTCTCATCTTTGCAAAGTCAAAACCTGTAACAATAAGGAAAATAATCATTGCAAGGGTAAGCAATGCATACATATTGAATGGAATTGTTTTGATAAATGCTACAAGTCCATTACCCTCAAGCTCACCTGTTACTGCTGCTGCCCAACTAGATATTGGAGCAATTATACAAATTGGAGCTGCTGTTGAGTCGATAATATAAGCAAGTTTAGCATGAGAAATTTTATGTTTGTCGGTAACAGGTCTCATAACAGAACCAACAGTCAAACAGTTAAAGTAGTCATCAACAAATATCATTACACCTAGTCCAGCAGTAGCACCAAGAGCACCATTTCTTTTTTTGATTTTACTAACTGCCCAGTCGCCATAAGCCTTTGAGCCACCTGCTTTTGTCATAAGGATTACCAAAATGCCTAGCATTACCAAAAATACTAGAATGGTTCCACTTCCACCAATTTCCTCAGCCATTTTTTCATAAATTATGCCAAGAGCTGATATAGGATTTCCACCTGCAAGAAACATTGCACCAATGAAAATACCTATAAATAAAGATACATATACTTGCTTTGTAAGTAATGCAAGTACAATCGCTATGATAGCTGGGACAAATGCCCAAAATGTTCCTACCATATATACCTCCTTCCCTAATAAATACATCTAATGTATAATATTTAAACATATAACTTTAATAAAATACCACATTATTAGCAATTTTACAATATTTATTAATATAATAATTCGTCATTTTAAAATAATAATATACAAAATTTTTACATATCGAAATAAATATAGGCTACATATTACAATCAACAGGTGTATTTAAAAATAAAAAAGACTAAATATAGCCTTTTTATTTATTTTCGTATGCGTAATTTGTACATGAGGTTTTTATTGTATATTTGTACAAAATTAATATATATTTCATTAATTTTACTAAAATAATAGCACACCTTTTGGGTGTGCTATTGATGGTTAAAACCCTTTACTTACCATCATGTTTTTACTTGCAAACTTTACGATGATTACCTTTAATTCTAAATCTATAAACC
>JAHHUG010000010.1 GCA_020024085.1 Christensenellaceae bacterium | reverse complement strand
ATCTATAGGTGGCAATATTATTATAATTGATGATGATTTTATGCTGTTATTTAGTTGTTTTATAAATAAATTAAATACAATATTAGAGGAGTATATATTTTGTAAATTAAAATTTAGCTTACTATTTACTAATGGTGAGATTTATGCTACAATTAAAATATCACTATAAGGAGAATTATTATGGTACAACATATTGTAATGTGGAGGTTAAAGGAAGAATTAACCGATGCTGAAAAATTAGTTGCAAAAAACACTATGAAACAAAAATTGGAGGCTCTTGTTGGTGTAGTTGAGGGCTTGCAATCACTTAAAGTTGGTTTTAATTATAAAGAGGGCTACTATGATTTGTGCCTAGTTAGTATACACGATAGTAAGGAAGCACTTGATATTTATGCTAATCACCCAGAACATGTCAAAGTAAAGGAGTATGTTCATTCAGTTGTAATGGATAGAACATTCTGCGATAGCGAGTTTTAGTATGATAAGTTACGACGAAATAAGAGATTTTATCATTGAAAAACACGGCAAAAGGGTTTCTAATAAGTGGATAGCAGAGATTAAACGAAAGGTTGGTATGCTTCAATTTGAGGTTGATGGCTACGAGGAGTTTAACCAAACTTGTCCGGGTGAGGCAGAAAGATATATTTTAGAGGCTTTTGAGCATTTTGATATACTAGATGATAGAAATGACTTATCAAAACTTAATGATGAGTTAAATAATCCTTACACTGTTATTGAAGAATAATATTAAAAAAATGGCTACATAGGTAGCCATTTTTAATTGTAATTTTAATTAATTACTATCTAAACTATTACAAAATTAGTAGTAAATAATTTAAATTAGATTAAATAATTAGAATAGTGTTTACAAAAAAACAATTTATAAATTATGAAAACTTTTAATATACAATTATGATTAGGTAATCAATGAAAATTTTAAAGATATTTATTAAAAATTGCATTAAAAAAGGATAGCAGTTTTGCTATCCTTTAGTTTTATATTTTGTTCCTTAACGGTAATTTAGTTTTGAACTTTCAAAGTTCACGAACAGTTTTGTCAAGGATATGTTACATTCTAGTACATACCACCATTATCCATTTGAGGAGCAACAAGTGGAGCTGGTTCTGGGATATCAGCAACAAGAACTTCAGTTGTTAGAAGTGTACTTGCAACACTAGCTGCATTTTGAAGAGCAGTTCTTGTAACCATTGTTGGGTCAATAATACCTGCTTTCATTAAGTCGCAGTATTCGTTCTTTAGAGCATTGTAACCGAAGTTTTTCTCATTAGCTCTTGAGATTTCGTTGATAATGATAGCACCATCAACACCTGCATTAGTAGCAATTTGTCTAATTGGAGCTTCAAGAGCTTTGATAATGATGTATGCACCAGTTCTTTCGTCGCCTTCCATACTGTCAGCAACAACCTTTAGAGCTGGGATAATTGATAGTAGAGCAGTACCACCACCAACAACAATACCTTCTTGAACAGCAGCTTTTGTTGCAGCAAGAGCATCATCTATTCTCATTCTCTTTTCTTTCATTTCTACTTCAGTAGCAGCACCAACACCGATAACAGCAACACCACCAGAAAGTTTTGCAAGTCTCTCTGTTAATTTTTCTCTGTCGTATTGACTAGATGTTACTTCGATTTGGTTTCTAATAGCAGCAACTCTGCCTGCGATTTCGTCCTTATCGCCCATACCACCAACGATAGTAGTATTATCTTTGTCACATCTAACAAGTTTAGCACCACCAAGCATATCAACTGTGCAATCCTTTAGTTCTAATCCAAGGTCGCTACTGATTAGTTGAGCACCTGTCAAGATGCAGATATCTTCAAGCATAGCTTTCTTTCTGTCGCCAAAGCCTGGAGCTTTAACAGCAACACAATCTAGTACACCCTTTAGTTTGTTAAGGATTAGAGCAGTAAGAGCTTCGCCCTCGATATCATCAGCAATGATAAGTAATTTTCTGCTTGCCTTAAGTACTTGCTCTAGTAGAGGAAGTAAGTCTTGTAAGTTAGAAATCTTTTTATCAGTACATAAGATAAGTGGATTGTCTAGTTCTGCTTCCATTTTTTCGGTGTTTGTCATCATATATGGAGATGCATAACCTCTATCAAATTGCATACCTTCAACTACTGTTAGTTCGGTTTGCATTGTTTTTGATTCATCAACAGTGATTACGCCATCTTTTGTAACCTTTTCGATAGCTTCACTGATTAATTTACCGATTTCCTCATCGCCAGCAGAGATAGAACCAACTTGTGCAATCTCTTCCTTGCTTTCGATAGGTTTAGATATTTTCTTTAGTTCAGCTGCTGCAACTTCAACAATCTTGTTGATACCTTTTTTGATAACCATTGGGTTTGCACCAGCAGCAATATTCTTTAAGCCTTCTTTAATAATAGCTTGAGCAAGAACAGCAGCAGTAGTTGTACCATCACCAGCGATATCGTTAGTTTTTGTAGATACTTCCTTGATTAGTTGAGCACCCATATTCTCAAATGGGTCCTCTAGCTCGATTTCTTTTGCGATAGTAACACCATCGTTTGTGATAAGTGGAGCACCGTATTTTTTGTCAAGAACTACATTTCTACCCTTAGGTCCAAGTGTAATTTTAACAGCATCAGCAAGTGTATTAACACCTGTTTCTAATGACTTTCTTGCTTCTTCTGCATATTTAAATTGTTTAGCCATATTTTCCTCCTATTAGTCATTAACTATTGCTAGTATATCGCTTTGTTTTACTATGATAACCTCTCTGTTGTCTAGTTTGAACTCGCTACCAGCGTATTTATTAAACAAAATTTTGTCGCCAACTTTTACTTGCATTACAACCTCTTTTCCATCAATTAGTCCACCTGGACCAACTGCGATAACCTCAGCTAGTTGTGGTTTCTCTTGGGCTGTACCCGGTAAAATAATACCACTTTTTGTGGTTTCTTCTTGAGTTTTAACAAGCTCTGTTACAACTTTATCAAATAATGGTTGAATTGTCATTTTTTAGCCTCCTAAATTTCTAGCAATCTATTTATATGACTGCTAATATAATAGTAGTATATATCACATTTTGGCAGTTGTCAACCCTTATTGCCAACATTTTTTATTTAAATTTGTCTATAATGTAGAAATAAAAAAAATTTTGTGATATATTATTATGTAGAGGTGAAATATGGATAAATGGGATAAGCGATTTATGCAAATGGCAGAGCTTGTATCTACTTGGTCAAGTTGTTATAGAGAGGGTAGACAAGTTGGTGCTATAATTACTAAAAATAAAAGAATTTTAACAACTGGTTACAATGGAGCTCCAGCTGGTGTATCTACTTGTGTAGATAGGGGTGTTTGTATGCGTGATGAACTTAATATTAAGTCTGGTACTTGTCAAGAGATTTGCTATGCTGTTCACGCAGAACAAAATGCAATTATCCAAGCTGCAAAGTTAGGAATTTCAGTAAATGATGCAACGCTTTATTGCACACATCAACCTTGTACAATTTGTGCAAGACTTATCATTAATAGTGGTATTCGTAGGGTAGTTTATAAGTACGGATATCCAGATGATTTTGGAATGAAATTATTTAACGAAGCAGGAGTTGTTGTAGAGAAGTATGTTGATGATGAGGAATAATATTGTATTATATTAGTAATATACTACTAATCTAAAATCAAAGTAATAAAATAAATCACATAATAATAGATACCTTCACATAAATATTAGTGAGGGTATTTTTTTTGAAAGGAATTGATTATAGAAAGTATAGATATCTAGGAAATGAGAACGATTATTCTAAGTACAAGTTAGATAATTTTGTGTTTAGTGAGGGAAAAAATAAAAGGTTAATTGTAACAACTAATAGTGAAAAAAAGTCTAAAGTTACCGAACTAAAAAAACGAATTGAAAATACAAATACTGGTAATGTATGCAGTGAAGATATGTGCAATACTTCGTATGAAAATAATGATAATTTAGCATATAATGACATTATTTATAGTGCAAATAATCTTGAAAAATGCGATATTGTAAGCAATCAAAATAAAAATACTAAATCCATCAAAAAACCATTAAATATAGATAATAATTACAATATTAATCTAAATAATAAAGATTTAGAGAGTACTTTTAATAAAAAAAAGAGGTCATACACCGACCTAATTAGTGATAGCGAGGTTAAAAAAATACTTAACGAAAGCTATCCCGATGAGGATACTGACACTGATTATTGCTTTAATAATATTTACAATAATAGCAATGAAAATATACATAATGATACTTACATTAATAAAGATAAAAATGAAAATGTAAAACCTAAATATGATTACAACAAAAAAAGTTATACCGAAAAAAATAGTAGGATTGCAGATGAAAGAACTAATATTGATAAAAGGTATAATTATATAGATAGTGAAGATAAAAATAAGCAAAAAAACGATAAAAATGGCAAAAATATCGGTGTAAAAGGTGGTAGCCGTAGCAAAACTGGTATTGTAGGTGGAATAATATTATTACTTATTTTTGTAATTACATTTTGTGTATGTAATTATTTTTTGCCTAATAGTTTAGTTGTCGAAAAGGAAGAACAAAGTTTGTATTTTGTTGGTAAATATGCAGTGGATAATGCAGATGCAGATAGGATAAAAAACTCTTTTATAAGTAAAGGTGGTGCAGGCTGTATTTACAAATACAACAATAAGCCTTTTGTTATTGCTGATATGTACAAAACAGAAGAAATTGCGAAAAGTATTATAGAAAAACAAGAAAATAAGAATTCTTTTGATGGTTATATAGAGTTAAAAGTTAAAAAATATTGCTATAAACATATTCCAAACAACCTACATTCAGCAGTTAGTTCTGCACTTCGATATATTGATATTGCTTGCTTTGATTTGCAAAAAATATCATATAATATCAGCTCTAAAGAAATGGATTTTGTTGAGGCAAAGGACCGTATTAAGCGACTTAGCAACAATGTAAAACAGATAGAAAATATATTTTCGCACAATGTTGGAAATACTAGTAATCCTAAAATATTAAAGTTAAAATCTCAAATTGAAATATCCTATAATTTTATGCTAGATTTAGCAAACGAATACAATCTTGTATCGAAAATTAGGGAGACATATATTAATATTATCTTATTACATATTAACATTATTGAAGATAGTTATATGAAATGATTTGCATATTTCACTCTTGTATCGTATAATATTTATGAGGTATAAAATGATTAATATAGGATTATATGGCTACGGCAATATTGCTCGTGGTATTGAAGAAGCAGTAAAACATAATGACGATTTCAACATTGTAGCAGTTTTTTCCAGAAGAGACCCAAGCACTGTTAAAACAAGCAGTGGTGTAAAGGTTTATCATTCTAGCGAGGTTGCAAATTTTGTTGGTAAAATTGATATAATGGTTCTTTGTGGTGGTTCTGCAACAGACCTTCCAGTTCAAGGACCACAAATGTTAAAATTGTTTAATACAATTGATACTTTTGATACTCACGCAAAAATTCCAGAGTACTTTCAAACGATGGACAAGGTGGGTAAAGAAAATGGTCATATTGGTGCAATCTCTGTTGGTTGGGACCCAGGTCTATTTAGCATTAATCGTTGCTTATTTGAGGCTTGTATGCCAGAGGGCGAGAATTATACTTTTTGGGGTAAAGGTGTAAGCCAAGGACACTCTGATGCTATTAGAAGAATCGAGGGTGTACTTGATGCAAGACAATATACAATCCCAAAAGAAGATGCAGTAAATAAGGTAAAAGCAGGACTTAACCCAACTTTAACTGCAAGGGACAAGCACCTTAGGGAGTGTTTTGTTGTGCTTAAAGAGGGTGCAGACAAGGATTATGTTGAGCAAACTATCAAGTCTATGCCAAACTATTTTGCCGATTATGATACAATTGTTCACTTTATTTCTATGAATGAAATGAGAAAAAACCATATGGGACTAGCTCACGGTGGTACAGTTATTCGTGGTGGCAATCTTTCTAGTGAAAATAAGGCTGTTATGAGCTTTGAAATGAACACAGAGTCTAATCCTCAATTTACTTCAAGTGTTGTAATTGCCTATGCTAGAGCTATTTATAGAATGCATAACGAGGGCAGAGTTGGTGCTGTTTCAGTACTTGATGTACCAGTTAGTTATTTATCAAAAAAGGATAGCAAAACTCTATTAAAGGAATTATTGTAATGTATAAATATGTTTTGTTTGACCTAGATGGTACTATTGCTGATACATCAGAAGGAGTATTTAACGCTACCGATTATATGATAAAAAAGCAAGGTTACCGAGAGCTTTCTATTAAAGAAAAAAGGTCTATCCTTGGACCACCATTGTGGCTTAGCTTTAGTAAATTTTGGGGTATTGAGGGCAAGGAACTTGATAGAGCAATTGAGTTATACCGAGAATACTATGCAGCAAATGGGTTAAAGCAAATGAAGGTGTATGATGGCACCATTCAGCTTTTTGAAAACTTGAAAAATGCAGGAATTACATTGCTTGTAGCTACTTCAAAGCCAAACCATGTAACTCCACAAGTGCTAGATTATTTGGATATTACAAAGTATTTTACATATGTTGCAAGCCCAAATCCTGAAAATGAGAGTGATGACAAAAGTTCGCTTATTCTTGATGCATTAAAACATGCAAATTGTAAGGATTTTTCCGAGGCTATAATGGTTGGCGATAGGCTATACGATATCAACGGAGCAAATAAAGCCGGTATAGATAGTATAGGTATCACATATGGTTTTGGTTCAATGGAAGAACTTGTAGAGCATGGTGCAACATTTATTGCACATAATACCATAGAGATAGAGAGGATAATTAAAAAATGATAGGATACACTATTTTGTATTTCTTTATTACGATAGTAGTAATCCTAGCTTTATATTTTACTATTAATACTATTAAGTATAGAAGGAAAAAGGAGACAAAAATGGAAGAAAGACAATTGGTTGAGGTTGACAGAGATGTCATCTCTAAAAAATTGAGCAATGCTGTAAAAATTCCAACAGTTAGCATGACCTACCCAGAAGGCGATAGTAAGTATTTTGTAGAGTATCAACAATACCTAGAAAAAACTTTTCCAAAGTTTCACGAAGTAGCTACAAAAACTTTAGTTAATGAGTATAGTTTAGTTTATTACATTGAGGGCGAAGACAAAAGTTTGTTGCCAGCTTGTTTTCTAGCTCACCAAGATGTAGTTCCAGCAGGTGACGGTTGGGAGGAAAATCCTTTCGCAGGAGTTATCAAAGATGGCTATATTTATGGTAGAGGTTCTCAAGATATGAAAAACCAAATGATTTCTGTTCTTGAGGCTATTGAAACAGTACTTCAAAGAGGCGATAAGCTAAAAAGAAGTATTTATTGTTGCTTCGGTCACGATGAAGAACCAGGTGGAAAAGAGGGTGCAAAACATATTGTTGAGTACTTAAAGAGTAAGGGTGTAAAACTTGAGTTCGTACTTGATGAGGGTGGTATTTTCCTTGATGGTAAAATCTTCTCAATGGACGGTAAAATTGCACTTATTGGTACTTGCGAAAAGGGTTATGTTGATATCAAACTTACTGCAAAGGTTAATGGTGGACATGCTTCAATGCCTAGCAAAAAGACTGCTCTTGGAGAACTTTGTGATGCTGTTGCAAAGGTTGAGCAAAATCCTACAAAAGCAAGATTTACTGAACCAGTTAATGATTTGTTTGATACTTTAGTTCCACATATTCAAGGTCCATTAAAGTTTGTACTTGGTAATCGTGGTTTGTTTGGTCCAATTATCAAAAAGGTACTTATGCAAAAGGGTATGACTGGTGCATTGATGCATACTACAATGGCTCCAACAATGGCAAAGGGTAGCGATGCAGAAAATGTTATTCCTAATACTGCAACTGCTAATATTAACTGTCGTATTCTTCCAGGCGAAACAATCGAGAGTACTAGAGCATATATTGAAAAGGTTGTAAACAATCCTAATGTTGAGGTTAAGGTTGGCGACTATGCAGTAGAGCCTTCTGATGTATCTCCAAAAGATAGTGATAGCTTTAAGATACTTGGCGAAACAATTAAGGAGGTATTCCCTGGTGTTGTACCTGCTCCATTCCTATTTGTTGCAGGAACTGATGCAAAATATTACTATGATATCTGCGAGAATGTATTTAGGTTTGCTCCATTCGAGCTTAGCGATGAGGACAGAAACCGTATTCACTCTAAAAATGAGAGATGTAAAATCGACGATTTAACAAAGGCAGTTCAATTCTTTGTAGCATTAATTGAAAAAACTTGCGAATAATTTGGCACTATAACTTGAAAAGCTACGAAAAGTAGGGTATAAATAAAGTAGGAAGGGGGTTTTGAGGCTTCAAAATCTTCTCCCACTTTATAAATTTTTTTTTTAACAGTTTATTTTTTGAATTTTTTATTTTTTATTTTTTCAAATTTTTCAATCTAATCAAAAATCTGTTGTAAATATGTTAGGGAATATTTTGCAATGCAAAATAGTTTTTTTTGCATACAAAAAATTGCGAAAATAGAGTTTTTTTGTATAATTTTGTAGAAATTTTGAATAATTTTCAAAAAAATTAAATAATTCAAACAAATCTTGAAAATTTTTCAAAAATCAAATCGTGTCTAGTTTTGAAAAATATCCAAACTAAACTGAATAAACCAGAGGAGTAATTATGAAAGTCGAAGAAATTTCTAAAACTTTTTTAATAGCTTATAAGGATATCCCACGAATGATTAAGTCGCTAGATAAGTGTGTTGACCATGCTGTAATGAGTGGGCTAGGTTGCTCGCATATTTATAATGGAGTAACTACCGATATGCTATACGAAAAGATTATTGTATTCAAAAATAGACAAGATATTTTGGCAACAGTATATGAATTAACAAAAAACATTTTGTTAAAAATGGACAAAACAAATGCTAAATTGTTGATTGCAAAATATATTTACAAATTGCCAAATAAACAAATTATTGAAAAATTTGGTTTTAGCACTCGTTCAATGTTTAGGTATCTAAAAAAGGCACTTAACGAATTTTGCTATTACTTAAAGGTGTATGGATATGATGATGATATTTGGTTTAGAGGAGAATCTTTCCTTGAAAATATCATAGAATATCTTCCTAAAGATGATATTGAAGTGCCACAAAAAGCACTGGGAAAGAAAAAAAATATTATATCAATGTATGACAAAATGAATAAAAATATTGTATTCAATTTCGTACCACAACAAAGTGTTGCAAGTTATTTATAGCTTTTAATATTGTAGAGTAGTTAAAAATATATTAATAGATAAATAAAAAACCCTCAATTAGTTGAGGGTTAGGTTTACCTATTATTTTTTGCATTATATTTTGATTTATAATTGTCGTAATAGTCGTCATCGTATTCATTACGATTTACCATTTTCTTACGAGGTTTGTATATTATAATTACCATTACTATGCAAGCAACTGCAATACCTATTGTAAGGATATTTGTAGATAGTTTAGTGTACGGACTTTCTAGCTTTTCATCGGTAGTAACATTAGTGTTGTTATCTATTGGGAACGAGTGAGTAGGTACTACAAAGTTATCAAAATATTGTTCAGTTGCAGGTATCATTACATAACTATTGTTGTATAGAAATACATAGTTTTTTTCATTTCTAATTGTAAGTTTTCCTAGATAATCAAGCTCTGTATTTGCAGATATATTGATATCTCCGTTAATGTAATTTTTTTTGATTGGTAATTGTTTTTCGTAGTATGCAGTGGTGTCGTTAAGTTTTGCAATATTACCAGTAGCCTTTGCATACTTTATATCTTTTTCAGCAGTTTTAATATAGCCCTTTTGACCTTTATAAATAACAGGCTCGTATGAGATATTATTTATATCAACAAAAACTTCTCTTGAAGTATCTATTTTTGCATAGTAGGTATTAGGTATTTCAAATTTAGGAATAAAAGTCGTTCCAGTTGAATCTTCTTCACCAAACAAAACCCCGTCACTTAGTATTTTGTAGTACTCGTAATTGGTAGCAGGAGCATCGGCAAATGCAACTGTTGTGGTTGGAAAAATTAACATAACTAATATTAAAATTGAAATAACAAACTTTTTCATAAATACCTCTATTTACTATTATACAACATAAAATACTAAAAATAAAGTATAAAAATTGAATTTTATGCTGAATTTTATTAGCAAAGTATTTTAGGCAGTATTTATCACTTTTATGCTGATTTTATTATATAAAAACGACTTTTATAATATAGTTTTGCGATTTTTAGAATTATTTTTTATATAAGGATATTATGTTTACGGATTTAGAAAAGGAAACTTTAGTAAAAATAAACAAAATAGATAATATTTTGAAGGAACGAAAGGAAGATAAACTGTCTAATTACAACAAGGATATTATCCACGAAAAGCAGATGGCATTCCATAGATGCCAAAAGAAAAACAGGTGGGTTTTTGGTGGTAATAGGTCGGGTAAGACCGAGTGTGGTGCTGTTGAAACGGTGTGGTGGGCAAGAGGTATTCACCCGTATCGTGAGAATAGAAAAAATGTGTCTGGCTGGGTAGTTTCGGTATCCTACGAGGTGCAACGAGAGGTTGCTCAACTAAAGGTACTTAGCTATCTTAAAAAAGAGTGGATAGAAAATATCGTTATGCAGTCGGGAAAAAAGGATAGTGCAGAATACGGAATAATCGACTATATCGTTGTAAGAAATGTGTTTGGTGGACTATCAAAAATTGGGTTTAAATCAATAGACCAAGGTAGAGAAAAGTTTCAAGGTGCTTCGCTAGATTTTGTTTGGTTTGATGAGGAGCCTCCAGAGGATATTTATGAGGAATGTCGAATGAGAGTGCTTGATAGAAAGGGGGAGATTTGGGGTACGATGACTCCTTTGAAGGGGCTTACTTGGGTATATGATGAAATTTACTTGAATAAGCATAACTCTAGCGAAGTTTGGCACGAGGAAATGGAGTGGGCAGATAACCCGTATCTTGATAAAAACGAGGTGGCAGAGCTATCTAGTAGCTTAACTGAAGATAGTATTAACAGTCGAAGATTTGGAAAGTTCAATGTGGAATGTGGACTTGTGTATCCAGAATTTCAAGAAAGTATTCATGTAATTGAGCCTTTTGATGTGCCTTTTGATTGGCAGGATACATTTTCTATTGACCCAGGACTTAATAACCCTTTGTCGTGCCACTTTTATGCTACTGATTATGATGGCAATGTGTATGTGGTGGGCGAATGGTACGAAAGAGGTAGAGATATTGACTACCACACTAAAAAGATTTTTGAACTAGCAAAAAGGTTGAACTGGCACTACGATAGTGCTGGTAGGCTACGGGGAATTATTGATAGTGCATCAACTCAAAGAACTCTGCAAAGTATGAAAAGTGTTGCAGAGCTTTTTTATGATAACGGGATACTTCTTAATACTAAAGTCAATAAAGATGTGTTTACTGGTATTAGTAGAGTAAAGGAGTATCTAAAAAATAACAAACTGTTTATTTTTAGGACTTGTCCAAATATGATTAGGGAAATCAAGTCGTATTGGTGGAAAGATGGCGACTCTGTAAGAAAGGTTGATGACCACGCAATGGACGACCTTAGATATTACATTATGAGTAAACCAAAGGAACTTGTTACTACCTACGAAAAAAACGATATTGATAAGGATATGGAAAGATTAATAAAAAGAGCAAGGAGTAGAAATGGAAGATAAATTACTCAAATCGCTACTTAAAAAAGCTGTTGGGTATAATGTGAGCGAAGTAAGTGAGGAATATGTGGTGGATAACGAGGGGGTTGAACAACTTTCAAAACGAAAGATAACAAAAAAATATATCCCTCCTGACCTTACTGCATTAAAGACTTATTTAGAGCTTACTGAAGGCGAAAATGACTATGAAAATATGTCCGATGAGGAACTATTGAAAATAAAAAAAGAACTAATTGAGGAGCTGAAAATTGAGGGTAACAAAGGTAAAAACAGAAAATAGTTGCAGTATGCCACTATGCAATAGGCAAGCAAATTATGTGGTTACTTCTACAAGTGGTAGAGGTAATCCTATTTATATTTGCGACAAATGTAAAACAAAATTATATGAAGAATTAGCAAAATATACTATCCCTAAATCTATCGAAAATGTGATTGTTAGGGCAAATAGAAGGAGAGAAACTAATGAATGAAAAATTAAAAGAACAGATTGTTGAGGCTGTTAAAGAGGACTTCAAAAAAAGAAAAAACGACAGAAGACCTTTTGAAAACAAATGGCGACTTAATATGAATTTTGTAATAGGAGACCAGTACTGCGATATCACTCCACTAGGCAATGTGGAAGATTATCCAAAGCAATATTTTTGGCAAGAAAGAGAGGTTTTTAATCATATCGCACCTATTCTTGAAACTAGACTTGCAAAACTTGGTAGGGTAAAAAGTGGTGTATCTGTTAGACCTAACACAAGCGATGAAGTTGATGTAAATTCAGCAAAGTTCAGTACAAAACTACTTAGGAGTATTTGTAACGAAAACAACCTTACCGACCTTATAACCTCTGCAAATATGTGGAGTGAGGTAACTGGTACTTGTTTTTATAAGGTTGTTTGGGACAAAAACTTGGGCGAAACTGTGGGACTTGATAATAATAAGCCTATTAAAGAGGGCGATATCAAAATCATTGTTTGCCCACCATACGAGATTTATCCAGAGAACTTGTCTATTAATGATGTGGAAATGCAACCCTCAATTATTCATGCAAAAGTCTACACATCTAAGGAAGTTGAGTCTATTTGGCACAAAAAGGTCAAGGGTGAAACAATTAATGTATTTACAATGAGTAATTCTACCGTTGTGGGTGGACTTGGCTACAACTCAACAGTACCAAAGGTAACGGATAGCACTGTTGAGGATAGTGTGGTTGTTATTGAAAAGTATATTGCACCAACCGTTGATAAACCTAATGGCGAATTGATTATTGTTGCAGGCGATGAGCTACTTTATTATGGCGAGTTACCATACATTAACCAAAAAAATAATACGAAAGGTTATCCTTTTGTAAAGCAAGTGTCACTTAATGTTGCAGGTTGCTTTTTTGGTTCTAGCGTAATTGAAAGATGTATTCCTATTCAAAGGGCATACAATGCAGTAAAAAATAGAAAGCACGAATTTTTGAATCGTATCAGTATGGGAGTGCTTGCAGTAGAAGATGGCTCTGTTGATACCGATAACTTGGAGGAGGAGGGACTTAGCCCAGGAAAAGTACTTATTTATAGGCAAGGCAGTATGCCACCAACACTTCTTGACCCAGGCAAAGTGCCAAATGATTTCCATTACGAAGAGGAGAGATTGCTTAACGAGTTTGTAATGGTAAGTGGTGTCAGCGAGATTATGAAGTACTCAAAGATGCCAGCAAATGTTACAAGTGGTGTTGCTATTTCATTGCTTATTGAGCAAGATGATACAAGAATTTCTATTACTGCCGATTTCCTTCGTCAAGCTGTTAAAAAGATTGGTGAGCAAATTATTAGATTGTACCGTACTTATGGTGGCAAAATCCGTATGAAGAGGATTGCAGGCGACAACGGAGAGGTGGAACTTGCTAGCTTTAATGCCAACGAACTTACTTCTGATGATTTAGTTTTTGATGCTGATAATGAGTTGACCGATACCCTTGCAAGCCGTAGAAGTATGGTGCTAGAACTACTTAGAATGGGTATTCTTGCCGATGAAAATGGTGTGATTTCTAGTAGAAACAAAACTAGAGCCTTGGAGATGCTTGGTTTTGGTAACTGGGAGTCTGCTATGGATATTGAGCAACTTCACATCAAAAAGGCAATCAAGGAAAACGAGAGCTTGAAAACAGAGCTTACACTTGCTGATACCTATGATGACCACAAACTTCATATTGATGAACACATCAAGTATTTACTTACAGAAGACCACGAGAAAAATATAGAACATAAAAACAATTTAGTCGAACACATTGCAAGCCATAAAATGCTTGCTAGTGAAGTATAGAGGAGAGATTACTATGGAAGAACAAAGCAAATTAAACCAAAACTCAAGTACCGATGCAAAGGTTATGGATTTAGGCATGACAGACTACGAGGAATTGGACAAGGGCGAAGATGCTACTTTGAATAACTGTGCTCAAGTAGACAGCTCGCAAACCTTGGATAATAAGCATTCTTTAGGCAAATTTAGTAGTGTTGAAGAACTACAAAAAGCGTACAAATCGCTTGAGGCAGAGTTTACCAAAAGGTCACAAAAACTAGCTGAATACGAGAATAAAACAATATCTTGGCAGGACAAAGTGGACAATTTTTTAACTAAAAACCCCGATGCCGAGCAATATGCAGAACAAATTGTTCAAGAATTTAGAGAGGATAAAACCATTCAAAATGAGGACAATGCACTTGATATTGCATATAGTAGAGCCTTAAAAAAGCTAATTGTACCTTATGAAAAACTAGCTACCGATAGCGAATTTTTGGATAGGTATATTTATAGTAATCCGGAGGTAACTAACAAAATAATTACCTCTTACCTATCCAACCTTAAAACCCTTGGTCCAGTCGATTTGATTGGCGAGGGTGGAAACTTCGCAACTAGTCCCAACAATAAGCCAAAGAGCATTAGGGACTGTGGCAAGTTTGTAGAAAAATTATTTAATTAGGAGAAAATATGATTACAATTCAAACAGCAGAAGATGCTTTAAAAACAGTATATTTAGGTGTATTAGCAGAGCAACTTAACACATCTGTTAATCCATTTATGGCAAAAATTGAGCAAACATCTAGTGATGTATGGGGTAAAGAGATTAAAAAACTAGCTATGTACGGCTTGAATGGTGGTGTTGGTGCTTCAACAGAAACAGCTGACCTTCCAAAAGCTGGTGGCAACAACTATGCAAACTTCACCTTAACACTTAAAAACTTCTATGGTAAAATCGAGCTTAGCGACAAGGCAATTAGGGCTAGCCAAAACAACACAGGTGCATTTGTAAACCTACTTAATAGTGAAATGGAAGGCTTACTAAACAATGCTAAAGCAAACTTTGGCAGAATGCTTTACGGCGATGGTTCAGGCTTACTTACAAAACTTGGTGCAAAGCAATCCGATAACAGAAGTTTTATTGTTGAAGATACAAAATATCTTGTAGAGGGTATGATTGTAGATATCTGCAAAAATGCAGAGGCTAGTGCTGTATCAGGTCACGATGCACTTCGTATTGTATCTATTGATAGAAATAGCAACAAGGTCACTGTTGATAGAGTTATTTCTATTGCTACACTTAACAATACATATGGATTATATGTGCAAGGTTCAAAAGATAGCGAACTAACAGGTCTTGGTGCAATCTTCTCAAAAAATGACCTATACGGATTAAAAAGAGCAGATTATACTTTCCTTACTCCATTTGAAAAGAGTGCAGGTAAAACAATTAATAGTGATATTATTCAAGAAGTTATCGACCATGTTGAAGAAACTACCGGTGGCAATGTGGATATTATTTTGACTTCATACAAGGCAAGAAGAAAGTATCTTCAATCTCTTGAGGGTACTAGAACAAATGTTGATTATCTAAATCTTGATGGTGGATTTAAGGCAATCAGCTACAATGGTATTCCAGTTGTTGTGGATAGATTCTGCCCAGATAACGATATGTATATCCTTAATAGTAACGACTTCAAGATGCACCAACTTTGCGATTGGAGATGGTTAGAGGGCGAAAGAGGCAATGTTCTAAAGCAAGTTGCTAACAAGCCAGTTTATACTGCAACCCTTGTAAAATATGCCGATATTATTTGCGATAGACCTCAAGGTCAAGCCAAAATTACTAACATTTTAGCCTAATTTTACGGGTAAGTGAGGGTGGGAAATGATAAAAATAACAAATGATGTATTTGATATTGCCGACAGAATAAAAAATATCAATAGTAATTACGAGTTGTATTATGATGGCAAATATAAATTGTATTGTAACAACATTTTACAACTTGTATTACCATTTGAATCACTAGATTCAAGAACTTACGATTATATTCTAAAAACACAAATCAAAAATTTAGAGTATTTGCAACAAGAAATTGATAAAAACAATGAGAAAATTGAAAAATCAACTGCTAATAGACAAAGGCAGGATAGAATGGATATTTTGAAAGAGTTGGCAAAAATTTAGAGGTGAATATGACAACACGAAGTGTATTAAAATATGCAATTTTATATCTTGGATATGATGACAAAATAGACCTTGATGATAAAAGTGTTACCGAGCAAACTGTTCCAGAACTGAAAACTTTGCTAAGATGTGCTAACCTTACATATCAAGAGCTTTTTAGCGATTATTTTCCTGCTTTCAAGTCGGAAAGGATACATTTTAATAATGGTTTTATCTCTTATAGCGAGCTTGAGGAAAGGCTTATTGATATTTACGGCTTGTATAACAATGGCAATGTAAAATATAAAACCGATGCACTAGGAATTTATGCAGATGTAACCGAAGCTGAAATTACATATAGTTATGTTTTGCCAGAGCTGAAACTTGATAGTATTGTAGAAATAGATGGTAGACTGACTGGCAAATTATTTGCTTTAGGAATTTGTGCAGAGTATTGCATAATCAACAACCTTTTTGATGAAAGTGTCAACTTTGAAAGAAGATACAAAGAGGGACTAAAGAGCTTGTTAAGGAAGAAAACTGACATAATGGTAAAACCTAGGAGGTGGTTTTAGTGTTCAATGATAAAATAATTAAACCACTAAGAACTAGAAAAAAAACCATAAAAATTTGTAACTTTAATCAAATGGACGATAAAGCAAACGAGCTACTGATGAACTATTCCACACCAAAATATATGCAAAATTTACACATTGATGGAGGCAAATTGACGGGTGGAGTTGGGCTTGAAGAGGCAAAAATTACATTCGGTCCACAAGGATATTTTCATTTACCCGAAATACCTGGCAAGGTGGGTAAACAGCTGTTTGTATATTATAGGTACGATAGAAAGAAAAATGTTGTAGATAACCGTTTGATTGTCCGTACAAAGAGTGGCGAGTTTTACGAAACTTCGATTTATAGACCATCAAATCAGTACAAATTGATTGAAAATATAAACTCTATTGATAATGTATCTGCAATAAATTATAGGTACAACAATAGCGATGTAATACTATTTTGTTCAAAAAATATGTGCCTAAAAATGTACGATGGCGAAAAAATGACCACAATATATGATGCTCCAAGAATTACATCAATTACCGAACATTATGGCAGAATATTTGTAAGCACTTATAAAGAGGGCGATGTGTGGTTTTCTGATGACTATAATCCTGTAAACTGGAATGTATCTTTAAGCGAGGCAGGGTATATTAAGTTTGCTGATAAGCTTGGTAGAACCCTTAAAGTAATAAGTTTTAATGACTATGTTTATATCTTTAGAGAGCATGGTATTTATAGGCTTACTGCAATAGGTGACCAACGAAATTTTGAGCTTACAAAAGTGCTTGAAATCAGTGGTAAAATCTATGACAATTCTATTTGTCAGGTAATGGATAAAATAGTATTTTTAACAAACTTTGGTTTGTATATTTTTGATGGATATAGTGTAAAACAGGTTGCAAAAAATATTAGTGAAACTACTTTTATACTTGACGAAACCCTTGTTTCAAGCAGTATGGACAATAAATATTTACTTGCTTATATTGGTACAAATTACGATAAGGGCGAGAGTGGTTCAATCAATAATCGTGTAATTGTATACGATATAGAAAAGGACATTTTGGAAATTAATAAGGGTATCAGTATTAGAGATATGACACCTGTTAAAGTTAATCATACAACAAACTCATTAGTGTTATTAAATAATGATACGGTGGGTAAAGTGTGTATGTTTAATTTTAACGGTAAATTATATAATAAGGACTTAAAATTTCAATATGACACTATAAACTCTTATTTAGGTAATTATGATAAAATAAAATATATTAGAAAAATTAGAATAATTACTAAAAATAATATAAATTTTGTATTGAATATTGATGGCACAAAATACGAATTTCAGGTCGCAGGAAGTAATAAACTTAGTGAAATTAAGGTTATGAAAAAAGGTAAACAAATAGGATTTTCAATTTCGGGTTTTGGAATGTGCAATATAAGTGGTATGGAAATAGAATATGACGAGGTAATATAAAATGATTAAGGAATTAATTGTTAAAATCGAGATGTTGCGTAGAGAAATCCTACTATTAAAACAAAGAGTAGAAAAATTGGAAAAGGGGCAAATAAAATGACAATTTGGGACGAAATAAAGGAGCTATTTTTACCAAAAGATGAACTTGATAAAAGGAAGGAGCAATCTTATAAAGATGCCAAAAATAAAGAAAAAGACCTCCTTGATAAGCTGTATAAACTTGATAAAGAATATACCGATTCTCTTCCTAAAAAAGAAGAAAAAGATTATCATAGCATGTTCGAGCCGTTTAGCAAAAAGGAGAAAGTTGACAACACTTTATCCAACGATGAACTTGATAATTTAGCATATAAAAAAGCATACAAAGATTATGATAAAAAGCTAAATAATATTGATAAAATTTATAATTCTAATGAGAAAAAAGCAAGAGAAAATGAGGAAAAAGTTAAGCAAACAGGTAAGGAAATATTATCTAATCTTGATAAGCAATTCGCAATAAATAAGAATAATATTGATACAAAAATGCAAAAGCAAGGTTTGGGATTTTCTTCAATTAAGGATAACTTGCATAGAGAAAATAAGAAAAATATCAACGAGAAAAAACAGGAGACAAATAATACTACAAAAAAATATTTGGAAAATATCAATAGTTTAATCGGCGATATTTTGAACGAAAAAAATGATGCAAAATCTAATCTTGAAAAGGAAAGTAAGGAAAATTATCAAGATATTTTTAATGATTTGGTAAAGGATAGAGATAGCGAAAAACAAAAAATTAATGACTATAATGAAAAACTAAAACATGAAAAAATCGCCTACGACAATAAGGTTGAAAGGCAGATTGATGCTTTAAAGGAAAAGGATAGAAAAAAAGAGCTTGAGCAAGAACAAATCACTAGGGAAAACGAAAATAAATATGGATATACTGGCGATAAAAAAGTCAACTACGACAAGAGATTAAATCTTGCAATTGAGTTTTATGATAGCTTGCCTAAAGAGTTAGCATTAAGGGTTGCAAATAATAATTTGGAGCTAAAAAGATATTTGGGTGCGTATTATTACCCACTTGTTAAACATATCGAGTCAAGATACGAAAGGAAAAAGATTTTTAGTTAATGTATGACAGTATTATAAATCTTGCAGCTGCAAATGGACTTTGGGCACTATTATTTGTTTTTCTATTTTTTTATCAACTTAAAGATTCAAAATCCAGAGAAATCAAGTATCAAAAGACAATTGACAAGTTAACAGAACAACTTTCAGTTGTATATGATATAGAAGAAGGTATTGAGGAAGTGAAAGAAAATGAAAAAATTCTTATCAAGCGAAATATGGCAAAATCTTAAGGCAAAATTCCATAACTACGGTTTTTGGGTATCGCTAGTCGGTGCAATTATTATGTTTTTGCAGTCGATTGGTATAAACATTGCAGGAGACGTAAACGAAATTGTAAGTGCTATTTGCTCAATTTTGGTAGTACTTGGCATCGCATCTAATCCAAATAGTGGCAAAGGTTTTATTGACAAGGTTAAATCTAATAAAAAAGATGGTAACACCGAAATTAATATTACTTGTGAAAAAGATAGTACTTGCAAGGTAAATACTAACTTTACAAATGATGGTAAAAACATTGAAAATATAGTAGAAAATGCTAAAGATAGTACCGGCAAAGCTGTAATAGAAGAGAGTACTAAAAAGAATACCGATAAAACTGCAATGGAAGATAGTATTAACGAAAATATTGATAAAACTATTTTAGAAGATATAGTTGGCGTTGAAAACGACAATAATATAAAGTAGTTTTTATCAATTAATTAGTTTATTATAGTCAAAATTAAAAGAGAGGATTTTCCTCTCTTTTTTATTTTTAAATATTAAATTTTTAGCATTATTACAAAAATATCATATCCACCATAGCATGTTTCAAATTCTTGTATATTGTTGTTAGTGGTTATAAAAAAATATACTAAATTATTTGAAGTTTTGATATCAATTTTGCCGTTAACCTTAGGTACCGATAATATTTTTTCGGTTTCAAAATTTTTATTAATAGTTGAGATATTTGTGATATTATCCCCACTAGATTCCGATTGAAATAGGTATTTTTTGCAAAAGGGGTAACAGTAGGAATATATAGTTTTGTCATCTGTTTTCATATTAATATTGGATAGTATAATGTTGTAGTTATTATCCAAAATATTAGATGTATTATCAAGGTAATTGTGTAGTATATATCCATATTCAAGGGGAAATAAATAGCTATTGTTACTTGCAATTTCGGTCTTGTAATTTTGGGTTGTGCTATCTTGTAAATTAATAGTAGATATAGTAATTTTATTATCTTGTATATAATTAACTATTAGGTTATTTTGATTATCTTTATCAACAATTAAATTACACAATAAGCCGTTTATGTGTTTCATTTTATCAATTAAATAATATGTATTGTCAATTTCGCTATTTTGATGTATTTTTAATATTTCGAAATCATTTTCAGTTTTTGTAATTATTATATCATAATTAGGATAACTAAATAACTGATAGATTTCTCCAATATTATTGCATTTTGTATATCTTGTAATATTCAAACTATCATTAATCATACGGTAACTTAGTTCATTATTTTTGGTACTAAGTAGTTTTATATTTAGTCCAGAATGGTAAAATTTTCCGTTATCTATTCTTTCAATTTGTATATGGTTAATTAAGTCATATTCTTCATTATAAAGTAGTATTTTTGTACTACTTTCATCACTTGCAAGAAGTATTATTCCGTCAATAAAAATTGTAGCATCTACAAACTTTAAATTATCAGTTTTTTCTAATATTTTTGTTTTTGTTAAGTTTATTTCTTTATCCACTATACATATTGAAATATTCTTATTTATTGCACAAAAATCATTATTGTTAGAGTTTGTTTCAGCAAGCATTATTATTTCGTTATCAAGTACAAAGGTTTTTAATAGTTTATCGTTGTTTGTGCCACCGATATTAATTATTTTACCGTTTTCCTTGTAGTTTGATGATTTTTTAGGTAGTTTTGTATAGTTTATTTTTGGTGTTTCGCTATTTGGTTTTTCTATTTCTGTATCCGTATTTGTAGGGGATTGAGGCTTTGCATTGTTTTGTTGGTTTGTTGGCTTAAAATTGTAAAATACCACAAATAAAACAGCAATTGATATTACTAAAATTATTGTTATTATCTTTAGTACGGTTTGCTTTTTTTCCATATTACCTCCATGGAAGTTGATAATAGCATGAAACGAGCTATCTAAATCGTTTACGGCAAAATTAGTGCATATTCTACATTAATCAAAAAAAAATACGACAAGAGGAAAATTGTCGTATTTTTTATTTAATTTTTTAATTCAGTTTGTGTCTAATTTTCAAGTTTTTGCACTATTAATTTGTATATGGTATCAAGTGGATTAATAAATGATTTTTCCGTTTTAGGAGTTTTTTGTAAATTGTCAATTGCTTGAAGTAGAGTTTTTATTTCCAAGTCTTCTTGTTTTATCACTTTTATGCTATCTCGTTCCACCATTTTTGCATTCTGTAGTTGGTCGCCCCTAGATACAGTTAAAGGTAAAGGTACAAGTATTGCTTTTTTATTTAGTGCAATAATTTCAGCAATAGTTGTAGCACCAGCTCTTGCGATTACGATATCGGCTTTAGAGTAGTAGTCTTGCATTCTTGAAGTAAAGTCGATAATTGTTAATCCATCTTTCTTGATTGTTTTATCAATTGTTTTGCCACCGATTATAATAATGTTGTATTTTGTTAAAATCCTATCGGCATTTTCCAAAATAAAGTCGTTGATATATTTTGCACCTTGACTGCCACCTGTAACAAGTATGGTTGGTTTTGATGATAAAATTTTACTCTTGCTTTCAAATAATTCTGGTTTTAGTGGAATTCCTACTTTTGTTCCATTTTTGAAGTCGCAATTTTCACTTGTCAACACTTTTGCACCAAGAGAGTATGCAATTTTATTTACAATTCCAAGAGAACAGTCGGATTCGTGACAAAATTGTTGTATTTTTAGCATTTTACTAGCAAGTACTACTGGTAAACTTACATATCCACCTTTTGTAAAAACTAGGTCAGGGTTAATTTTTTGCAATATTTTTTTGGCATCTAAAACTGCCTCGGGCAAAAGGTATGGAATTTTTAGGTTATTAACTTTTTTGTACCTATCCAGCTTAACGGCTCTAATAGGGTAAAAATCTATATTGTTTTCAATAGCCATTTTTTCTTCCATGCTATTTTTCTCGCCAAGGTATGATATTTTGTATCCATTTTTTTGCAGTTTTTGTGCTAAAACTATGTTTGGTAAAATGTGTCCTAAAGTTCCTCCACCTGCAAAAACTATTTTTTTCATAAAAATCCTCTCAATTTTTTAAATTACATTATATATATATTTTGCATTTTTCGATTAATTCCTATACATTAGTATATTTTTGTTAAATATTTTTAAATTACTAATATAAAAATAAAAAAAACCATACAAAAAAATGGTTTACTATTGAAATCGGGTATATTTTATAGTAGTATTATATAGTGTTATTTTACGGAGGATATATGAGTAAACAAAGAAGATATATTATTGCACTTGATGAGGGGACAACATCGGCTAGAACTTTAATATATGATTGCAAGACTAATGAGATAGTAAATGTGGTCAATCAACCATTTGACCAAATCTATCCAAAACCAGGTTGGGTAGAGCATGACCCAACAGAAATTTGGGCTGCTCAATATAGCTCACTTGTAGAGTCTATTGCAAGAAGTAAAATCAAAATTTCTGAGATATATGGTATAGGTATCACAAATCAAAGAGAAACGGTAATCGTTTGGGATAAAAAGACAGGCGAGCCTATCTACAATGCTATCGTATGGCAATGTCGTCGTACAACAGAGATGTGCGAAAAGATTAAAAGAAATGTTAGTTTGTCGCACAAAATTAGACAAAAAACAGGTCTTATTATTGATGCTTACTTTTCTGCAACCAAAATCAAGTGGATACTTGATAATGTAGAGGGTGCAAGAGAAAAGGCAGAAAGAGGCGAACTTTGTGCAGGTACTATTGATACATACCTAGTATACAAGTTGACAGAGGGTAGGTCTTTTGTTACCGACTACTCAAATGCTGCAAGAACATTGTTGTTTAATATCAGCACTTTAGAGTGGGATAATGAGTTGCTAGAGTTGTTTGATATTCCAAAATGCATGCTACCAAAGATTGTATCTAATAGTGAAATTGTAGGCTACACATCATTACTTGGCAATGTAGATATTCCAATTTCAGGTATGGCAGGTGACCAACAATCAGCTTTGTTTGGTCAATGTTGTTTTGAAGAGGGTATGGCAAAATGTACTTATGGTACAGGTGGATTTATCCTAATGAACACAGGTGATAAGCCAGTACTTTCTCCATCAAAATTGCTTACAACTATTGGTTGGGGAATTAATGGCAAGGTTACCTATGCTATTGAGGGTAGTATATTCAATGCAGGTAGTAGCGTACAATGGTTAAGAGATGAATTGCACTTAATTGAGCATGCTAGCGAAACCGAGGCGATTGCATCAAGCGTTCCAGATACAGCAGGTGTATATGTTGTACCAGCCTTTACTGGACTTGGTGCTCCATATTGGGATATGAATGCCCGTGGTGCTATTGTTGGATTAACTCGTGGTGCAAATCGTAGCCATGTGGTTAGGGCAACTTTGGAATCTATGGCATACGGCTCAAAAGATATTTTGGAAAACATGAAGAAGGATAGTGCAGTTACATTAAAGGAACTTCGTGCAGACGGTGGTGCAGCTAATAATAATTTCTTAATGCAGTTCCAAGCAGATATGCTTAATTGCAGAATTATTAGACCATCAAGCATTGAGACAACAGCACTAGGTGTTGTATATTTAGCAGGACTTGCAACTGGTGCTTTTAACGACCTAAAACATCTTGAAGAGACCATTACATTTGATAGGGTATTCACTCCACAAATGGATGAAGAAACAAGACAAAAGAAGTATGCAGGTTGGAAAAAGGCTGTTAAAAGGTCTTTAGCGTGGGAAGATTAATTATTTTGATTTAGGAGGAATTATGGAAACACAAATTTTTACAAGTTATGATGGAAAAAATCTTAGCTGTTCAGTATGGGATGATGTAAAAAATCCTATTGGTATTGTTCAAATTGTTCACGGTATGGCAGAGCATTCAAAAAGATATGATGACTTTGCTAAATACCTAAATGCTCACGGTATTATTGTATTTGCCGATGACCACAGAGCTCATGGTCTTACAATGGAGAGACCAAACTTTGATGAGGGCGATATATTCAACGAAACTATTCGTGATGAAATTGAGATTACAAAATATCTTAAAAACACCTATCATTTACCACTAATTATTATGGGACATAGTTATGGTTCATTCCTTACTCAAGGATACATTCAACGAAATGCCCTTAATGTAGCAGGTGCAGTATTGTGTGGTTCTTCAAGTATGGATAATGCTTTAGCCAAAATTGGTGCAACTATTGCAAATATTGATTACCAGTTTTCAAAGGATAAAGCAAAACCAGCAAAGCAACTTGATAAAATTGTATTTGGTGGATACAACAACAATTTCAAAAAGGAAAAGCAAGCATTTGCTTGGTTAAGTAAAGATAAAGCACAAGTTCAAAAATATATTGATGACGACCTTTGTGGTAATGTAATGAGTGTAGCATTCTTCAAATATATGATTAATGGTACAAAAAATCTTTACAAAAAGGAAAATTTAGCTAAAATCCCTAAGGATTTACCTCTTCGTATTATGTCTGGTGCTAATGACCCAGTTGGAGGAAAAAATAGCAAAGATATCAAAAAGTTGAACCAAATGTATCTTGATTTAGGCTTGAAAAATGTAGAGTTCCAACTTTACGAAAACGACCGTCACGAGATTCTTAACGAGGTTGACAACGATGTTGTATATCGCGATACACTTAATTTCTTCTTAAATGTTTTTGAAAATTGTGATAAAAAGGATTACAAAGTACCACAAAATAAATCAAAAAAGAAGATGAAAGCACAAGCAAAACACAATAACAAAAAGTAATCGTAATTTGTAGAAATGAATTAGAATAATTAAAAATAATATGGAAAGCTGTTTTAATGCAGTTTTCCATTTTTTTTGCATTTTTATTATAATAATCAACCTTTCGTATAGTAAAATCCATATAAAATTAGAATTTTTTTTGTAAAATATTTGCTGTTTTGAACAAAATATAAAGC
>JAHHUG010000001.1 GCA_020024085.1 Christensenellaceae bacterium | reverse complement strand
TTGCCAACCACAAAAAAATAAATTCGCCTAAATGCGAATTTACTTTTTAATGTTTATTTTATTTTACTAGGAATTAATCAATTTTATGTGCCATCAAAACACCCATAATAGAAGCCATCATAAGACCTCTTGTCCAGCCTGAGCTATCGCCTAAGCAATGTAAGTTTTTGATGTTTGTATCAAGATTTTTGTCCATCTTGATTTTATTTGAATAGAACTTAAGTTCTGGTGAATACAACAATGTTTCTTGACTTGCAAAACCTGGTACAACATAGTCGACTGCCTTGATAAAGTTAATGATTGAAAGCATTGGTCTATAAGGCATAGCAGATGTAATATCGCCAGCAACAGCATCTACAAGGGTTGGGCGAACATTGCTTCTATCAAGTTCGTGTTGCCAAGTCCTTTTGCCATCAAGGATATCGCCATATCTTTGAACAAGTACATGACCATTACCAAGCATATTTGTAAGCTCGCCAACCTTTTGAGCATACTCAATAGGTTGATTGAATGGGTCTTGGAATTTTGCAGAACACAAAATAGAAAGGTTTGTGTTGTTAGATTTCAAATCCTTATAAGAGTGACCATTTACAACAGCAAGGTCGTTGTCGTAGTTTTCTTGACTAACAAAACCACCTGGATTTTGACAGAAAGTACGAACCTTATTTTTGAATGGGTCTGGGTAACCGATTAACTTTGACTCGTAAAGAACATTGTTTACATCTTCCATAATCTCGTTACGGCACTCAACTCTAACACCGATATCAACTACACCAGCCTCGTGCAAAATATTGTGCTCCTCGCAGATTTTCTCTAGCCAATCAGCACCACGACGACCGGTAGCGATAACTACTTTTTTTCCGTAAATTGTATTAACTTCGCCTTTAGTATTGCTTGTGATAACACCTTTACACTCTTCGCCATCAAGGATAATATTATCAACATTTGTAAGAAACTCGATGTCTACACCATTTTCAAGCAAATATTGTTCTATCTTAAAGTAAATTTCTTGAGCTTTCTCTGTACCTAAATGACGAATAGGACAATCAACAAGTTTTAGACCAGCCTTAATAGCTTTTCTACGAATATCCTTAACTTTTTCTTCGTTGCCGACACCCTCAACCTTGCTATCAGCACCAAACTCAAGATAAATTTTATCAGTATATTCAATTAATTGTTCAGCAGCATCTCTACCGATAAGTTCAGGAAGGTCGCCACCAACCTCATAGCTTAGAGATAGTTTACCATCAGAGAAAGCACCTGCACCTGAAAAACCTGTTGTAATATTGCAATAAGGTTTGCAATTAACACATTTTTTTGTTTTGTTTTTAGGGCAAGCTCGTTTTTCAATAGGTCTGCCTTTTTCAATAATTAATATTTTTTTATTTCTCTTTTGTCTTACAAGCTCTAATGCTGTAAATATACCTGCTGGACCTGCTCCAACTATGATAATATCGTACATAGTTACTCCTTTTTACTTTAAAATTTAAAAAACTTACTAAAAGACTTATACCATCGGGTACATAGTCAACTTTAGCAAGTTGGTAGAAACGCTTATGCATTATATAAGCTTATATGTAATCCTTGTAAATTCTAACATATATAAAATATTTGTCAAGCATAAAAGCGATATTTTTGATTAAAATATTGTATATAAATTAAAATACAATGTTATTAATATATTATATATTCGATTATATCGTTAATCCTTATTCCCCTCACCATTTTCCTCATCTATGTAATGGTGAATATTTTGCATATAAATATCCAAATTGCTAATAATATCTGCACATTCCTTTAATCCAGATGATACAATTTCGGTATTTTTGATATCTTTTTTGTAACGAACTTTGTGTTCAATACTTGCCCAAAAGTCCATTGCGATGGTTCGTAGTTGAACCTCTACATTCATATATTCTGTCCTATCACTCAAAAAGATAGGAACTTGAACAATCAAGTGTAAACTTCTATATCCATTTTCCTTTGGATTAGCAATATAGTCCTTTGTTCTAATTAGTTTAATGTCGTCTTGGCGAGTAAGCATATCTGCAAGATTGTAAATATCCTCTGGGAACGAACAAATTATCCTTACACCAGCCACATCGAACAAATTATCTCTAACAGCTTGTACGGTGATAGGCAAACCCTTCCTTTTAAGTTTATCAAAGATGCTGTTTGGCGACTTCAACCTTGACTTAATTTCTTCAACAGGGTTTCTATTGAACCTTACTGAAAATTCCTCATCAAGTACTTCAAATTTTGTAGTAATTTCTTTTAAGGCACATGTATATAACATCATCAAATTTCTAAATTCATTAGTGTTGTCGATAAACATTTCCCTTTCTTCAGTATTCATTTTGTCCCAAAATGTAATACTAGAACCGTATTCTTTCATAATATAGCCTCTTTTAATTTATTTTTTTACTAATTGCTAGTATTAACCTTTTCTCAATTACTTTTTTATTTTCAAACTATTACTTATTGCTAATCTTTTTTCTTTTCTAAGTTGCTTGTTGTCATTCAAATATTGCTTTAAGCCTACTCTTTTAATTTTTTTGATAGCGAGTTTAATTTTGATTTTTGTCTCTTTAATTTTAATAGGTCTACGGTCAATATTTTTTCTCAAAAAGTATTCAAGGGTTTTTGCATTGCCCTCAATATATTGAACCTTTTTGTTTTCAATAAATATCATTTCATTGCCATAACATTGAATAGCAAAATAATTCTTTAGGTAAGTAACCTTGTTGATATCGTCCCAATAAACAGTAAATGTACGAACATTGTTACCATTACTATCAAAACCCTCGATATATAGCCCAGACTCTTCCTTAACTGATATATCCATAGTAGCTAGACCACCAAAATATTCATCGTTTCTTGCAAGGATAGGAATACTCATATAGTGCAATAAACAAAGTATAATAAAACCAACAGTAATTACACCAAATATAATTAATGCCCAAAACTCCTGTAAAGCAAGGTAATACACAACACCTATTGCAAGCAGAACAATCAGTGACAAAAAGCTAGTAAAACCAAGGGAACTGAACATAATAAGTAAGTTGCCCTTTACAAAACTGCTATAAACATTTTTTATCCTTGCTTTAACCATTTTGTGCCTCCTTTTTTGAAAGAAGAGGTTTTGCCAAATTCTTAAGTTGTTTATTAGCCTTCAACTTCTTTTGCAATATGCCCATAAAGTTAATAAGTAGCGAAACAGCAAGTGTAATAATTTTTACTGTTGGATAAAGCATTACAATAAATACTAAAAACAACAATAATGTATCTTCTGGTATTTCAACTATCTCAATAAAGTTAGGCATAAATAATACAACTATGAAAAATACAATTGTACAGAATCCAAATAAACTACCTCTTTTAATGTCAAGTGGTTTACAGGTTGTGTATAGTACAAAGAATTGCATTAAAGCATAGGTATATAAGCTAAGTGTTGTAATTTGTCCTGTCTCAACAAGTTCTGGTGCAAGAATATGTGCAAGCACAATCATTATTGTAATGGTAATACCGGCAGGCAAAGAGTTCTTTGCGACTTTGGATAGGAACGAACCGGATATTTTTGTATTGTTTGGCTCTATTGCTAAGAAGAATGATGGGAAACCTACAAGCACCGAACTAATAAATGTTAAGTGGATAGGTTTGAATGGAGTTTTAATATCCATTACAATCATACAAATTGCTAGCAAAATAGAGAAAGTTGTTTTTACAAGGAACAATGATGCTGCACGGATAATATTATTTACAACCCTTCTACCCTCTGCAACTACATATGGTAAAGAACCAAAGTTATTGTCAAGCAGTACAAGTTGAGAGCTATTTCTTGCTGCATCAGAACCCGATGCCATAGCAATAGAACAATCCGACTCCTTAAGAGCCATAACATCATTTACACCATCACCTGTCATACCGACAGTGTGACCTTGTAGTTTAAGAGCTTTTACAATCTGCTTTTTTTGAGGTGGAGTAACTCTACCAAAAACAGTATATTTTTTTACAGCATCAAATATTTGCTCATCGGTGATAAGTGTGCTTGCGTCAACATACTTTTCTGCACCCTTTAGTCCAACCCTTTCTGCAATTTTTGAAACAGTAACAGGATTATCACCTGAAATAATTTTGATATTTACACCTTGCTTTGCAAAGTATGCAAGTGTATCTGCTGCATTTTCTCTAATTTTATCACTAATTACAATTACTGCAATTGTCTTAATCTTTTTAATATTGAAGTCGTTTTCCGATATCTCCTCGGGAGTTTTTGCAAATAAAAGTACACGATAACCCTTTTTAGCATTCTCACTTACGATATCTTCTACTTCACTCATTCTACCCTTAAGCACAAACTCTGGTGCACCTAAAATATAGGTAAATCCGTCGTCAAACCTAACTGCACTCATCTTACGAGTACTATTAAAAGGCATTTTATCGGTAAAATTCATTTTTTCGGTAGAATAGAACTTCTCCTTAAGTGCCATAAATGTAGCATTATTATCATCAAGGGCATCTACCATATTACCTATTATGTTGTTGACATCATCTTTTGTTCGATGCAACTTGATAGTATCTTCAACTTGCATTGTACCCTCTGTGATAGTACCTGTTTTATCCAAACATAACATATCAACCCTTGCTAGAGTTTCAATACAATATAGTTCCTGAACAAGTGTATTCTTTTTTGAAAGCCTTATTACACCAACAGCAAGTGCCATACTGGTAAGTAATACCAAGCCCTCTGGAATCATACCGATAATTGATGCAACAGAGGTTTCTACGATATTTTTCATAGAATCAAGGTTTTTTGCATTGTTCCAAAATACTAATGGACCTACAATCAAGATAAGGAATGTAACAGTACGGATAATCCATTGAATACCCCTCATAAGCTCTGAATTAGGCTTTTTGTACTTTTTAGCAGAACTTACAATTTTGCTTGAATAGTTGTCCTCGCCGACCTTATCAACCCTTGCTCTACAAGTACCTGATACAACAAAGCTACCAGAAAATAAAGTATCTCCCACTTGCTTTTTAACTGCATCTTGTTCGCCAGTAAGAAGTGACTCGTTTACAAAAAGTTCACCATCGGCAACAATACTATCGGAAGGTATTTGATTGCCAGCCTTAAGTACCATTATATCATCAATAACAAGAGTATGAATATCAATCTCCTGTTCTATGCTATTTCTAATAACCTTAACCTTTGGTTCAGTTAAAAGAGACAACTTTTCAACGGCTTTTTTTGACCTAATCTCTTGAATAATACCAATAATTACATTGACAGTTACAATGCCCAAAAATAGTGCATTTTTCAAGTCGCCATACACAAGCACCAAGATACCAAGCAACAAGTTGATACCATTGAATAGTGTAATTACATTTGTTCTAATGATACTAAGGTAACTTTTTGATGCATTTTTTGGTGCAGAGTTAATATAGCCTTTGCTAGTTCGTTCTTCAATTTCCGAATTAGAAAGACCTTTAGTTATATCCGTATCAATCCTTTCAATATTCTCTTTTTCAACTACTTTTTTCTTTTTCACAGTTATAATCTCTTATTTTTTCTTTTATCCCTATCGTAAAAATTTATATTATATTTTGAAAAAATGCCACAACCATTAATCCAAAATTTAATTTACTACTAATAATCTAATCTATCTTTATTTTGTGTGGAATCTGCTTTTTGTATACAGTCCACTCGCTAAACCCAATCTCTTTTGCAACCTCAACTGCTAAATCATATTTTTCTGCAATCTGCTCTTTTTGATGTGCATCGGAAGAGAAAGTAATATTTCTACCACCTAACTCATAGTACCTTTTTAGAATATCATACTCGGGTAAATACTCCATATTATTTTTATGTACATGAGTGTTGATTTCAAGTGTTTTATCTTTAGCGATAATCAAGGTAAGTAAAGTATCAATTTTAGCCTTGAACCTATCTTGATACAAACAATTATTTTCGTAATTAGCATACCTCGTAATGTATCCAATATGGCTTACAATATTGTAATTATATGGTGCATTAACAAGGTCAATCAATGTATCAAGGTACTTGTTGTATATTTCATCTTGAGAAGTATTTTTGAAGATATCTCCATAATATGCCTCTATGCCACCAATGGTGTGAACGGAATTGATAACAACATCAAAATCATACTTTTCAATAATATCGGAATAATATTTTTCTAGCCTTTTATCATATCCAAGCTCAATACCAAATGCAAGATAAGTATTGCCAGAATATTTGCTTTTTACCTTATCAAAATGTTTTTTGTACAATGGCAAATTAAGCTGTCTACAAAGCCTCTCTTTTTTGCCAAACTGATAATCCTTGTCTAAATGTTCAGTAATAGCATAGTACTCTAGCTGAAGTTTATCGGCAGTACTGACCAAAGTTTTTATTCGTTCTCTACCATCGTGAGAATGTATTGAATGAGTATGGCTATCTATCATAATTTTTACCTACGGAATTATTATAACATTATTTATAATTTTTCCCAACGATTTTGATATTGTTTATTATAAATAAAATATATTTATTTTTAATATATATCATTCAAAACTATCCAATAATATATGACTTTATACCCAAAATTGTACAAAAATATTGAAAAATATTACTGTTTTACAATGCGAGTACTCTATATTTTACTATTTTATATAATAAAAAGGTTAGACACAAATTATGTCTAACCTTAAAACTACTTTATAAATTATATTATTTGATAATACTTTTGTTAATTTCGTTTGAATTTATCAATTATTCTATTGATTGCAGTAATAAACTTCCTCTTATCTTCATTTGCACCTTCTTTAATTTCTTCAGCGATGCTTTCAAGTTTTTGAACAGCTCTATCAACCATAATATTGATATTCTCAACTTTCTTGTTTTTCTTTCTTACTCCACGAGTAAGTTTAATAGTATTACCATCTTGAAGCTTGATATTTTTTGCTAAATCCCATTCCTCTCCATTATATGGAGCTAGTGCATTATAGTTTTTATCACATAGCAAATTTGCAAAATCCTCACTAACCTTATCATCACCATGAGTAACAAACACCCTTTCAAGTGGCGATTTATAATGAGAAATCCAATCAAGCAAATCCTCTCTATCAGCGTGAGAACTTGTACCTTGAAGTTTTACAATATCAGCCTTAACTGAAACATTTTCTCCAAAGAGTTTTACCTTTTTGTCGCCATTCAATATCTTACTACCAAGTGTTCCATTTACTTGATAACCTACAAATACAATGGTGCTTTCTGGTCTCCATAGATTATGTTTTAAGTGGTGTCTAATTCTACCCGCCTCACACATACCAGATGCCGAAAGTATAACTTTTGGTTCTTCAATAAAGTTAATCATTTTACTTTCTTCAGCTGTCATACTTAGCTCAAGACCATCAAAGGCGATAGGGTTAATGCCCTGCTTAATCAAAGTTTTTGTTTCCTCATCAAAACTGTCGTTCCAGTCCATAGAGAATATTTTTGTAGCCTCAACAGCAAGTGGGCTATCTACATAAACCTTAAAGTTTGGATAATTTTTAACCATATTATCCGTTTTTACCTTACGAAGAGCAAACAACAATTCCTGCATTCTACCAACAGCAAAAGCTGGTATTACAACATTACCACCCTTATTAAATGTAAACTCAATAATATTTGCAAGGTCTCTTGAATAATCCACCTCAACATTATTAAGTCTATCTCCGTATGTACTTTCCATTACTACATAGTCACTACTATCGTAAAATTCTGGATTTCTTAATATGGGTTTGTTTTTGTTACCAATATCGCCACTAAATACAATGGTCCTTGTAACACCTTGTACGGTCATAGTAAACTTTATACTACTAGAACCAAGCAAATGCCCTGCATCAATAAATGTAACAGTTAGGTTATCATTTATTACAACATCTTCATGATAATTACAACCTACAATTAATGGCAAAGTCCTTGCAACATCTTCACTGGTATATAGTGGCTCATAAGGTATTTCGCTACCCCTTGTTGCCTTTCTATTTCTCCATTCTGCCTCAAACTCTTGGATTTTTGCACTATCATAAAGCATAATTTCGCAAAGTGCCTTTGTGGCATTAGTCATATAAATAGGATTATTGTAGTTATGCTTTACCATTGTTGGCAAGTTACCACTATGGTCAATATGTGCGTGTGTAACAAAAATACCGTCAATATTTTTGATATCTTCAACTGGTATTTGTTCATTTTCGTATAGGTCCGGACCTTGTTCCATACCACAATCAATTAGATAGTGTTTATTATCAAGTTCAAGCAAATAACAGCTACCCGTAACCTCTCTAGCTGCACCTAAAAATGTAAGTTTCATAATCCCCCCTCCTAGAAATCTTACCTTTCAAATATTTTTATTCGTTTAATCTTTGCTTTTTTGTTTACTCTTATCTTAATATATCTTGCCCTATTATTAATAGTTATTCTTCGTTTATCAGTTACTCCCAAATCAATCCAATCTCTGCCATCAATTGAAGTGGAAATTTTCATTGCTAGCTGACTAAATAATTTTGCCTTTACATAGATAGTATATCTATCATAAAATTGTTGGAAGTCAATTAGCAAATATGGTTGAGAGTCAGTTTTTTGTGGAGACCAATACTTTGAGTATGTCGATGTCAAGCATCTACAAGAACCTGAAATAACCTCACTACTTACAAATACTGGCTTATTTTCAATAATATCCGTATATGGAGATTTTGGTCGTTCCTTATTCGCAGGTAATGGCATATACACAATATCTTGGTTAGTATAATCCTCATCGGCTAGCACTTCAACAATAAGCATACTACTTACAACATCTCCCATTTTGGCAAGTACCAAACTCTTACCCGAATAGTAGCCTCTTGCTTCAATTTGGAACATACCATCAAAAAGATTTTTTAATTTACTGCTAAAGGTCATAGTTTTACCAGTTGGTAGCAATAATGGACCACTAACAACCTCTAATCGTACCTCTCCATCATAGCAAACTCTTTCGCCACGATTATTTACAAGTGTGCAAGTAATCATTACATCATCAGTGCCATCGCCCTTTAGATAGTTTTTATCAGCAACAAGTTCAAGCCTTTTTACCTTATCCCTAACAGCTGGCTTTGGAATAGGCTCGTTCATATTTTTATTGCGATATGCATAGTAGGCATTAAGTGGCAAACGATACAAGTCGCATATACCAAGATTGCCTATACTTGAAATACTACCATGGTGGAATCCACACCATAAAGCACGACCTGCCCTCCAACTATAATGAACATCACTACCCTTTGTCTCGTACAAATCCACTCTACCTGGTCTATACGAAGGAATACTACCATAACTTGTTAGCACATTAGGTACACCTGGATTTTTGAAAATAATTGCACCGTCGCCATTGTAACCTGCAATATCTCCAAGTTTATCCATATCCTCTCTATGTGCACCACCTATTGCAACTGGTCTTGTTGGGTCTAGTTGATGACAGTAATCAACAAGCCTTTGTACAAGCTCTTTCATATCTTTGATTACTTCCTTTTTTGAAAAGAACATTTCATTACCGATACTCCAACAAATAATACTTGGAGAGTTGTAATTACTGTTAATCATTTCATAAAGCTGTTGCTTAAGGTTTTTCTCAAACGGCTCAAAGTCCTTTTGTCGAACTGGCATTGCACTACTATTCCAATATCCATCTTGAATAAATGCACCAATTCCCCAAAAAGTTCCCTCACTCCAAAACAACATACCTTGTCTATCACATTCCTTAGCAAACTCGGTATGATGTGGATAATGAGCACCTCTAATAAAGTTGAAACCTGCATCTTTCATCAATTTGATATCACGATATATTCCAGCATGAGTAGAAGCATCTGCCCAACCACCTCTATCTTGATGCACATTGACGCCTTCAAGTAAAACATGTCTGTCATTAAGGAAAAATCCGTCCTCACTACGCCATTCGATAGTCCTGATACCAAATGTGGTTTCTAAACTATCTTCCCCTAGTTTTGACCTCAAAGTATACAAGTAAGGCTTATCAATTGACCACAAATGAGGTCTATTCAATTCAATTTCTTGTTCTATAAGGTTGGTGCCAACAGCATTTTCAGTAACAGCGACCACATCGCCATTATTATCAATAATACTACTTGTAAGCAACTTGCCGACAGCATTAACAACCTTTGTTTTGATATTAATTTTGTATCTATTTTCGGCAATTTTAGAAGTAGAAATTTTTACACCATTCCAATCAATATGAGAGTTAGGATAAATAATAAGGTTTACATCACGATATATTCCACCATTAAATACATGCTCTCCAGCCCTTGGTGCAATAGTCTCACTCCACAAGTTATTTACCCTTACAAAAAGGTCATTTTTGCCATTTTCCACATAGTCGGAAATATCAATAGAAAACATCGTATATCCACCCGAGTGAGTACATACATATTTTTTGTTTATATATATTTCTGCCACTTGGAATACAGCACCAAATTCAAGCAAAATTTTATCATGCTTGTTGAAATGTAGGTCAAAAGTCTTGTAGTAGCAACCATAACCTACATAAAATGTATCCTCTCCATAATATGGTATTCCAAAAGAATGTGGCAATCCAATTAGGTCGTAATTTTGCCTTACGCCCGACTCATCACCAACATTATTACCTTGTTTGAAATGCCAATTTCTATTAAAATTAATTACTTCCATTGCCCTTACACTATAAATACAATCATACAAATAGCTAACTATTTGCGATTACATAAATTTTACATATTAAAATTTGCAAAATCAACTAAAAAGTTTAACAAGTTCCTCAACGGTATCCTCTAAACTTCTACCCTTTTCACTGACAGTAAAATCGGCATATTTTTGATACAACGGTTCTCTTTCTAAATACAAATCCCCGATGGTTTTACCCTCTTCAATAATTACACCTCTTTCCCTAAGGTCAGTCATTCTATTTTCAATATCGGTTAGTGGTACATCAAGATAAACCACCTTTGCAATTTGTTTAAGGTGCTTAATAGCCTTATCTGAATATACAGCACTACCACCCGTTGCAATAACAGTATCTGTTAGTTCAACAGAGCTAATTACGGACTCCTCCATTGCTAGAAAACCGTCCGTTCCGTTATCTTCGATTAGTTTATTTAGTTTTGCACCATACTTATTTTGAATCAAAATATCCGTATCCACAAAATCTAGTCCAAGCATTTTTGCAAGCACTACACCAACGGTGCTTTTGCCACAAGTTGGCATACCTATTAATACAATATTCATCTTAACTTAAAAAATCTAATTTACTACTACCTGCCAAGGTATTTTGAATACCAAAGTAATCCAAAATAGTAGCAGAAATATCACTAAATGAGCCAGTTTTTAGATTAACGGCTCGCTTTAAGTTTTTGCCATAAATTAAAAGTGGAGTATTTTCTCTCGAATGGTCAGTGCTAATTGTAGCAGGGTCGCAACCGTGGTCTGCTGTGATAATTAGCATATCATCTTTTTTAAGTTTATCCAAAATTATCTTAAGATTTTTGTCAAACTCGGTTATTGCTCTAGCATATCCAGAAATATCATTTCTATGACCATACAACATATCGAAATCTACAAGATTTACAAAACACAAACCCTCGAAATCCTTATCCATTAGACTGATAATTTTTCTTTCTCCGTCGGTATTGCTTGTAGTGTGATACTCCTCCGTAAAGCCTCTGCCTGCAAAAATATCGTAAATTTTACCAACACTAATTACTGACTTATTTTTTTCAAGCAATATGTCTAACATATTTCTTGGTGGAGCAAGTGAGAAATCTCTACGATTGCTAGTCCTTGTAAAGTTTGGATATTCTCCAATAAAAGGTCTTGCAATTACCCTTGCAACACTATCTTCATTTGTTAATAGTTTTCTTGCTATTTCCGAATACCTATAAAGTTGTTCCACCGAAACTACACTTTCGTGAGCAGCAATTTGGAATACACTATCACTACTTGTATATACAATCAAATCGCCTGTTTCAATATGCTTTTTGCCATAATCCTTAATAACTTGCGTACCACTATATGGTTTGTTGCAAAGCACACCTCTACCAGTAAGTCCCTTGAATGTATCAATAATTCTACTAGGAAAACCCTTTGGATAGGTAGGGAAAGGTTCTTTTGTAATACAACCTGCAATCTCCCAATGTCCAATTGTAGTATCCTTACCTATTGACTTTTCTTCAAGCCTTCCATAATTACCAATGATATTATCTGTTATCTTTGGTTCAACTCCATCTATTGCAAACAAACCAAGTTTTGTAAGGTTTGGTGCATAAAAATTACTATCACTGCTGACACTTTTTAGAGTATTGCTACCAAGGTCATTAAATAGATTTGCATCTTTTGCACCACCAATACCGAAGCTATCCAAAACTATTAAAAATACTCTTTTTGCCATAATCCCACAACCAATAAACTATTATTTTTCTAACTCTTTAGCAATTTTTACAATTCTGCTTGTGCCTAGTCTATCGCAACCAAGATTAATAAATTCCTCTGCATCTTCAATTGAGCTAATACCACCAGCAGCCTTCATTTTGACATCTTTTGAGATATATTGTCTAAACAATTTAATATCACTAAAGGTTGCACCTTCGGTAGAAAAGCCTGTTGAAGTTTTGATATAATCAGCACCAACTTCAGAAATAATCTTGCACATTTTGATTTTTTCTCTTTCGTTAAGTAGGCAAGTTTCGATAATAACCTTAAGTATCTTACCCTCTGTTGCTTGTCTTAACTTTTTGATTTCATTTTTAACTTTGGTATATTTTTTAGCTTTAAGGTCGCCAATATTGATAACCATATCAATCTCATCAGCACCATCTTTTATAGCTTGTTTTGCCTCATATACCTTTACCTTTGTAGAATTGTATCCATTAGGAAAACCAATAACGGTACAAATCTTTACACTATCACCATACTTCTTTTTAACATCACTAACATAGCAAGGTGGGATACATACTGATGCAGTATTATATTTGATAGCATCTTCTACTAAATCCTCAATTTCCTTGATAGTAGCAGTAGGTTTTAATAAAGTGTGGTCCACTTTTGATAAAATTTCTTGTAGTTCCATAATTTCCTCCTTCTTTAAACAATTAATATAAATCTCACTTTTATTTCACTCTTTTATTTTATCTTTTTATTTCACTCTTTTATATTGCTCTATTATTTCACTCTTTATTTTAATTTTGTAATATATTAAGCCTCTTCAACAAATACAACCTTTTGCATTTTTTGAGTTTGAAGTGGTTTATCCATATAATTAGTATCTACATTTGCAATTTCATCAACAACCTCAATACCTTCTACAACCTTACCAAAACTTGCATATTGACCATCAAGGAATGTTGCATCTTCGTGGCAAATGAAAAATTGACTACTTGCAGAGTTTGGGTTTTGTGCTCTTGCCATAGAGATAACACCTCTTAAGTGGCTAAGGCTATTTTTTACACCATTAGCTCTAAACTCGCCCTTGATTTCCTTATCGCTACCGCCACAACCAGTACCAGTTGGGTCGCCACCTTGAATCATAAAGCCCTTTATAACTCTATGGAAAATTAGTCCATCATAAAAACCTTCACTAACTAACTTTTTGAAGTTAGCAACAGTAATAGGAGCTTCCTCGTTGTCTACTTTTACAACAATGCTCTTACCATTTTCCATTACAATCTTTACTAAATCTGTCATTTTATCTGTTTCTACAAAACTCATTTTTACCTCCTAAAACCTGTCGATATTTACGACAGTGAACAATTTTGTATCTATTTCTTTTGTCTTATTTTCCACTAATTCCTTAATTTCGCAGTCAGTTCTTTTATCACTAAAAGGTACTGTTACATCAAAAATTAGGTTAATTCTATTTTCGCCATCTACCATTCTAAAATCGTGCAAAGTAGAATGTTCGTTAATTTCCTTTACGATATTTTTTTCCATTTCCTTGTACTTATCTAGCACTGGATTATTGATAACAACTGGGTCCATATGTATTACAACATGGATATTTTCATCATTAAGGTCAGTTTCGATTTTATCAATCATTTCATGGCTAACCATAATGTCTACATTTCTATCCACCTCAACATGAAGGCTGATAAAATACTTATTTGGTCCGTAGTTATGTGCTTGAATATCGTGCACACCCTTAACGCCATCGTACATTTTGATTTTTGAAATAATCTCCTCAACCAAACTTTCATCGGCAGTCTCTCCAAGAAGAGGTCCCATAGTTTCCTTAATTAGCATTATTCCACTATAAAAGATAAATAACGATACGATAATACCACAATAAGCATCTAGGGAAACACCAGTGTACATACCTACAAGTGTACTAATCAATACTGCAACGGTTACAATACTATCATTAATACTATCCATTGCCGTTGCTTTAAGGGTTAAGGAATCAATCTTTTTGCCTAACCTTCTATTAAAAAGTCCTAACCAAATTTTTAGCACAATAGATGCCACAAGCACACCTACCATTATCATTGAATATTCCTGAGGTTCTGGCTTTACAATCTTTTCGATAGAAGAAGAAAAAAGCTCAAAACCGATAAATAATATTACGATGCTAATAACAAGGCTGATTACATATTCTAACCTTGCGTGGCCATAAGGGTGCTTTGAATCGGCAGGACGATTAGCAAACTTAAAGCCCACCAAACTTACTGCAAGATTACCACCATCTGTCAAGTTATTAAGACCATCTGCAAGTACTGCAACTGATGCGAATATAACACCAACAACAATTTTAGCAACTGCAAGTAAAATATTCATTACTAAACTTACACCACTGGCAAGATAACCATATTTTGCACGAACATTTGCTGATTTGACATTATTATAATCTTTGATAAAAATTTTTTCTAACATTTCATACCCTTCTCAATATAATTATAGCATTTTAAAATTATATTATCAATGTATAAGTATTTATTTTATACTATAATATAAGCAATTTTATAACAAAAACATCAAAATAATAAAAAAAGAGCAAGTTTTTAACTTGCTCTAATCTAATATTTATTATTTTTTCTTTCCTCTTGATTTTTGACCTTTTGATTGGCTAGGTTTTTTGCTTGAACCCCTAAACGAATCTCTATTACCCTCTCTTCTTGGGCTATCTGCTTTAGAGTAAGATTTGCCACCTTTATCACTAGACTTACGACCTTTGCCTTGGCTTAAACCACTGCTTTTTGGCTTTGATTTTGACCTATCATTAGAAGATTTTGACCTACCCTTTTCGCCAGCTTTTTCGACATTAATTTCTCTACCATTAAAGTCCATACCGATTAGGCTAAGCATATTCATATTTTCTTCCCTAAGCTCAATAAATCCGTAGTTATCCATTAAAGCAATTTCTATAATTTCACTGCTAACGATACCCACTCTATCAAGTAACTCGGTAACATTTTTCTTATTAGCCTTATCTCTTTCGCCAAAGTTTACAAAATATCTTACACCCTTTTCTCTTTTGGCTTTTTTATCCATATCTTCCATAGCCTTTGGCTTTTGTATAGTAACACCCATTGTATCTGACTCTACAAGAGCTGCTGCCATATCAAGAATGGTGTAGTTTGTGCCATTAGAAAAGTTGTAATCCTCAAGCATTCTTTCGATTTCTAATTTTGTTTCGTTTAGGTTGCCTTTGATTTTGGTTAAGGCATTATCTATTTTCTTATTATTCATATATTTCCTCAAATTATCTGCACTATATTCCTCTAATTTAATCATTTTGGAATTTGTATGCTTTTCAATTTCTGTTATTTTGTTTCTTTCGCCACCAGTTACAAAGGTATAAGCAACACCCTCTGCCTTATTTCGTGCTGTTCTACCGATACGGTGAATATAGAAGTCCCTGTCGTAAGGAATATCAAAGTTGAATATTGCATCAATACCCTTTACATCAATACCTCTTGCTACAACATCGGTTGCAATCAAAATATCGTACTCGCCATTTTTATATGCTTTCATAATTTGCTCTCGTTTAGCTTGGCGAAGGTCTCCGTGCAAACACTCACATTTATAACCTTTTGTTTTAAGCACCTTATTTAACGAATCTGCTCTCTTTTTTGTGCTAACAAAACATAGTGTAAGTTTGTAGTCGTTTTCCTTAATGATTGTATCAAGTAAAAATATCTTTTGGTTTTCCTCAACATAAGCATAATATTGAGTGATTGGTGGCATTTCTTTTTCATCAACCGTTGTTTTAATTGTGATTGGATTGCGTTGCAATTTTTGCGATATTTCAAGGATTTCCTTTGGAATAGTAGCAGAGAACAAAAGTATTTGTCTATCCTCATTAGCATATTCAAATATCTTTTCCATATCCTCTCTAAAGCCCATATCAAGCATTTCATCAGCTTCATCAAGTACGATTGTATTTACCGACTTTAGCTTAATGGTTTTTCTTGCAAGGTGGTCAAGTATTCTACCTGGAGTACCAACAACAATTTGAGGCTTTTTCCTTAAATTTGCAAGTTGCCTTTCAAAGAACTCTCCACCATATACACTTGCAATCCTTACCCCCTCTTTATAGAATGCAACCCTACGAAGTTCGTCGGTAATTTGCTTTGCAAGTTCTCTTGTTGGGCAAACTATAAGGGCTTGCAATTCCTTTGAATCCACAACAATGTTTTCAATAATAGGTATACCAAAAGCACAAGTTTTACCAGTACCAGTTGGGGCTTGTGCAATCATATCCACATTAGAATCAAAGTTTTGTATTACTGCCTCTTGAATAGGAGTAAGACTTTCAAATTGCATTTGTTCTAATGCTTTTTCAATCTCAATACTAAATTTATTTATCATACTTTATCCTAAAAAATTAATTTATCAAATTATAACATAATATCAATAAAAAATAAAATTAAAATACATAGTTATATATTATTTTTGTATAACCTACATTTATAGCAAAACAAAATTTGTAGTATGCTTGCAAAAACAAAACTATTTTGTTAAAATATTTTTAAGGTGAAATATGAAAACAGTATTTATAACAGGTGGCACAAGAGGTATAGGAAAAGGGCTTGTTGAGGGCTATTGCAAAGCAGGATACAAGGTACTTTTTTGCTACAAAAATTCAACTGAAAAAGCAACTGAACTTGAGCAAAAATTAACAAATTTGGGCTATCAAGTCAAAGGATATCAACTAGATATTTCCTCATATTATGATGTAGAAAAATTTTTCACAAAACTTTTTGAAAGTGAAAAAATTGATGTTTTAGTCAATAATGCAGGTATTTGTTTACCTCAAAAAATGTTAATTGATACCACTATCGAGGAGTGGGAAAACATATTCAAAACAAATGTTACTGGTGTATTTGCAGTAACCAAAATGGTTGCAAAACAAATGATGTTTAGAGGTGGAAATATTATCAATATTAGCAGTATGTGGGGAAATGTAGGAGGCAGTTGTGAGGCTTGCTATTCTAGTAGTAAAGGTGCTATAAATTCACTTACTTTAGCGTTAGCAAAAGAGCTTTCTAGTGCAAACATTAAAGTAAATTGTATTTCCCTTGGAGTAATGGATACCGATATGAATAGACACTTAACCAAAGAAGATATGGAGGAACTAAAACAAAATACTCCACTAGGAAGAATAGGTAAACCTGAGGATATTGTCGATGTTGCCTTGCTACTAAGCAAAGAAGATATATTTATTACTGGTCAAATAATTACGGTTGATGGTGGATTTACTCTATAAAATAGCATTTTGTATAATACACTACTATATAAAACAAATAATAATAAAATAAAACTAGACAAAATGCCTAGTTTTTTAATTTTTCTATTTTGCTAAAAAACAATAAAATTTAGCTATTTTTAAGTAAAAAAACAACTAAAATTTATTATATTTATCTATTTATTCATTGTATCAATAATATACTCCACATAGCATTTTGCAACATTTACACCAGTTATTTTTTCTGCACCTGTAAAGAATGCATTGCTATTTACCTCGCATATCATAGGCTCAGTATTATCAAGTATATCAATTCCACAATAGTCAAGATTAAGGATATTTGCTACCCTTTCTGCAAGTAGAATATACTCCTTTGAAAGTTCCACTTTTTCGCCCTTTCCACCAAGCTCAATATTCGACCTGAAGTCAGTCGTTGAAACCCTATTATACCCTGCAACAACATTGCCACCAATTACAATTACCCTTGTATCTTTTCCACAAGATTTATCAATAAATTGTTGATACAAGTGTGGCTTAAATTTTAGTTTATTCCTTGTTGCTTGTAAACTATCAAAATCCTCACATAAGTACACTTGTCCACCTAGTGAACCATGTGCCTCCTTGACAATAATAGGATAGTCAAGCACCCTTTGCACCTTATCCAAAAAACTATCTTCACTATCCGTATACATAAGTGGCGAAGATATGGTTGTTGGCATACTAACTCCCTCATTTGCAAGCATTATATGAGTACGAATTTTGTCATCGCAAACCTCAATACTCTCCCTACTATTAAACAGCCTAAAACCAAGTTTTTCTAGCATTAAAGCTATGTGTATATCCTTATCAAGATACACAACAAAGTCTGCTTCTAACTCCGATTTTATATTGCCATTTTCAATATACGCAAGCAACTCGGTAGTCTTTTTTACCTCAATATTAACATTTTTTTTATTAAACTCTTCGGTTAATCTTTTTACTTGATACTTAATCCCCTCGGTTTTTGAGTATCCGTTAATTACAATAATTCCTTTCATACCTCTATTATACTACAAAAACAATATATCCTATCTATTTACTTTTATAAAAAGATATTATATACTATATCTATGAAAAATTATAAGTACATTTTGCTTGATGCCGATAACACTTTATTTGATTTTAATAAAGCTGAAAAAGAGTCAATCAAGCAAACTTTCGAAGAATACAATATAGATTGCGATGACAATTTATCTAACCTTTACCACGAAGTTAATGATAAATATTGGAAAAAACTGGAAAGAAAAGAGATTACAAAAGCTGAACTTGCTACAATGAGGTTTAAGGAGATATTCGACCTATACTACTTTGATATTGAGCCACTATCCTTTAACAACAGATACAAGCATAATTTGGGTAAACAAAGCTACTTATTGCCCGATGCACTAGAGCTTGTAAAGTATCTACACTCACTTAATAAAAAGCTAATTATCGCATCAAACGGCTCAAGCACTATTCAACATAGCAGAGTAAATAACTCCGAAATTAAGAATTATATTGATGCTGTTTACACTTCCGAGGAAGCTGGTTATACAAAGCCTAGCAAGGAGTTTTTTGATAAAATGTTTGCCGAGTTTAGCCTAACAAAAGCCGATACAATATTAATTGGCGATTCCCTTACTGCTGATATTAAAGGTGGATACAAGTATAATATTGACACTATATTCTACTCTCCAAACAATATCAAAAATGATATGCCAACCTACACCGTTACAAGTTTACTTGATATAAAAAACATCATAAAATAACAAAACCATATTTTAATTTTTATCAAATTTGAAAAAATTTAATATATTGCATACCATTCCATTTAATATGAATATATGTACTTGTAGGCAATTTCAAGTATAACCATATAGTTTACTAGAAATTAAAACTAAAAATAAAGTGCTACCATAAAGTAGCACTTTTCTTTTGTATTTTATAATTTTATCTTTTGTATTTTTAGACTTAATCTTTTGTGTTTTATAAATTTTGTCTTTAGTTTTTATAGTGGAGTTGTTAAAATCCTCTTTAGCTTTTCGCCAAAAGATTCTTTTTCCTCTTGTTTAACTGGTTTTGAAGAGGTAACATCATCAGTCTTTGCTACCAAGGTAACATTTTTTGGTTGCTTTTTGCTTCGTTTTGCAGCTTTCTTTTCTGCCTTTATTCTTTCCTCTTCCTCTCTAATCCTTGCTTCTTCCTCAAAACCGAAGTCTTCCTTAACTACATAAGTATGGAAGTTTACAAGGTTTACATATTGAGTAATCACACCGTTAAGTTGAAGTGACTTCATCGCATCAAGTGGCAAAGTATTCCTTACAACCTTATGAACAAGGTTATTTTCTGCATTAGCCGAATAGAACACTTCTGCACGACTAGCATATTCCTTAATTACCTCATTTCTACCAAGCAAACCGACAGCAAAGCTATCAACTTCCTCATAAGGTAAACTAAATACCAACTTACCTTGTCTAAGATATACGACATGAGTTGCAATTTTATCAATATCAAGTGCAATATTAGAGCTAATCAAAATAGTTCTTTTGAACTCCTCGTAATCCTCCTTTGCAAAACCATATAGCATTTCTCTTAATTTCATATGCATATTTCTGCAAGGTTGGTCTAATATAGTTATTCTAGCTCTTGATGCAATAGCCAAAATGCAATTAATAGCTGACTGCACCCTTCTATCAAAATTCCTATACATAATTTTTTCGGTAGGAATCTCCATAGCAGTAAAGTATTTGATAGCGACATCTCTACTAAAATTTGGATAATCTTTTTCAATTTTATCCATCAAATCCTTAATAGTAGAAAAGCTAGGCTCGTAAGTTTGACTAGATACATAGAACAAATCGCCCTTATTAAGCTCACCATCATCAAAAGTGATAGTACCACTTTGTGGGTGAATTTTGCCACTAAGCACATCTAAAAAATTAGATTTACCACTAGTTTTTGCACCAACAACACCTATAATGTTGTCAAGTGGCAATGACATATCACGAATATCAAGTCCGATATTTTTTTTAGTTTGATTTAACTTTACATTGCTAAATATTACATTTCCCATAATTATCACCTAGTAATTAGTATAGCATGATATAAAACAACTTTCAATAGTATATTAAAAACTAATCTCTCTTTTTGATAACACCTGTTCTAAGGTCATCTCTCATTCTTTCAGTATGGTCAAGAATTCTCTTTCTAATTCTAATACTTTCAGGGGTAACCTCTAGTAACTCATTGCTTTCGATAAACTCAATAGCTTCCTCTAGGCTCAAATCCTTTGTTGAAGTAAGTCTAAGTGCATCATCACTACCAGAAGCACGACAGTTAGAAACATGCTTTTTCTTACAAACATTTACAACTAATTCCTCTGTCTTAGGAGAATATCCTACAACCATTCCCTTATATACTGGAACGGCAGGTCCAATAAATAAAGTACCTCTTTCTTGTGCATTGAACAAACCATATGTGCAAGAAACACCATTTTCAAATGCAACAAGAGAACCATTACTTCTACGAGGAATATCGCCCTTGTACTCTTCATAGCCTTCAAATAGACTATTGATAATACCCTCACCCTTTGTATCAGTCATAAATTCGTTTTTGTATCCTAGTAGTCCACGAGCAGGTATCTTGAAGATAAGTGTCATTCTATTACCAACTGGGTTCATTTCTTGCAATTCGCCCTTTCTTGAACCAAGTTTTTCCATAACTGTACCTACGCAATCTTGAGGTACATCAATGGTAACTCTTTCAATAGGTTCAGTCTTTTTGCCTTGTTCATTGGTCTTAAACAATACCTTTGGTTTACCAACTTGGAACTCGTAGCCCTCTCTTCTCATTGTTTCAATCAAGATAGAAAGATGAATTTCTCCACGACCTGCAACAAGGAAACTATCCTTTGTGGTACCATCGGTTACACGAAGTGATACATCTTTTAGTAGCTCTTTATATAATCTTTCTCTAAGATTTCTACTTGTTACATACTTACCCTCTCTTCCAGCGAATGGGCTATCGTTAACCAAAAATTCCATTTCAAGAGTAGGCTCACTAACCTTAACAAAAGGAAGTGGCTCAACCTTATCAACAGAACAAACTGTATGACCAATTGTGATATCTTCAATACCAGAGATACATACGATATCGCCAACTGTTGCAGTTTCAGCAGGAACTCTTACAAGGTTTTCAATTTGGTATAAGTTTGCAATTTTTGATTGATAAACTTCGTCTGGCTTTGTGTAGTCTGTTACCATAACAGCTTGGTTTTGTTTGATTGTACCTCTTTCGATTTTACCAATACCGATTCTACCAACATACTCATTGTAATCAATAGCAGAAATAAGTAGTTGTAATCCATCGTTTTCCTCTCCCTCTGGGCAAGGAATATCCTTAAGAATTGTATCAAGAAGAGGTTTCATATCTGTGCCTGGTTTGCTTGGGTCAAGAGTAGCTGTACCATCTCTACCACTGCAATAAACAACTGAATAATTTAGTGTCTCCTCATCAGCACCTAAGTCCATAAGTAACTCTAGTACCTCTAGCTCGACATCTTCAATTCTAGCATCAGGCTTATCAATCTTGTTGATAACAACAATAACCTTTAGGTTTAAGTCAAGTGCCTTTTGAAGAACGAACCTTGTTTGAGGCATTGGACCTTCGTAAGCATCTACAAGTAGACATACACCATCAATCATCTTAAGTATTCTCTCTACCTCGCCACCGAAGTCAGCGTGACCTGGAGTATCAACGATATTGATTTTTGTACCATTGTAGTTTACAGAAGTGTTTTTTGCAAGGATTGTAATACCTCTTTCTTTTTCAAGGTCTCCATTATCCATTACCCTGTCTTCAACAACTTGGTTATTTCTAAAAGTACCACATTGTTTCAACAATGCATCAACAAGTGTTGTCTTACCATGGTCAACATGGGCTATTATTGCTATGTTTCTTAAATTATCTCTTTTTATCATTGTATATCCTCTAAAATTTGTTTCAAATTAAAATTTACCACTAAGGATTAGCTCAATTATTTCACTAACTCCGTCGCCATTTGTATCCTTTGTGATATAATCAGCAGTTTTTAGTAGTCTTTTTGCAGCATTATTTACTGCAACCTTGCCACCCACTGCCTCAAGCATATCAATATCATTGTTGCCATCGCCAATAGCAAGTGCATTTTCCGGCTTGATATTGTACTTATCAAGCAAGTATCTACAAGCTCTACCTTTAGTTGCAAGTTTATCAACTACTTCAATCATAACAGGTGCTGACTTGCTAAATAAAAACTCGGGATAAGATTTTGAAATATCCTTGATAAAACCATCAATTTTATCCTTATCCACCAAAAGTTCAAACTTGTTTGGCACAATTTTTTCAGTAAAGATATCCTCAATAAGTGTTTCTGTTGTTGATATATTGACAGAAAAGAAGTCAGCAAAAAAGTTATTAAAATCCTTGTTTTTATCTGCATAGATTGTGTTATTTGCATAACATTGAGCAAGATAACCTTCCCTTTTTGCAATCTCCAAAATCTCAACTGTTTTCTGCTTGTTTATAAAATCGGTATGAATAGGTATATCGGCATCAATATTGTATATTTGCGAGCCTTGCGAAGTAATAATATCTCCATTTAGTCCAAGACTAACTGCAATCGGCTTAATACTTGAATAAATTCTGCCGGTTGATATTACAAATTTGCCACCATTAGCAACATATTTTTCGATACTTTTTCTTGTTTTGGGACTAATTTCACGGGTTTTCCCATACAAAGTACCATCGTAATCACTAAAAATTATGTCATACATAATACACCTGTTTATATATAATAACACATTTATTATATCTAACACAAATATATAACTATACAATACATGTTTTTCGTCATTCTTTTAAAAGATTTTATGTATAAATTATATTATTTTACTGTTTTCGAAAAAAATTTTCCACATTATTATTGAACAAGTGATTATTTGAATGTATAATATATACATTAAACTAATTGATATTATGAGGTATTAATATGAATGATATTGCTGTAATTGCTTTTAAAGCTATTGACTACTTTTTTTGGTATCCACAAAACTGCTTAAAGTTTAAGAATATTACCATTGAAAAGGATATTGTTTATAGCGATGTAGCAGAATGTTGTAAACTAAATTTCCACTATGACCTATCAAAAAAACCTGAAGGCAAGTGGCCAGTATTAGTACAAGTACACGGTGGTGGATTTGTTGCAGGCGACAAAAAATTTAGAAAAAGTCTATGCAACTTTTATGCTGATAAAGGATTTTTTGTACTAAATGTAAACTACGGACTTGGACCAAAGTATCCATTCCACGATTATGTAAAACATCTTGGTCTTGCTATGAACTGGCTTGCTGATAATGCAGAAAAGTATAACCTAGACCTTGAAAATGTAAATGTAACAGGCGACTCTGCTGGTGGTCATGCTACTGCTGTTATTGGTTGCTTATATGCTAACCCAGAGTATCGTGAAAAATTTGGTGTCGAGGATTTCTCTGACAAAATGACAATCACTCACCTACTACCTGCTTGTGGTGTGTTTGATGCTCCAAAAGCACTTGCAAAGAAATTCCCATTCAATGCAGGTAAAATTTTATGTCAAGACCTTGCAGGTATAAAGCTATCAAAGGATATGCACGAACTACCTACATACGAATATTATAACGAATGTTCTCCTGTAAACTTTGTTACTGCTAATTGGCCAAAAACACATATCACACAAGTTGTAAACGATATGTTCTGCAATGGTCAAGGCGATGCTTTGTATGAAAAGTTGACCGAGCTAAATGTTCCTGTTGAAAAATTTGAAAGAGGTAGATTTGGCGACCTACACTGCTTCCATTTAATGTGGAGAAGAAAAAGTAGCAAGGAATGGAGAAAGGAAATGACCGACTACATTGAAAAAGAAGGCATCATTAGATAATCTACTATATTAAACAAATATTTATATAGTAGTTAATTACAAAATGTATTATATTTTATTATGGTATTTTATAATACTTTTGTTAAACTAATGTAAAATAGCAACAAATTTCATAAAAATATATAAAAATAAAAGGCATCAAGTTTGATGCCTTTTTTAATGAAAAAAATTAATATTTTATTTGGTTTATTTCAAAACTTTTGATAAGAAATCCTTTAATCTTGGGTCCTTTGGATTGTCAAAAAACTCCTCTGGTGGAGCATCTTCCTTAATAACTCCCTCATCAATAAATAATACTCTTGTAGCAACTTCCCTTGCAAATCCCATTTCGTGAGTAACAACAACCATTGTCATTCCTGTATCTGCAAGCTCTTTCATAAGGTTAAGAACCTCGCCTACCATTTCTGGGTCAAGTGCACTTGTTGGCTCATCAAAAAGCATTACTTGTGGGTTCATAGCAAGTGCTCTAACAATCGCAACCCTTTGCTTTTGTCCACCACTTAATGAGTTAGGATATTCATCAATCTTATTAAGTAGACCAATTCTTCCTAGCAACTCTTCTGCCTTTTTATTAGCTTGCTCCTCTGTCATCAACTTTAACTTAACAGGTGCAAAGGTAATATTTTTTCTAATTGTCATATTGGGGAATAGGTTGAAAGATTGGAAAACCATACCCATATTTTGTCTAATTTTGTTTACATTTGGCTTTTCTCTCTTTTCTAAAGTGCTATCAAACTCTAACTTTTCGGTAATATGCTCAATTTTTTTGTTGACAACTTCAAGTTTTTCTGGCTTTAATTTTATCTTTTTTACTGTCCTATTAAGCAAAGTTAGCTTGATATTAAGCATTGTTTTTTGCACTTTATTAAGCTTTTTGTAGTATGTTATTTCATCATTACCAAAGTAAATATGACCTGTTGTTGGGGTTTCAAGAAGGTTCAAACATCTTAAAAGGGTTGATTTACCACAACCAGATGGTCCCAAAATAACAACCTTTTCGCCCTTTTCAATCTCTAGGTCAATACCACGAAGTACATCGTTGTTACCAAAACTTTTATGTAGATTTTTAACGGTTATCACCTTTCCTTAACCTCCTTTCAATTAATCTTAATATACCAGTGAAGAACAATACAAGTAGTAAATAAATACCTGCAAGTAACAAATATGGAACAATAGGTTCATATGTTGATGCAACGATATTTTGTATTACTTTTGTAAGGTCTCTTACTGTAATAAATCCAGCGATTGAAGTATCCTTTAATAATGTAATAAATTCGTTACCTAGGTTTGGAATAGCGTGCTTTATTGCTTGAGGTAATACTACCTTTAACATTGCTTGACCATATCCAAGTCCTAATGACCTTGCAGCCTCTAACTGACCTTTATCCACTGCCATAATTCCACTTCTCATATTTTCTGAAACATAAGCACCACTGTTTAGTCCAAATGTTACGATAGCTGTTACAATCTCTGGTAAACCATTTTGGATAATTACAAAATACATAATAAGTAATTGAACTACCATAGGAGTACCTCTAAATAACACAACATACAAATCAGCTATTTTGCTTAGAAGTTTTACGATAAAATTGTTTTGTGGAAGTATCTTAACTGTTGCTATTAATGTACCAATGACTATACCAATTAAAGTTGCACAAAATGCAATTAACAGGGTGTTTTGAAACCCTGTTAAAAGTAATTTACCATAGTCATTGAATATAAGATTTAATTCTTCTCCTACACTCATTTTTTATTCTCCAAAATATTTGTTATATAGTGCATCAAATGAACCATCTGCTTTAGCCTCTTTTAATGCAGCATTTAATTTATTAACCATTTCTGTATTGCCTTTTTTAACTGCGATACCATATTTCTCTACTGTTAGTGGAACTTTGATTGCTTCAATATCTGCATTTTTAGCAATAATTTCTTCAGCTACTGCATTGTCTGATAATACACAATCAATCATACCCTTTTTTAAGGCTGTAACTGCTGAAGGCATATCTTGATATTCGCTCATTTTAGCATCTTTAACACCAGCAAATTCAAAATCGCCACCACCTACAACATAATAGTAACCAGTTTGACCTTTTGCTACACCAATTTTTTTGCCTTCTAGTTCTTTATCTAAAGCCTCTTTGGTTGTGCCAACAAATTTTGTGTCGCCTTTCTTCTTCAAAATCCATTGTGCAGAATTGGTATAATATGCATCAGCGAAATCTACTGATTTTGCCCTTTTAGCATTAATTGTCATAGCAGCGATTGCTACATCTGCATTATTTGTTGTAACAGCACCGATTACTGAATCAAAATCCATATCCTTAATTTGCACACCATCATAACCCATTTTTTTAGCAAGCAACTCAATAAGTTCCATATCAAAACCAGTAAAATTGCCATTAGCATCTACATATTCAAATGGATTAAACTTTGCTTCTGTTGCAACTACTAATAAATTGCTTTTTTGATTATTACAAGCAGTTAAACCAATAACTGATGTAACAGCGATTGCAACAGTGGTTAATATTAAACCTAATTTCTTTAATAATTTTTTCATTTTCCTGTTCCTCTTTATAAATAAATTTGTTAAATTTTGTTTGATTTGTTTTATTGATATTAGTATATTACTAACCTTTTAAATTGTCAACTTTTTTTGAATAATTTTTGCATAATTTTTCATATTTTTTTATATTTTACCTATTTTATACATTATATGCAATATTTTATGCAAAATATTAATTTATGCATGCATAAATGCATATACGATTTTTCCGTAGTAAAAAATATATATTCTAAACTTTATTTTCTGTTGTAATTTTAGCTATTTTGTTAAAGTTTAGTTGCTTCTTAAACAAATAATATAAAAAAAGGATAGACTATTCTATCCTTAATTTAAATCTTTATTTTTTAGTTTGTTTAGTTTTACAAGCCTTGGTCTGTTGTATCTTTGTATAAGCACAAAAGGTAAATCAACAAGTGAGGCAATAACCGATGTTACTAAAAATGGTATATAGTCGTACCATATTATCATAATTAATGGCAAAAAACTTAACAGCATTGAGATTTCGTGTATTACCTCTGCACCACAAGTTGAAGCAATTATTTCTTCGTAACTATGTTTTGACAAATCAAAACTTTCTGGCTTGTATGTAGGAATATGCTTTTTGAATTTTTTAACATTCAAAAATTTATATATCTTTCTTTCGTATTTATGTTCCCTAAACCACCACACATTAGGATTAAACTTTATTAAGTCCACAATATTTCCCACTAGATACCTCATTAAAAAGTGGTAAGCAGCAACATCAATAGTTATCATAAAAGTTAAAAGGATATCGTTTTTCAAAAAACAATATATGCCACTTAAAATTACAGCGACTATTATTAATATCGACATTGTACATTCAAAAAATTTTCGCATTTTAACCTCTAACTTTCTATTATATATATAAGTATAATTTATATTATAATATAAAAACTATAATATGAAAAGTCTAAACTAAAATATTCTAAATAAACTTTGGTTGGTTACATAACAAAAAAGATATGGAAAACCATATCTTTTTAATAAAATCTAATTATTTATTTTGTACAAAAGTTCTCTTTTCACCCTTGAAGAACAATGCAAGAGAACCTGGTCCTGAATTGCAACCAACTAGCATATTTACATAGTCGTAGTCGATATTGTTTACATCAGGGAACTCTTCCAAAATAGTTTCGCCAAGCTGTTGAATTTCCTCGATATCATTTCCGTGGTTAAGAATAATTGAACTTACATCTTGGTCGCCCTTGTTATCCTCGAATAACTCTAACATCTTACGAGTAACCTTCTTTTTGCCACGAACTTTTGCAGCAGGATATACCTTGCCTTCAGAATCAATACCTAGAATAATTGTAATACCAAGTAATGTACCAACTAACTCTTGGAACGAACTAATTCTACCTGATTTTGCGATAAACTTGATATCTCCAACCGTGAAGTAATGACGATATCTAAGTTTCTCCTCCTCTACATAGTTTGCAGCCTCTTCAATAGACTTACCTAATTCAAATTGTTTGTAAGCATCAATAACGGCAAGACCTTCGCCACCACCACCTGACAAACTATCTATAACAATAATCTTTCTATCAGGGTACTTTGCTTGAAGTTCTTTTTGTGCAATACAAGCAGAATTGTAAGTACCACTCATACCTGATGAAAATGCAATATGAAGAATATCATAACCCTCTTTTAGATAAGGCTCAAGGTATTCCTCGGTAATACTAGCATTAGCTTGGCTGGTTAGTGGAACTGCACCATTTGCTAGCTTATCGTAGAACTCTGGCATGGTCATAGTGGTTGTATCCGACCTATAATCAAACCTTTTGTATTCAGTTTTTTTGATTACACCTAATAATGAAATATCCTTTTCGCCAACTGGCTCATTTAGTGAAAATGGCATTGGCACAATAGGAATATTATATTTGTCTGTCAACCATTTTGGAAGGTTGACACAAGCATCTGTACTAATAATATATTTATTCATAATTTCTCCCAATACTATTATTATAAACTACTAGCAAAAATCAGTCAAGTTTTATAGACTTTTTATACAAAATGTACCAAATATCATCATTAGTTTTACACACTTACCTTGTAAATATTCATATTTGGACTTATTTTTGATTATTAATCAAATATTAAATACTTTTTACAAAAAAAGGATAGCAATTGCTACCCTTTATAAATGTATTAATTTTTCTTGCCGACCTTTGTCTTGTTTCCATTTTCGTCCATAATATAAGTATTATCTAGTTGAGAACGGAAATTTGCTCTAAATTGCTCTCGATATTCGTTACGAAGTTTAGTTTGAAGCTCCTTTTCCTCAGCCGTCAAACCTACTGACTTTTCCTTTCTAGCAAGTTCATTAATTTGGTCAATCAATTTAGTCATTAATATATTTGTCTCCTAATCCATAATGTTCAATAACATAATCCACGTCCTTGTCTCCTCTACCAGATAGGTTTACAAGAATAGAACCAGTGCCCATTTCTTTTGCAAGTTTCATAGCATAAGCAACTGCGTGTGCACTTTCTAGTGCAGGGATAATGCCCTCATACCTAGACAACTTGAAGAATGCCTCAATAGCCTCCTCATCGCTTGCAGTAACGTACTTAATCCTACCCATTTTGTTTAGGAATGCGTGTTCTGGTCCAACTGATGGATAATCAAGTCCACTTGCAACAGAGTAAACTGGGTCCGGAACACCTTTTTCGTTAGTTTGTAGCATCATACTATTGAATCCGTGCATAATACCTGGAGTTCCATAAGCCATACTAGCAGCATGGTCGCCAACACCACTACCTTTTCCAAGAGGCTCTACACCATAAATCTTAACAGGTGTATCTAGGAAAGGAATAAACATACCAGCAGCATTGCTACCACCACCCATACAAGCACAAATAGCATCAGGAAGTTCGCCTGTCATCTCTTTGAATTGGTCCTTTGCTTCCTCGCCAACTACCATTTGGAAATCACGAACCATCATTGGAAATGGGTGTGGACCAAGTGCTGAACCAATACAATAAATGCTATCCTTATATTCATTCATATAAGCATTAAATGCTGCATCAACAGCCTCTTTTAATGTCTTAAGTCCGTGAGTAACTGGGATAACCCTAGCACCTAAAATCTTCATTCTAGCAACATTAGGAGCTTGTTTTTTGATATCAACTTCGCCCATATAGATATCGCACTCTAGTCCAAAGTAGGCAGCAGCAGTAGCAAGAGCTACACCATGTTGACCTGCACCAGTCTCTGCAATAATCTTCTTTTTGCCCATATATTTAGCTAGCAAACCCTCGCCCATACAGTGATTTAACTTGTGTGCACCAGTAAAGTTAAGGTCCTCTCTTTTTACATAAATTTGAGTTTTACTACCTGTCATTTTAGACAATCTTTCGCAGTGATATACTGGAGTTGGTCTACCTTGATACTCCTTTCTAATCCTACGAAGTTCGCTAATAAATTTAGAAGACTTACAAATTGTAAGGTAAGCCTCTGTTATTTCCTTAAAAGCAGGCTCAAGTTCCTTTGAGATATACTGTCCACCAAATTCGCCAAAAAAACCATTCTTATCAGGATAGTGTTTTAGGTAAGTTTCATAATCAATTCCGTTTAATTCCATTTTTCTACTCCTTTAAATAAAATTTACTTAAAGTTTAGGTTAATAAAAAAAACGATATTTAGATACCTAAATACCGTTAAAAATAACATAAATTTTAAGTACCAACATACTCTTTCCGTTTACGGTGGAATCCCGTCAAAAGCTACTATAATTCACCCTTGCCCTATTGAGCCCATTCCCTTTTACAACTAATACTGCATCACACCATACACAGCTCTCTGAATTAGCCTTCCTAAAAGGTACTACCCTCAAATCATCGGTTTACAATATAAACATTTTACTACTGTTGTTTAATTTTAGCAACAATTTTTAATAAAAAAAATTAATTTTCTCTTTTTTCATCAAGATAACTTGCCATCATATCGGCTACTTGAAGATACACACAAAGTGGATATTTGTTGTATGCCTCGCCCTCTGAATAGCTACCACCTTTAACCCTCAAGTCAAATCCACCCATATGCCAGTTGATTGCCATAGCCTCCTCTCTTGAAAGACGGATAAAACCATTGACAATATATACCGACTTTTCGCCGTGGCCATAAGGCATTTTATCATTGACTGAGTAAAATGGAACCTTTACCCACTCTCCAAACTCATTTTTAGAGTTGCGATAGCTTACTTCGTAGTAATCAATTTTGCATAGGTCGTGAAGCAAACTAACTATTGCGATAGTCTCGTTAGAATACACACTCTCGTAGTTTTCGCCATAGTCTGCCTTGATTAGATTAAGCAACCTATTATACACATTGATACTATGAGTAACAAGACCACCCTCGTATGCAGAGTGAAACCTTGCAGAGCTAGGTGCAGTGAAAAAGTCTGAGTTTTCAAGATACTCAAATAGTTTATCTGCACCCTCTCTCTTGATATTATCAAAATAAATTTTCTTAAAATTTTCCTTTAATTCGTACAAACTTTCCATAATTATATTAGTTTAATTGCAGTGTCGTAAGCAGTCTTTGTAGCATTAGCAATTCTACCAATGTGAAGTGCATCACCAACGCAATATACATTATTTTGGATTTCCTTAAGCTCTTTGTATAGGTCATTAACTGGTCTTACACCGATAGAAAGTACTACATTGCTTACTTCTACAACAACCTTTTTGCCTGTTTTAACTTCCTCAAGCTCTACTGAATCCTCTGTGATTCTAACAAGTTTGTGGCTTGTAAGTATTTTTACACCCTCTGCATCAAGTTTTGGTAAAATATCATCAGTGTGTTGACACCATACACCTGGAGCAACTGTATCAGCCATTTCGACAATAGTGATGTTATTGCCTTGTGTTGCAAGTAAATGAGATGTCTCAAGACCTGTCATACCACTACCGATTACTGCAATATCCTTGCCCTCAAATTGAACTGAACCATTAAGTACCTCGGTAACAGTTACAACATTAGGAAGATTTGTGCCTTCAATAGACCTTGGAACAACTGGAACACCACCTGTTGCAACAATTACTGCATAAGGTTTCATATTTTTAATCATTTCAGCAGTTGCAGTAGTATTATACTTGATTTCTCCACCAAGTTTTTCAACACTTGTCTTTAAGTCCTCAAATACCCAACTGATTTTTTCTTTCTTTGGAGGCTTGTTAGCAAGTTGAACTTGACCACCAACATAATCATTCTTTTCAAGTATTTGAACCTTAAATCCTCTTCTAAGTAGAGTTTCAGCAGCAGTAAGTCCAGCAGGACCAGCACCAACCACAACAACAAGTCTATTCTCGCCATCTTTTGGTAAACTATTATTTGCTCTTTCTCTACCAAGGGTTGGGTTGATAGCACACTCGCCATGCTCAAGAATATATGCATTCTTTTCCATTGTTTCAAAGCAGTTCAAGCAACAAATACATCTTTTGATATCTTCTGGTCTACCCTCGGCAGCCTTATTTGCCCAATGTGGGTCTGCAAGTAATGGACGACCTAGAGAAATAAAGTCTTGAACACCCTCTTCTAGTTGAGCCTCTGCTTGTTCTGGAGTTCTAATTAGATTAGCAGCAAGTACTGGACAAGAAACAACCTTTTTAACAGCCTCTGCCATATACTTTCTCCAACCAAGGTCAAAGGTAACTGGCTCTAACCAATAGTTGATTGTATCGTAGCAAGCACTACTGATATCTAGTGCATCAACACCCTCTTTATCAAGGATTTTGCACATCTCGATACCCTCATCAAGACCGTAGCCTTTGCCTGGTTGACCAATTTTGTCGTAGCACTCATCAACGGTAATTCTTACAATAATAGGATAATCTGCACCACATTTCTCCCTGATACCACGAATAATCTCAAGCAAAAATCTCATTCTATTTTCAAGACTGCCACCATATTCGTCGGTTCTGTGGTTAGTGTTAGGGCTTAAAAATTGTTGAATCAAGTATCCGTGTGAAGCGTGTAATTCTACACCATCAACACCTGCTTGCTTACAACGATAAGCACCATCAATAAATTGCTTAATAATCTTTTTTACACCTCTATGAGAAAGTGCCTTTACCTTTGCATTTGCAATATAACTTCTCTCACATTTTGAAGGAGCAACATCGCTAAGTACAAGGTCCTTTTCCATCATTTTAACACCAATAGGAACTACCTTTTTAAGTAGTGATGGATAATGTGGTATAAACTTATTGCAAGCAATACTAAGCTTAACAGTACCAACAAGCAAATCCACATTTTGTCTACCAGGGTGATGAAGTTGAATAAACAACTTTGTACCATGAGTATGTATCTTATCTACGAAATCTTTTAGTGGTTTTATATTACTATCTCTACTTACCGATAATTGGCAAAAAGTAGATGCACCAGAAAAATCATTAACCCTTGTGATACCGGGTATAATTAAACCTACGCCACCCTTAGCTCTTTCCTCATAATAATCGGTCAACATTTCAGTTGGCTTACCGTCCATTTGACCAAATCCCATTTCCATAGGTGACATTACAATTCTGTTTTTTATTTCTACATTACCTATTTTCATAGGCGAAAACAACATATCGTATCCCATAAAATATCTCCGCAATTAATTTATTATTATGTTAATAATTCTATTATAATATTATACACTAATATATTTTATAATACAAGTACTTGTGTATTAATAAATAAAACTTATATTAATATAAAAAAAATGCCTATAAAAAGGCATTTTATTATTTAAATTCAGAATAATCTATTGAAATTACATTTTCATCATATTTTTGTAAAGTTTCTTCCATAACGGCTCTTGCTCTTGACTCAATATCATTGATAGCATCTTTTCTATTCAAACTTTGGTCAAGCTCTAATGCTGGTAAAATATGTGCAGTATATGAACAACGATACTTTTTAAGATACTTGAATGGACCTTTAGCTTTCCTTTGAGTATATACAATAGGCAAAATATCACACTTTGCCCTTTCTGCACATACAAACGCACCTCGATTAAAGCGCTTTAGTTTGTTATTGTAAGGCAAAAGCACTCCCTCTGGGAATAAATGAACTACCTTGCCCTCTCCTACTGCTTTGTTGATATAGTCAAAAACTATTTTAAGTTTGAATGGGTTTTCAGGCATTGGAATAACATTGAAAAAACTTAATATTTTACCTGCAACCGGTATTGCAAAGTTCGACTCAATAGAGGTAAATTGCAATTTATGTGGCTTTAAGGTAACAGCAACCATCGGTGTATCCATTACATGTATATGGTTAGATATAACCAAAAAACCTTTTTTCTTTTCCCTAAGTTGCTTATAATTCTCTTTTCCTTCAATTTTTAGTCCAAGAAAAAGTTTACAATAAACCCAAAGAATATTTACTGCAAAAAACCAACCAACATTAAGCAAACATTCTTGAAATTTGTTTTTTGAACCAAAATTGGTATCCTTTGTAATTTCAACAGTTTTGCCGTTATTTGGCATAGTTAAAATATGTTTATCCTTATTAGCTTTTGCACCCTCGCTATCAACACAATTATCATTATTTGAACTATTTGCCGACATAGTAGATTTTTTATCCTCTATGTTTGCATCGTTTGATATATTGCCTTTATTATTTTGGGTATTTTCATCTAAATTGTTAGTATTTTTATTATCCATAATATATATCCTACTATAAAAAATTATATCAATAAACAAAAATAGTGTCAATTACTAATCGTACATTTATTAATATGTATTATTTGACATTAATAATCAATAATGATATAATTGAAACATTGTAAAAAATAATGAGGTTTATATGATTATTACACTTGTTGTTGACCAGTATGCATACGAAAACAACGGTACGACAATTTCTACAAGAAGATTTGCAAAAACACTTGCTGAAAGAGGTCACGAAGTACGAGTTGTCGGTGTTACTAATAACAACCCTGCTGGAAATGAAATATTATACAATGTACCCGAAAGGAATGTACCACTTGCTACATATTTTGCTCATAAACAAGGGTTATTATTTGCAAAAGCTGATAAACAAACATTGGTAGATGCTATTACTGGTTCTGATATAGTACATGTAGTAATGCCATTTGAAATAGAAAAACAAGCTATCAAAATAGCTAATAAAATAGGAATCCCAGTTACTGGAGCATTTCATATTCAAGCAGAAAATGTAACCACACAATTAGGTCTTGCAAATTCAAAATTAGCAAACAAACTCGTTTATAAATTTTTTAGAAATGTATTTTATAAACATCTTGATTATATTCACTGCCCTAGCAAAATGATTGCAAATGAACTACACAATAACAAATATAAAGCAAATTGTTGTGTTATTTCAAACGGAATTATTCCACAATTTCATGTTGCTGAAAGTGTACGTCCAAAAGAATATGAAGATAAATTTATTATCCTAACAATTGGTAGACTTTCAAAAGAAAAAAGGCACGATGTATTAATTGATGCAATTAACAAAAGCAAATACAAGGATAAAATTCAACTAATTATAGCAGGTAAAGGCCCTATTCAAAATACAATTGTCGAACAAGGTAATAAATTACCTAACAAGCCTTTAATCAACTTCTTCTCTCAAGAGGAATTAAGTAAAATTATCAATTACAGTGATTTGTATGTTCACCCTGCCGATGTTGAAATTGAAGCTATTTCTTGTGTAGAAGCATTAACTTGTGGCGTTGTACCAATAATTAGTAACAATCCAAAATGTGCTACTCAACAATTTGCTATTGATAAAAGAAGTATCTTCGAACACGGCAATAGCGATGACCTTGCTAAAAAGATTGATTACTTCATTGAACACAAGGAAGAAAAAGATGAACTATCTGCAAGATACATTGAGGAAAGCAAAGAATACTCTATTGAGAAATCAATTGATAAACTAGAAAATATGTTTATCCAAGCTATCAAAGATAACGAATAATAATTGTACAGAGTTGTAAATTTTACAACTCTTTTTAATTTTAAATGCTATATAATACTATTTGACTTACACACTTAAAAACAATATTTTTACTTTATAAATCGCATTTTAATATAATACTTTACGCTAGCACTACAAAATTTACAAAAATAATGAAATATTAGTATTATGCGAATATTACTTTATAAAACCAACTTTTCGATAATAAATAGTCAACTTTATTTACAAAAACATTGAATTGTAATATTATATTATCCCATAAACCAACATTAAAATTTTTAAACCATAAAAACATTAAAATTATTACAAATATATAAAAAAAGAAGTGGCAAATACCACTTCCTTTTTTTAAGTTATTAATTAATTTTTAATAAAAGCATTAATACAAAAAGTTTTCTGTTTTGTAAAATACCATTACTTAAAGTATTTTACACCACTCTCAAATAGGTGCATATCGTAGTCGCCCTCAACATTTTTGTATAGACCATCATTCCATCTTTCTGCGTGTCCCATCTTACCAAGTACTCTACCATCTGGGCTAATAATACCCTCAATACCCATAACAGAACCGTTTGGATTATATGGAGCTTCCATAGTTGCTCTATCCAAATCATCAACATATTGAGTGATAATTTGACCTTTTTCAATCAATAAATTTAACTCCTCATCGCTAGCAACAAATCTACCCTCGCCGTGAGAAATAGGTACATTATATACATCGCCAACCTTAACAGCTTGTAACCAAGGAGAATTGTTTGATGCAACTTTTATCCTACTGATTGAGCTAATGTGACGGTTAATTTGGTTATAAGTAAGTGTAGGAGCTGTTGGTTTTTGCTCTAAAATTGTGCCGTATGGAACAAGTCCAAGTTTGATAAGTGCTTGGAAACCATTACAAATACCAATCATTAAACCATCTCTTTTATACAACATATCTAGAACGGCTGATGCAATCTTCTCATTTTTGAAGGTTGTTGCAATGAATTTACCACTTCCGTCTGGCTCATCGCCACCACTAAATCCACCAGGAAGAGCTATAATTTGGCTAGTACTAATTGCTTTTGCAATAGCATCTACGCTTTCTTCAATATCTTTTGAAGTATGGTTTTTGATTACAAATACATCAGTTTTTGCACCATATCTTTCAAAAGCTCTCTTTGTATCGTACTCGCAGTTTGTACCTGGGAATACTGGAATAAATACTTTTGGAGCACCAAATCCATTACCACTAAAGTCCTTATCAATAGCAAAATAAATATCTTTTGCAAGTCCCTCTCCAGCACCTTTTAGAGTAAATACTTTGCTCAACTTTGACTCGAAGCTATCAATAAGTTCATCAAACTCAAACTTTGTATCGTTAATCTCGATAAAGTTATCATTTGTCAACTCGCCGATTTTTCTATAATTCAAACCATTTAAGTCGTCATCGCATCTTGCAACTACAACCATACTTGCGAACTTAGGAGCAAAGTCCTCAGCTGAAGCAGTTCCCTTAAAGCCTACTTTATTACCCAAGCAAGACTTGATTGTGCTAATTATTGCACCACCCTCTTCAACTACTGCACTGCTTACAATTTCTCCTTTTTTGATTAGGTGATAAACCACATCTAACATATCAAGTACCTTTTCAAAATCAGGTATTCCATAGTTATCAACTGGTAAATCTATATAGTAAACATTTTTTGCACTTGGGTGATACTTGAATGTATTATGAATAATATATTTATTCTTTGATATACCAACAGCAAACGAAATAAGTGTAGGTGGAACATCAATATCTTCAAATGTACCACTCATACTATCCTTTCCACCGATTGCTGCCATTTTAAGACCAAGTTGTGCGTGCATTGCACCAAGTAGTGCTGAAGTTGGCTCGCCCCAACGATTGCTATCTTTATTTAGTCGTTTGAAGAACTCTTGTAAGGTCAAACGGATTGTGCTAGGTTTTGCACCAACTGAAACTGCCTTAACAACTGAACTTACGATTGAGTATATTGAACCAACGAATGGAGATTCACTCATAAGGTATGGATAACAAGCATAACTTGAAACAGTAACAGTATCGGTATTTTTTGTAAGAACTGGAACTTTACCAACCATAGCTGTAACTGGTGTTTGTTGATACTTACCACCATATGGCATAAGTACTGTGCCTGCACCAATAGTAGAGTCGAACATTTCGCCAAGTCCCTTTGTTGAGCAAACATTTAGCCTTGATAATTCCTTATTGATAGCAGACTTAACATCACCTTTTGCTAGGTCCTCAATAATATTTTGGTTTGGTTTGTTTCTATATTCTGTTAAATTATCCTTAATATCAACCTCTTGATATTGCTTAACGCCGTTTGTATCAAGGAACTTTCTTGACAAATCTACAATGACATCATTATTAAATATCATTCTCATTCTGCCATTATTTGTAACCTTTGCAACTGGGGTTGCAACAAGGTTTTCTTCCTTTGCAAAAGCGATGAACTTATCTACATTTTCAGGCTCAATTACAACTGCCATTCTCTCTTGAGATTCACTGATTGCAAGCTCTGTACCTGTTAAACCATCATACTTTTTGGTAACCTTATCAAGATAAATATCCAAACTATCGGCAAGCTCGCCAATTGCAACACTGACACCACCTGCACCAAAGTCGTTACACTTAATAATAAGTTCGCTTACTTCCTTTTTTCTAAATAATCTTTGAAGTTTTCTTTCGGTTAATGCATTACCTTTTTGAACCTCTGCACCACAAACCTCAACAGATTTTTCGGTGTGAGCCTTACTTGAACCAGTTGCACCACCACAACCATCACGACCTGTTTCTCCACCAAGTAGAAGGATAATATCATCTTCCTTTGGCTTTTTACGAACAATATTTTTTCTAGGAGCAGCTGCAATTACAAAGCCTGTTTCAAGCCTTTTTGCCTTGTATCCTGGGTGATACATCTCGCTAACAAGTCCAGTTGCAAGTCCAATTTGATTACCATAGCTTGAATATCCAGCTGCTGCTGTTTTGGTAATAACTCGTTGAGGAAGTTTGCCCTTTAGGGTGTCCTCATATCTTTCTGTTGGGTCACTTGCACCTGTTACCCTCATTGCTTGATAAACATATGTTCTACCAGATAGTGGGTCACGAATAGCACCACCAAGACAGGTTGCAGCACCACCAAATGGCTCAATTTCAGTTGGGTGGTTATGAGTTTCGTTCTTGAACATTATTAACCACTCTTCCTTTTTGCCATCGTTATCAACATCAACAACAACAGAACAAGCATTGATTTCATCACTTGTATCAAGGTTGTCAAGATAACCTTTTGCTTTCATTTCCTTTACGGTAATGGTTGCAATATCCATTAAACACTTGTACTTATCTTCCCTTGTGCCATTGTATTTTTCAAACAAATCGTTATATTCTTTTAGAGCAATCGCAATATGTGGATTGTTGCTATCAACATTAATTTTTGTAAGCTCGGTAGCAAAAGTTGTATGTCTACAATGGTCACTCCAATATGTATCAATAACTTTAAGCTCGGTTAAAGTTGGATATCTATACTCACTTTTGAAGTACTCCTTTACAAACTTTAAGTCCTCAAGGCTCATAGCAAAGCCCATAGAATTATAGTATTCTTCTAGTTCTTTGTCGCTATATCTCATAAAGTCCTCAAGAACTGGAACTTTCTCAACTGGTTTTACCTCATTAAGCAATGTGGTAGGCATATTCATACTGCCCTCTCTTGCTTCAACTGGGTTGATTAAATAATGTTTAATCCTTTCAACTTCAGCATCATCTACGCCCTTAAAAGCATAGATAGTAGCACACTTAATGATAGGTCTGTTGCCTAGTGAAAGTAGTTGAACACATTGCATAGCAGAGTCTGCCCTTTGGTCGTATTGACCTGGTAAATACTCTACTACAAAATACTTATATCCCTCAAGGTCAACAGCACCCTCGAAAATATTATCAACGGGTGGCTCACTAAAAATAGAGTTTTTTGCCTTGTTAAATACATTTTCATCAATATCGTCGATATCGTATCTAATTATTAGTCTAACCTCATCTGGTTCAATGCCAAGCACATGCTTGATATCTTTTTTTACCTTACCAGCAGTAACATTGTAACCTTGCTTCTTTTCAACAAATAATCTTCTAATCATAATATTTATTACCTATATCCTTTCTATAATGCATACCCTCGAAATGTATTTTTTCCACATTTCTATATGCCTTAGCTTGAGCATCTTTCATAGTTTTGCCACTTGCAGTAACACCTAATACTCTACCACCATTTGTTACAAGTTTTCCATCTTTGAATGCTGTACCTGCATGGAATACAAGCACACCATCTTCTAGTTTGTCAATAGTGATTTCCTTTCCCTTTTCATACTTAACAGGGTATCCACCACTAGCAACAATTACACATACCATAGGCTCATTATCCCACTCAAAGTTGATTTTATCAAGTGTGCCATCAATAGTTGCAAGACAAACATCTACAAAGTCATTTTTCATTTTTGGAAGAACAACTTGGGTTTCTGGGTCGCCAAATCTCGCATTGTACTCTAGTACCTTTACACCATTATCGGTTAGCATTAAGCCAAAATAAAGTACTCCCTTAAATAATCTACCCTCTTTTTCCATTGCACGAATGGTAGGAATAATAATATTGTCGTACACATCTTTTTGCATATCTTCAGTGTAAATTCTGCTTGGGCTAAATGTTCCCATACCACCGGTATTAAGTCCCTCATCATTATCAAAAACTCTTTTGTGGTCTTGACTTGATACCATAGGAACAATGGTTTTGCCATCGGTAAAGCATAGTACAGATACCTCTTTACCAACAAGGAATTCCTCAACAATTACCTTTTTACCAGCAAGAGAGAACTTGCTTTCTACCATCATTTCGTAGATTGCCTTTTCGCCCTCTTCAATGTTGTTGCAAATAATTACACCCTTACCAAGAGCTAATCCATCAGCCTTTACTACAAGAGGATATTTTGCATTATCAATATACTTTTTAGCCTCCTCGTAGTCGGTAAATTCCTCGTAATCAGCAGTAGGAATATTGTATTTTTTCATAAGCCACTTTGAAAAAGCCTTTGATGCTTCGATAATTGCAGCATTTTTTCTAGGACCAAATGCCTTGTAGCCGTTTTCCTCTAAAAAGTCTACCATACCATCAGCAAGTGGGTCATCAGGAGCAACAATAGTAAGCTCAATCTTTGGATTCTTTTTAAGATAAGCTAGAACTCCATCTTTGTCCATTACCGATATATTTTCTGTTACGGCAATCTCACTGATGCCTGCATTACCTGGCAAACAGTGGATTTTTGTAACCTTACTACTTTTACTTAGTGAGTAGCAAATTGCGTGTTCTCTGCCACCACTACCTAATACTAATACTTCCATAATTTCCTCTTAGTGCTTAAAGTGTCTATCACCTGTAAATACCATTGCAATGCCATACTTGTCGCATAGGTCAATGCTTTCTTGGTCACGGATTGAACCACCTGGTTGGATAATTGCTGTAATTCCTGCCTTGTGAGCTTCCTCAACACAATCATTGAATGGGAAGAATGCATCACTTGCAAGAACACTACCCTCTGTTGAGAAATTAGAATGCTCGATTGCCTCTTGAGTTGACCAAATTCTATTAGTTTGACCAACACCGATTGCAAGGCTTGTGCTATCCTTTGCGATTGCAATAGCATTTGACTTTGCGTGCTTTACAACTGCCATAGCAAAGTACATATCCTCAATTTCTTTCTCGGTTGGCTCTGCCTTTGTTACGACTTGCCATTTATCCTTATCAATAAGTGTTGTATCGTACTCTTGAACAAGCAATCCACCAAGAACCTTTTTCATATCGAACTCGGTTTGATTAACTGGTTTTACAATATCTTCAAGAACAAGTAATCTAATATTCTTCTTTCTTTCTAGTATCTCGATTGCCTCATCGCTGAATGATGGAGCAACTACAATTTCAATAAAGATTTTGCTTATTTGCTCTGCTGTATCCTTATCAATTTCACGGTTACTTGCAATAATGCCACCAAAAATTGATACTGGGTCAGCTTCATAAGCCTTTCTATATGCCTCACTAATTGTGCTTGCACTTGCTACACCACAAGGATTAGAGTGTTTGCTTGCAACGATTGTTGGCTCGGTAAACTCTTTAAGCAAGCTGATTGCACCGTTAGCATCATTAATATTATTGTAGCTAAGCTCTTTACCGTGGATTTGTTTTGCAAGTGGAAGGCTACCTTCCATTGGGAATACTTCCTTATAGAATACTGCCTTTTGATTTGGGTTTTCGCCATATCTAAGGTCTTGAGCTTTCTCGTAGCAGAATGCAATCTCATCTGGGAACTCAATATTTACCTTTTTGCGAAGATATGTAGAAATCATACTATCATATACTGCTGTATGTTGGTAAACCTTGTACATCAAATATAATTTTGTATCAAGTGAGCAATCACCATTTTCCTTAATTTCTGCAAGTGCTTTTTCGTAATCCTTAGGGTCAACAAGAACTACAACATCTTGATAATTTTTTGCAGCAGCTCTTAACATTGTAGGGCCACCGATATCAATATTTTCAATTGCTGTTTGAAGGTCAACATTTTTGTTAGCAATTGTTTGCTTAAATGGATAAAGATTAACTACAACCATATCAATAGTGTTGATATTAAGTTCTTCTAGTTGTTTCATATGTTCAGGGTTTGACCTCATAGCAAGTAATCCTGCATGAACATTTGGGTGCAAAGTTTTTACTCTACCGTCCAAGCACTCTGGGAAACCAGTAATATCGCTAATACCTATTACATCAAGTCCAGCATCTTCTAAAGCCTTCATTGTGCCACCTGTTGAGATAATTTCATATCCAAGGTTTACTAATTCCTTTGCTAAATCAACAATACCTGTTTTGTCTGATACACTAATTAATGCTCTTTTTTTCATCTTTATCCTCCATTTATTCTTCACATAACTTAGCTACTATTTTTGGTAGTAAGATATGTTCTTCTTTTAGTATTCTTTCTTGTAAAATTTCTGCTGTGTCAGTAGGATATACTGGCACTTTTACTTGCTCAATAATTTTTCCAGTGTCTGCACCCTCATCAACATAGTGAACTGTGCAACCACTTTCTGTTTCTTTTGCATTTACCACTGCCTCGTGCACCTTTAAGCCGTAGAACCCTTTGCCACAAAATTTTGGAATTAGGCTTGGGTGAATATTGATTATCCTATCCCTAAACTTATCAACAATAACTGGTGTAACTATTGATAAATAACCTGCAAGCACAACAAGGTCGATATCCATACTAATTAAGTCGTTTAATATTGCTTCATCTCGCTTTTCAATACTTTCGTAATCCTTTATTTTGTAAACCTTACTAGGAATGCCCTCATTTTTTGCACGAGTAAGAGCGAATATATTATCCTTATTAGCAACAATAAGTTTTACTTTACCGTTAATTTGACCGTTTTTAACTCCGTCAATTACCGATTGCATATCTGTACCACCACCCGATACAAATATTGCTATATTTTTCATAGAATTACTCCCTCGCCCTTTACGACTTCACCAATAATTACTGCTTGGTCAGCCTCTTTTGTATTAAGGTATTTTACAATATCCTCTGCAAGATTTTTGTCTACTGCAAGTACCATACCGATACCCATATTAAATGTATTATAAATTTTTTGTGTTGGGATATCTCCAAGTCTTTGCATTAGTTTGAAGATTTTTGGTACTTCGTAACTATTGATATCTACTTTAGCAGCAAGTCCTTTTGGTAAAATTCTTGGGATATTTTCAATAAAACCACCACCAGTAATATGAGCAATACCTTTTACTTCAAACTTTTCGATTAGGTCAAGTATAGTTTTTACGTACAACTTTGTTGGGGTAAGTAATACATCAATTGTCTTTTCGCCAAGTTCCTCATCATACTTTGATAGGTTATCCAAGTCCTCTCCAAATAATTTACGAACAAGTGAATAGCCGTTTGAGTGGATACCACTACTCTTTAAGCCGATAAGCACATCGCTCTCAACGATATTTGAACCATTAATGATTTTATCCTTATTTGCAATACCAACTGCAAAACCTGCCATATCATATTCGCCATCGCTATAAAAACCTGGCATTTCAGCAGTTTCGCCACCGATAAGTGCACAACCACTCTCGAAGCAACCATTACTGATACCCTTTACAATCTCACTAACCTTAACGGGATTGATTTTACTTTGAGCAAGGTAGTCCAAAAAGATAAGAGGTCTTGCACCTTGACAAACGATATCATTTACACACATTGCAACACAATCAATACCTATTGTGTCGTGCTTATCGCTGATAAATGCATACTTTAATTTTGTACCAACACCATCAGTTCCTGCAACAAGTACATCTCCGTGTGGGTTATCATCAAGCGCATAGAAACCACCAAAACTACCTAAATCACCAAGAACATTGTTGTTATAGGTTTTTTTAACATACTCCTTCATTAGCTTAACTGCTTCGTAACCTGCTTCTACATCAACACCAGCTGATTTGTAATCTATCATTATTTATCTCCTTTTGGGTCTACCCCATAATATTTTTTATCAAAACAAGCAGAACAGAACGAATCCATTATGTCTGACTTGCAACAACTTACTAAATCTTCAATATTCATAAAAGTTAAACTATCGCAACCTAGCTTTTTCTCCATTTCCTTTAGAGAATAATTTGCTGCCATAAGTTCCTCGTATGATTCAATATCAATACCTGTATAGCAAGGGTGCTTTACCATAGGTGATGCTAGGATAAAATGCACTTCCTTTGCACCAAGGCTTTTAAGTAATTCTACAATCTTTTTTGAAGTTGTACCTCTTACAAGTGAATCATCTACAAGAGCAATCCTCTTACCTTGAATATTCATTCTATGAGCATTAAGTTTAATTTTTACACTCGCTTCCCTCTCGTATTGACTAGGTTGAATAAATGTTCTACCAACATATCTATTTTTTTCTAGCACATCTACATAAGGAATACCACTTTCATAAGCAAATCCACGAGCTGCGACAATAGCTGAATCAGGTACGCCAGCAACTAAATCTACCTCACGATTAAAGTTTTTTGCAAGCATTCTGCCACAATTAAACCTTGCCTTGTAAACACTTGTGCCATCAATTACACTATCTGCTCTTGCTGTATATACATACTCAAAGATACAAGGGTGTGGATTGATATTTTCCATATAAATACTTTTTGTACCAGTGCTATTAATTTGCAAAATCTCGCCAGGCTTGATATCCCTTACAAACTTTGCCTCGGTAGCATCAAGTGCACAACTTTCACTAGCAACATAGTACTCATCAAAATGTTTGCCGTAGCAAAGTGGTCGCATACCATATTTATCTCTAATTGCAAATAGTTCATTAGTGGTAATTACAACTATTGCAAAGCTACCTTCAAGCTTGTCCATAGCCTTTTTTATACCACTTGCAATATCCTTTTTGGCACAAAACTTATTGATTAAAGTACCTATTACCTCAATATCCAATCTAGTTTGGAATACACAACCCTCCTCAATAAGTTGTTGTCTTAACTCTTCGCAATTTGTAATTTTACCATTCATTGCAAGAGAGAAGAAACCTGCCTTACCCTTAAAAACAATAGGTTGGGTATTAACTACATTGTTTTCGCCTTTTTTTACTCTGCTATCATATAATACATGGCCAAGTGCAATGTCGCCTTCTGGCATTTCGTTAATCTTTGATTCAAAAACCTCACTAACAAGACCAATATTTTTATAATACTTTATCCTGTCGTTATCGGTAATTGCCATACCTGCAGCCTCTTGACCACGATGTTGAAGTGCATACAATCCATAATATATGGTGTTTGCTAAATCCCTTTTTTGATTACTATAAATTCCAAATACACCACATTCATCTTGTGGCTTATCACAATTAAACATATTACTTACCTTTTTAACATATCTTGCAATTTTGCATTGTCATTATTAACTGTATTTTGCATCTCTTTTTTATACTCTACAAGTTTTTTATCCAAATCCTCATATTTGTTTGCAAGAATTTGAATAGCAAGTAGTCCTGCATTTTGTCCACCATTGATTGCTACTGTTGCAACAGGTACTCCGTTTGGCATTTGAACTGTTGAAAGCAAACTATCAAGTCCATCTTCTAGCGAACTTTTAACTGGAAGACCTATAATAGGTAATGTTGTATAACTTGCAAGTACTCCACCAAGATGTGCAGCTTTTCCTGCAACTGAAATAATAACCTCAATTCCATTTTGCTTTGCAGTAGTTGCAAACTCCATTGCCTCAATAGGAGTTCTATGAGCTGATATTACTCGTACTTCTGTATCCACTCCAAAATCAGACAAAATATCAATACAAGGCTTTACAACCTCGTAATCATGTATGCTACCCATTACAATACCAACTTTTTTCATACCTTCTCCTTGTAAATAAAAAACCGGCTATTCCTCGCAGAAATAACCGGTATTATCCTTTATTAGTTTGTAGTTTGCAGTTTTGTCCTCTTTTTACCCCGTAAGACACCTTCCACTCGCTATGAGTGAATATCCAAGAAGTTTTCTTTTTTGGTTTAATCGGGATAAAAATCATACTTAACCTCGCTTGATACTTAAATAATAGCATAACTAAAAAAATAAAACAAACAAAAATACATACCATTTCGATAAAAAATTTTTTACATAAAAATCGCTGAATCCTTACTATATACTATATATATAGGGATTAATATTATATTGTTTTATTCTATTATAAAGATTTTTCATTATCACCTATTCTGTTATAACTGCAAGTTATACCTATATAAATATTCGTAAATTTAGGGAAATAAAAACTTGTTGCTTTTTTTATCGAAATGTATATAATAAAGGTATAAAAGCGAAGGGAGGCTTAGTATGAATCTAGTTTACAAAGGCAAAACAAAAGATGTTTATTCTCTTGAAAATGGCAATTATTTGCTAAAGTTCAAAGACGATGCTACCGGCAAGGACGGAGTATTTGACCCAGGTGCTAATCATGTTGGTTGCACAATTGAAGGACTTGGACAACACGCACTTGAACTTACAACCTATTTTTATGAGATGCTTACAAAAAAAGGTATTCCAAACCATTTTGTAAAAAGTAATCTAACTGAAGGTACAATGGAGGTTGTTCCTGCTCGTAAATTTGGTAACGGCTTAGAGGTTATATGTAGACTAAAAGCTGTTGGCAGTTTCTTCCGTAGATATGGCGACTTCTGCAAAGAGGGACAAGACCTTGACTACTATGTAGAAATCACACTTAAAGATGATGACAGAGAGGACCCACTAATTACTGCTGATGCACTAGATATGCTAAACATCTTGAAGTATAACGAGTACGAGGAGTTAAAAAAGAGAACTATCGAAATTACAAAGATTGTAAAAGATGTTCTTGCAACAAAAGGTGCAACCTTGTATGATATCAAGTTTGAATTTGGTATCACTGAAGATGGCAAAGTAATACTAATTGATGAAATCAGTGGTGGCAATATGAGAGCTACAAAAGATGGCAAATTCTTAAAACCACTTGAGTATGCTCCACTAATACTAGGCAAATAATATAATAAAGGTAAAGTTATGCTTTACCTTTTTTAATTTGCATATATTAAAACCCATAAATTTACTTTCAAAGTAAAATCTATTATTTACAAAAAAAGGCAAGCTTAATAGCTCGCCTTTTTTAATAAAAATTCATCTACAATTTTGTTAAACTCAAGAGGTTCTTCCTCTGCAATAAAATGACTACCCTCCATTTCAATAAAGGTTGCACCCTTGATATTTTCTGCAATCTTTTTTGAGTGGTGAGACTTTATCAAATCTCTATTACCTACAAGTACAAGTGTATCAGTTTTGATGTCGTGTAGCATTTTGTATGTGAACTTTGGTTCGTTTACCATAAGTTTCCAAACTGCTTTATCCTTCTTGTATGTTTCGTCAAACAAACTTTTAACAGCTAGTGCAAAGTATCCAAAATAAATTTTTAGATTTACAAAGAAGTTTACACCACTTGGATTAAGGTTTGCACCATTAAGTATCATTTTGTTAATTAGCTCTGGTTTTTTAAGTGCAATGCTGATTAGCACATTTCCACCATCTGAAAATCCTAAAAAGTTTGCACAGTTAATATCCATTATGTCAAGTACCTTAATCACATCATCTGCAAGTTTATTTATAGTCAACTTTTCGCCATTGTAACTGCTATGACCATGACCTCTTGAATCAATAGCAATAACATAATACTTATCACTAAAATACTCTATTTGTCTTATAAAATATCCACTATCCTCACCATTTCCGTGAAGAAGAACAAGTGGGTATTTTTGCTCATCGCCATAAGTGTCTACAAATATTTCGCCATCTTCTAATTCGATATATCTTTCCATACTAATCCTCACTATCCGATAAATTTTTCTTGATATCTTCAAGCAAACCATCTCGTTTATCTTCATCGACAGGTTTTTCTATTTTTGTAACAAGTACGGAATGTACCCTTCTACCATCAAGTTCCTTAACTTTAACATGTATATTTTCGAAGTCAAACTCGTCGTTAACCTCTGGCATTTTGTCTATAATCTCACTCAACCAACCGTTTACAGAAATTGAAGTAAAGTCCTCATCGTCAGTCTCGACATCAAAATACTGAAACAAATCCTCCAATGTGGTTGAAGCAAGAACGGTGTATGTACCATCATTGTTATCAATGATTTCATCAACCATTTCGTCGTGTTCGTCCCAAATTTCACCTACAAGCTCCTCTAGGATATCCTCCATTGTAACCATACCTTTTGTGCCACCATACTCATCAATAACGATTGCAATATGGCATTTTTCAAGTTGAAGCTCCCTAAGTAGACTAGAAATTTTGATAGTAGGTGCAGTACAAATTATCTTTTGAAGAATACTATTTAAGTCCTTGCCCTTATTGTAAAGCATCATATAAAAGTCTTTTTCGTGAATAAAACCAATGATATTATCAATGCTTTCCTTATAAACAGGTAATCTTGAATATCCACTTTCTCTAAAAATTTTGCTAATCTCATCTAGTGGAGTGGTAATATCAATCGCTACCATATCTACACGAGGAGTAAGTATCTCTACAACCTCAAGGTCATTAAACTCAATAGCAGACCTAATAAGCTCGCTTTCGTGCTCATCAAGTACACCACCATTTTCAGATTCCTCAACAATAGTAATCAATTCATCTTCGGTAATAGACCTATTTTCATCATTAGACTTTATGATTTTTTTAGCTAAAAGCTTTAGCAAGTGGAAAAAATATGTTAGTGGAATAAATAGGTAAATAAACAACTGCAATAATGGTGCAGATAACATAGCAAATTTTTCTGGATATTCCTTTGCTATTGACTTTGGCATTACCTCACCAAAAATAAGCACAACTATTGTAAGTACAACAGTAGAAATAGTAGGTCCTAACTCACCACCTAACGCACCAGTAAATAAAATTGTACCAATAGTAGCTGCTGCGATATTTACAATATTGTTACCAACAAGAATAGTTGATAGTACTCTATCATAATTTTCACCTTGCTTATACACAAGCTCTGCTCTTTTGTTCTTTTTTTGCATCATATTTTTCAATTTGATTCTACTTAAACTGGTATAAGCTGTTTCCGTAGCAGAAAAGTAACCAGAAAAAATAATTAAAATAATAAGTGCAATCGTCAGCCCGACTTCCATTTTTTCTCCTTTTTTAATATAGCAAAATAGCCTTACTTAAAATAAGTAAAGCTACAAACACAATCACCACCATTAAAAAATAGTGGTAATTCAAATATTTTATTTAATTGTAATCCCTCAACCTCAGCTAAAGGTTCATCTGGGGGGTTAGCTATATCTTCCAAAATATCTCCTTAATTAATTGTATTAATTTTATCACATCAAAATATAGATGTCAATAAAATTTCAAAAAACTATTATTTTATTACAAAATATAATAAAATATTGTTTTGTTTATCTATTCAATCAAATCAAAATGAATAAAATAACAAAATATAATATTTTATCCATCGAAATCAATAGATAAAACACCGTTTGTGCAATTATGGTTCTATTATAATTTGCTCTTGCTCCCTCTTCTTCAAAGCCTTTCTAGCAACAATAATAAATAAAATACCACTTACAATCATAGAATATCCATCGCCAATAGGCTCAGCAATTACACCACCATTTGCTCCAAGAGCTAGTGGAAGTGTCGCAGTAAGTACGGCAATAGCCATTTTACGATTAAACGACATTGATGCACTAGGTAGTGCTTGCCCCATTGCAACCATCATATCAACAGTTGGATATTGTATTGCAAGACACATTACACCTGCACAATAAATTTTTATCCATTTTACAGCAACTTCAGCAACAACCGGATTATCGGTAAACAAAAATACAAACTTATCTGCACCAAGTTGTGAGAACAAAGTCATACTTAAGCAGAATACCACACAACACGAAACAATTGATATCATTGCACTTTTTACACGCTTAATGTTTTTAGCTCCGTAATTGTAACTAATAATCGGTTGAGTACCCATTGTGATACCATTAAGTGGATTTGTAACAAGTTGGAAAAACGACACAACAATTGTTATTGCAGATAGGTAAATATCTCCCATTTCTGCACCACCTGCTTTTTGAAGAACGGTATTTAGTAAGATAATTAATAGACTATCAGTAGAGTTAATAAAGAAAGGTCCAAATCCCATTATCATTACTTTTTTGATAATTGAAAAATCCAACTTTTGAAACTTAATCCTAATCTTTGATTTTTTGCTAAGCAAGAATCCAAACATTAACAAAAAGCCTACTGCTTGGGCAATAACTGTTGCAACTGCTGCACCCTTTACACCCATCTTAAGTATCATAATAAACACATAGTCAAGCAATATATTTGTAAGGGCTGAAATAATTACAAAGGTCATACTAACTGCCGAATAACCTTGAGCCGTGATAAAGCTATTAAGTCCTAGTCCACACACAGCAAAAATTGTACCAATTAGGTAATATGTAATATATTCATTAGCAAGAGGAAATGTTTTACTACTTGCACCAAACCACACTAAAAAATAATTTTTTAAGGAATAGCCCAAAATCATTAAGATAACAGAAACAACAAACAAACTAAACACACAATTGAACAATATTTTTTCTGCCCGTTGGTTATTTTGTTCGCCCATTTTAATTGCCATAAGTGGTGCTCCACCAAGACCAACAAGAAATGCAAACGAAATAATAAAAGTGGTAATAGGAGAAACTACACCTACGCTAGCAAGTGCAAGGTCGCCAATATCTGGTATTTGCGATACGAAAAATCTATCCACGATTGTATATAAAACATTGACAAATTGAGCTAACATCGCAGGAATTGCAAGCTTTAATACAAGTGGAAAAACCCTATCTTCACCTAAATTATTTTTTAACATTTACTACCTCAATAATTTAAAATTATTAATCATATTTTCAATTGATTATTCTATAATTTTAAAATAATAAAGTCAAACTATTTTTAACTAAAAAAATAATTTGACTAATATTTTTGTTTATATCAATATAACCTAAATTTATACATTACGAATGGTAACCTCTCCAGTGTCGATAATTTTTTCCACACCATTATCTTCAACAACAAGTGCTCCATTGTCATTAATGTTTTTTACCTTGCCAAACAATGTTTCGCCGTTTTTTATGTAGCGAATATCCTTACCAATAACAATAGACTTTTCACGGTATTTTTCCATAACGCTATTATCATCAATTTTCGTTAGGATATCCAAAATATTATCAATTACCTTTGCACAAAACTCATTTCTTGTAATAGTACTATTATCCAAAATATTGCCTGCAATATCCTTGATTTCTTCTGGAAAATTCTTAACTCGGCAATTAAGTCCAACCCCAATAACTACTGCTTCAATCTCGTTATTTTCTAGGCTACTAACACCCTCACAAAGTATTCCTACAACCTTTTTATCATTAATATAAATGTCATTTACCCACTTTATACCAACATTTTGACCAGTTAAACTCTCAATTGCGTCACTAACTGCAACTGCAACATAAGATGTTATCTTTAATCCTAGGCTAGTATTCGGCTTAACAAGTAGGCTTAAATATATGCTTTCTCCACAAGGCGAATAGAAGTTTCTACCAAGCCTTCCTCTGCCGTTTGTTTGCATTTCGCTTACAAAAATACTTGGCTTAACTTCGGAATAAATCACCCTTTTTGCCTCGTTATTAGTAGAATCAATTTCCTTAAAAAAGTTGATTTTGATATCCTTATTTTTATCATCTAGGTAATATCTAATACCCTCTTCACTAAGCAAATCGGTATGTACTAATGAGTACCCTTTGTTAGATACTGCATCAATGTTATACCCCTCATTCCTTAGTTGTTTGATAGCCTTATTTACAGCAGAACGGGTAGCACCTATTTTTTTTGCAAGCATTTCACCTGAAAAAAACTCATCTCGATGTTTTTCCAAGGTTGTTAATACTGCACTTTTAACATTTTTCATACAATTTCCTATCAATATATCCTTGAAGTTCCAAAAGTTTGTCACTTTCAAGTGGTGGACAGTTTAGTTTATACTCTAAACCTAATTGTTTGTATTTATCCACCCCTAATGTATGATAACCCAACAACTCATAACAAGTCAAGTTTTTAATTGTTTTTGCAATATTTAGATATTTATCAAGCATTTCAGTATTATCATTTATTGCTGGTACAATTACTGTTCGTAGTAGCACTTTTTTGTCCTTTTGGTTAATAATATCAATTAACTTTAGCACATTTTCAATGCTACCACCACAATATTTTTGATACAACTCCTCATTATAAAACTTCAAATCTAGTATAACTAAATCGGTAAAATCTAGTATTTTTTCAATATTTACGGGCAAAACGCAACCACTTGTGTCGATTGCAGTATGCAAACCTTCCTTTTTGAAATCCTCTAGCAAAGCCAAAGTATATTCACTTTGTACAAGTGGGTCGCCACCACTAATTGTAATACCACCATTCCTATAATAATTCTTATTTTTTGCAAGTTTTTTTACAATCTCTTTATGGTCTGTAAGAGTACCTTTTGTAAACCAAGTATCAGGATTGTGGCAATAACAACATCTAAACTTACACCCCGATAAAAATACCATACCCCTTATTCCACCACCATCAAGGGTAGCAAACGTCTCTATTGAATGAACATAACCTTCCATATTTCACCTGTTATTGATATATTTATCCTACAAAAATTGATATCTACTACACAATTTTACAATGAGGTATGATAAGTTCTACTGATTACCTCTTTTTGTTGCTCAAGACTTAATTTGTTAAAGTTTACAGCATAACCACTAACCCTAATTGTTAAGTTTGGATATTTCCACCTATTATTCATTGCATCAATTAGCATATCCCTACTTAATACATTTACATTTAGGTGTTGAGCCTTGTTCATAAAGTAGCCATCAAGCAATCCAACTAGAGTTTCTACCTGTTGAGTAGCTGTTTTTCCAAGGGTATTTTTCTCAATAGAGAATGTATTTGAAATACCATCTCTACAATAGTTATAATCAATTTTTGCAACACTATTTAAGCTTGCAATAGCACCACATTTGTCTCTTTCATGCATAGGATTTGCACCTGGTGCGAATGGTTCTCCCTTCTTTCTGCCATCTGGTGTAGAACCTGTCTTTTTGCCATAAACCACATTTGATGTGATAGTTAAGATAGATAAAGTGTGTTTTGCGTTACGATAGGTAGGTATTTTACATAATTTTTCGTAGAAGTCCTTAACTACAAACCTTGCAATATCATCTACTCTATCATCGTCGTTTCCGTACTTTGGATAATCCCCAACTATCTCAAAATCACTGATAATTCCTCTCTCATCTTTTTTTGCATAAACCTTGGCATATTTTATTGCAGACAAGCTATCCACAAGCACACTAAATCCAGATACACCAAAAGCCATAAGCCTATCTACATTTGTGTCGTGAAGGCTCATCATCAACCTTTCGTAAGCATATTTATCGTGCATAAAGTGAATAACATTAAGGGTATTTACATACAAATTTGCTACCCAAGTTGAGTAAAAATCATAAGCCTTAAGCACCTCTTCGTAGTCAAGTAAGCCCTCCTCAAAAGGCTTTCTTTCTGGTCCAACTTGAATATTTTGTATTTCATCTTTACCACCATTCAAGCCAAGCAACAAGGTTTTTGCAAGGTTGCAACGAGCACCAAAATATTGCATTTGCTTACCTGTTTTCATAGCAGAAACACAACAAGCAATCGAATAGTCAGCACCATAAATCTCTCTCATTAAATCATCATTTTCGTACTGAATAGAGTCGGTATCAATACTTACTTTTGCACAAAAATCCTTGTAGGTTTTAGGCAAGTTTTCACTCCATAAAATAGTGATATTTGGTTCACTGCTACTACCTAGATTGTACAAAGTATTAAGCAAACGGTAACTATTTTTTGTAACCATAGGTTTGCCATCTTCAGTAAGTCCACCATCGCTAATTGTTACCCATACTGGGTCGCCTGCAAAAAGTTCGTTGTACTCTGGTATTCTTAGGTGGCGAACCATACGAAGTTTTAGCACAAAGTCATCAATAATTTCTTGAGCCTCTTTTTCGGTTAGTACCCCGTTATTTAGGTCTCTAGTGAAGTAAATATCCAAAAATGTGATTATTCTACCAATAGAGTTAGCAGCACCATTTTGTTCTTTTACAGCACCAAGATAACCGAAATAAAGCCATTGAACTGCCTCTTTTGCATTTTGTGCTGGTCGCGAAATATCGTAGCCATAAGACTTTGCCATTTCTTTAAGTTGGTGCATAAAGCTAAGTTGCTTGTGTAGCTCCTCGATAAGTTTTACATTCTCCTCCATCATCGGTTTTTGTTGAAGTTCTTGCTTATCCTTTACCTTTTCGGCAATAAGTCTATCCATACCATACAATGCAATTCTACGATAGTCACCTATGATTCTACCTCTTGAATATGTATCTGGTAAACCTGTAATCAAGCCTACATGTCTTGCCCTTTTCATTTCATCAGAATACACATTGAACACACCATCATTGTGGGTTGTACGATACTTAAACTCGTCCTTTACCTTATCAGAAAGCTCGTAGCCATAAGCCTTGCAAGCTTGCTCACTCATTCTAATTCCACCAAAAGGCACAACTGCTCTTTTTAGTGGTTGGTCCGTTTGAAGACCTACAATTATATCATTTTCCTTGTCGATATAGCCTGGCTCAAATGATAGAATAGAAGAAACAGTTTCAGTATCAACATCAAGTACACCACCCTTGTCTGCCTCCTCTTTAAGTAGTTCTTTAACCCTACCAAGCACCTTCTTTGTTCTATCGGTTGCACCCTCAAGGAAACTTTCGTCACCATTATAATATGTATAATTAGCCATAATAAAGTCTTTTACATCAATAGTTTCCTTCCATTTTGTTCCCAAAAAATTGTTCCACTCGTTCATAAAAACCTCCTAAAAATAAAAAACACCGTACTAGGCATTCCTGCCCAGACGGTCGGCTAACATATAAGCTTACTCCCCGTAGTTAAATCTACTTATCCGTCAGTCGTAAGCTTAATTTCATTGTAGCACAAAAAAATAAAAGTTACTACTATTTGATATGCATTTATTCAATAATAAATTTACTAATAAATGCAACCTATTTATAATGCAAAACAAATTATGATTAGATTAATCTCAAAGTTAATAAATATTATATTCTCATTAAAAAAAAGCACCCACTAGGTGCTTTTTGTCTATTTAATTTCCTTGCTCAATGTATATGCAACTTCATCTAATGTCGGCATCGCCGACTGCAAGTAAACTAAAAAGTATTAATTTATTTGTTTTTCTTATTCAATGTAGGGGCTACCTCGTCCAATGGTAGTAGGCTTACATCAAAAGTGCTATCGTCCTTGATGCTAACTATTGTACCACCTCGTTGACTAGACCATTTCATAATGCCACGATAAGCAAGGTAATCCACACTCATTCCGTAGGTTAAACGGATACCTTTGTACTCGATAGAAACGGTATTAAGGTGGTCGTGTCCCATAAACATACCTTTACAGCTACCAAAATCCACCATTTCCTTAAAGAAATTGCCCTTGAACTTTGGTACACCGAAATAATCGTTAGTTTCGCCAACCTCTCCAAGATACCATTTTACCTCGTTATCTCCACCATTACGGGTATATTTTTTCCAAGCTTCCTTAAACTCGTTTGGTGGAATATGGAAAAATGCAAGTGAAGGCACAATATCTCTACCCTCGCTTATTCTATTAATCTCCTGTTTGTACCATTCAATTTGGTCATCGTGGATATTATCAAAACCAGAATAGAAGCCTGCAATACCCTTTTCCACATACATATTGCTATCTATCATCATAAGTGCAGTATTGATACTTCCGTCCTCGTTAAGCACCTTAATCATATAGTTACCCTCGCCTGACAAATCCTCTTTGCCACGGGTAAACAAGCAATTTTTAGCATTTTCGTATGCCTCTGACAACCTTGATTTTTTGTACATTGCCATAGGCTCTACATCGTGATTACCATAAACCACTGCCCACGGAATATCAAAACTTTCAAATAACTCAATAATTTTGTTAGTTGACTTTAGATTATTGATTGTGCCACCAATCACTGGGATAGGGAATACCATATCGCCCGTTACAATAATTAAGTCAGGGTGAGCAGTCTCAACAATTTTAATAATAAGGTTTTTGCATAATGCATCTTTCTTTTTTGTAAAGATACTACCACCATAATGTAGGTCAGTAAGTTGCAAAATCCTGAAGTCTTCACCACTTTTTTTAGTAAAAGTCCAACAACCGTCCTTATCCTTGAATGGCTTTAGTCCATTATTTTCAACAGCTTTAGCAGTCAAATTTTCCATAATTACCTCTTAGCAAAGTTCTTTAATTAGCTTGTCGTATTCAGCTTTTTCCTCAGCAGTAAAGCCCTCTACACCAACCTCGTTCCTCTTGTCAACAAAGTATCTAATTCTTTCAAGTTTTTTATCGGTTACTTTGTATCTTACAGCAGCAATAAAGCCTATTGTAATAAGAACTGTTACTGTAACTGCTAAAAATACTCTAATTGCAATATATACGCTATCTGGTTGAGCAAAGAAAATTTCTTTTCCAGTTGTCTCACTAATTTTAGAAGGAATATAGCCAGCACCAGTAAGTACCCAACCAACCATACCAACGCCAAATGCAGTTGCAGCCTTTCTACAAAATGTCATTACACCACTCATATTAGCAGTTGGTCTGTAACCAAGTTTAAGCTCGGCAACGTCAACGGTATCTGGGAAGATAAGCCATGGCATAGATTGAGCACCAGCAAAACCAAGGCCCATAATACCACTAAAGATAGGTACTAGGTAAGGTTTACCCCAACGTGGGTCGTAGCAAGCAAGAAGAATTGCACCAATAATATATAGTGGAAGCAATGTTCTAAATGCTACTTGTTTGCTAAATTTTGCCTTTAATACAAATGCAATAACAATACCAATAGCAGCAAATACCATCATAGGCATAATTACCCACATACTACCCATGTTAATTGTTAGGTCGCCAATTTGCATAATAACAGCTGGTGTACCAGTAACAAGACCAGAGTGGTCGCCGATGTAGTCGGTATAGTAAATAGCAAGAGCCGATACAATATCCATTGTTAAGAATGCACTAACGTACATAACAATGTGATGTTGATAAGACTTAACTTTTAGTCCTGCAAAATAATCTTTCAATTTAAGTTTAACTTTGTTGCTACAGTCAAATGGAGCACGCTCCTTAACCATAAAGCCAGCAACAATTAGAGGAATACCAAAGAATAAACCAAAGCCAAATACAATTACAAAATAGAATTGTAAGTAACTCATATTACCAGCAGAAACTTGTCCCCAAATAAGTGAAGGAATAAGGTAAAGTAAACCACCAGAAATAATATCAAAAATAAGTTTCCAAGTATTAGCCTTGTTTCTTTCACGATAATCCATTGAAATATCGCTTGCCATACTCATAAATGGAACTTGTGAAATTGTACTAATTGTGCAATATACAATATAAGCAAATACCATCCAAACAATCTTTGAATTAGCACCTAATCCTTGTATTGGAGCAAACAAAAATGCAAGTCCAAAAGGAATAAGAATACCACCGATTATCATATAAGGTCTTCTACGACCAAGTTTACTCCAACGAGTATTGTCGGATATAAGTCCCATTCCAGTATCAGAGATAGCGTCCCACAATTTTGAAACAGTGATAATTGTAGAAGCAACTGCTGCCTCAATACCAATAATGTTGGTAAAGAATGCTAACAAAATTACTGATAAAAATGCAGCTTGTCCACCACCGAATATATCAGCAGCACCATAAATTACGGCTTCTTTTGTAGAAACATAATCTTCAGGCTTTGCAACATATTTTTGTTTTTTTGTTTTTGTCATAATAATTTCCCTTTATTAAGATTTTTGTACTTTATTATTATATATTATTATATAAGTAAAGTAAATTATAAAACAATATTTTATGTCATTTATACAATAAAAACCTTAAAAATATATAAAATTGTACATTTTTTGTTAATATAATCATCTTTCAAATGTTTTGTAGATAATAACTTCAATCATTATAAATCGTATTGCATAAAAAATTATCAATATAACTTTACTTTAAATAAAATGCTAATCAAATAAACCCTACTTAATAACAATTGATTAATTATTACACATATTGACAATATATAATACTTAAAGTGTCATTTTGTATATATAAACTAACGATTTTGTCAATATTGAATATTTTTACTACCTTATTATAATATACACACTAACAGATAGATAATTCTTAAATCATAAAAATAGAGTATGGAAACCATACTCTATTTATAAACATTATTTAGATTAAGCTTTTAGTTCTTTAATTTGCTCTGCTATCTTTTTAGCCTTTTCGGTGTAGTTTGCTAATTTTTCCTTTTCGTTTTCAATTAGTTTAGCAGGAGCTTTTGCAACGAAGCCCTCATTTGCAAGCATTCTTTCTGCACGCTTAATTTCACTATTAACTGTCTTTAGTTCTTTTTCAAGTCTTTCAACCTCAACAGCAATATCAACTAGCTCTCCTAGTGGAATTTGAATGGTTGCAACCTTTGTTACGATTACACTTGCTTTATCAATATTTTCTGTCAAGTACTCAATCTTTGATACACCAGCAAGTTTTTCGATATATGATTTTGCTTCCTCAATCATATATTTGTTTTCTTCAGCAATATTTAGGTAGATACTAATTTTCTTTGAAGGAGCAACCTCCATTTCTTGACGGGTGTTTCTAATACCCTTGATTATCTCCATAATATTTTCAAATTCAGCAGCACCTGTTAAATCAACAGTAACAGCCTTTGGCCACTCGCTTACAATTAATCCACCCTCTTTTCCATCGGTTAATACTTGGAAGATTTCCTCAGTAATAAATGGTGCAAAAGGATGAAGCAACTTAAGAATATCACGAAGTACATATACAAGTACTGAAACAGCATTTGCTCTTTCTTCCTCATCATCTTTGTATAGAGCTGGCTTTGTAAGTTCGATATACCAGTCGCAGAAATCACTCCAAACAAAGTCATTTAGCTTTGAAAGTGCCATACCCATATCGTATTTATCAAGAAGTGCTGTACACTCATTGATAGTATTGTTAAGTTTATTTAGTATCCATTTATCAGCAAGGTTTAGTTTTACTTCGCTAAGTGGTTTTATGGTTACATTCTCCTTATTCATCATAACAAAACGAGATGCGTTCCAAACCTTATTCAAGAAGTTTCTACAACTCTCTATCTTTTTAGGGATATATCTTGTATCACCACCAAGGCTGATACCTGTAATTACACCAAGTCTTAATGCATCAGCACCGTACTCATCAATAACTTTAAGTGGGTCTACGCCGTTGCCTAGTGATTTACTCATTTTTCTACCTTGCTCATCACGAACAATACCATGAATAACAACATCTTTAAATGGAACTTCGCCAGTATGCTCAATAGCACTAAATATCATACGAGCAACCCAGAAGAAGATAATATCATATCCAGTAATAAGAGTACTTGTTGGATAGAAGTAATCCAAATCCTCTGTTTTATCAGGATAACCTAGGGTAGAGAATGGCCATAATGCACTACTAAACCAAGTATCAAGTACATCTTCATCTTGATGGATATGAGTGCTACCACACTTTGTACAAACCTTTACATCATCAACACTTGCCATAATCTCGCCACAATCTTCACAGTAGTAAACTGGAATACGATGACCCCACCATAGTTGACGAGAAATACACCAATCTTTGATATTCTCCATCCAGTTATAATATGTTTTGTCAAACCTTTCTGGAATGAACTTTGTTTTGCCCTCACGAACAGCCTTAATAGCAGGCTCTGCAAGTGGCTCCATTTTTACAAACCATTGTTTTGATAAGCATGGCTCAATAGCAGTATGACATCTATAACAAGTACCTACATTGTGAGTATATGGCTCAATTTTTACCAAACAACCCAACTTGTCAAGGTCCTTAACTACCTCTTCACGAGCCTCAAATCTATCCATACCATTGTATCTACCTGATAGCTCATTCATTTTGCCATCATCGTTGATTACTTTGATAATTTCAAGGTTATGCCTTTCTCCAACCAAGTAGTCGTTAGGGTCGTGAGCTGGTGTAATCTTAACAGCACCAGTACCAAATCCCTCCTCAACATACTCATCAGCAATAACTGGGATTCTTCTACCATTAAGTGGTAAAATCAACATTTTACCAACAACATCTTTGTACTTTTCATCGTTAGGGCTAACAGCAACAGCAGTATCACCAGGGATTGTCTCTGGTCTTGTTGTTGCAACAGTAATATAGCCACTACCATCTTCAAATGGATACTTAAAGTACCACAAATTTGATGCTTGCTCCTCGTACTCAACCTCTGCATCACTTAATGCAGTACCACAACAAGGACACCAGTTAATAATCCTATCGCCTTGATAAATTAAGCCTTTGTTATATAAGTCTACGAATACTTGCTTAACAGCCTTTGAGCATCTTTCGTCCATAGTGAAAGCCTCTCTTGACCAGTCGCAAGAAGTACCCAAACTTCTAAGTTGAGTTGTAATTCTACCACCAAATTGCTCCTTCCACTCGAAAGCTCTCTTCAAGAACTCCTCTCTGCCGATATCGTGCTTGTCGATACCTTCACTACGAAGCTTCTCTACAATTTTAACCTCGGTTGCAATAGAAGCATGGTCTACACCTGGTAACCATAAAGTCTCAAAACCAGACATTCTCTTGTAACGAATGATAATATCTTGCATTGTATCATCAAGAGCGTGTCCCATGTGTAATTGTCCTGTAATGTTTGGTGGTGGCATCATAATGGTAAAAGGTTTTTTATCCTTATTTACCTTTGCCTCAAAATAGTGATTGTCTGTCCAAAATTTATAAATATCTTTTTCAAATTCTGGAGAATAAGTTTTAGCCATTTCCATATATCTATACCTCAAAAAATTTTACAATATTGATAATAAACATGCAATAAGCATCACTAATAAAGCCGATACCTTAAAAGTGATGTCTATCTTTGCATTGTATGTTTCTGTGTGTTTTTTATAATAAACTTTTCTAAAAAGCAAAATCCCTAATGATAAAAATATCATAATAAAACCAACAATATGGTACGGGATACTAAACCATATTTCAGCATTAGAAACTAACATTTTAAGCCTTATTTGCTTTAGCTTTGTTATACTCCTCTATCCAAATAAGTAGATATTGAACAAATGCTACATAAGCAAGTATAGTTGCTGCGAATAATACAATTTCATCAATGTGCAACATATGTGGGTGGAAGAATGAAAGTATTACACCTACACTAAGCAATGCTGAAGGCACTTTACCATAGAAGTTGGCAGGGATAATAATACCTTTATTTTTGAACACGCTAGTTGCTACAATCATAACAATTTCCTTAACGGCAATAAGTACTGCAACAATAGGATTGATAAATTGTATCAATGCAAGTGAATAAAGAGCCACAATATGCATTACCTTATCAGCTAAAGGGTCTGCAACTGAACCTAAACCAGTACACATATTGTACTTACGAGCAATCATACCATCAAATAGGTCGGTAACTGATGCTATTGCAAATACTGCAAGTCCAATATAAATAGTAATACCTTGACCACCATTATAAACTACTAAACCAGCAAATATTGGGGTGCACAACATTCTAAATACTACAAGTAAATTTGGTATATTAGTTGCATCTTTTAAATCAAATTTCATAGTTTTACCTCGATAAAAAAGTTAGTAAAATTATAACACGAATAAAAATTTTTGTAAACTTATTATAAAGTATATAATATATATAGGTTAAAAAACATTTTTCATAGAACTATTAAACTATTTTTTTAGAACATCTTTACTAAAAGTTTACACTTTTAAACCATATTACATAATAGAATAATTTTTTTAATTGCGATAGATAACTCATTAACAATTTTTTTCATTTCTCTAATC